>DMZI01000065.1 GCA_003485325.1 Desulfotomaculum sp.
TTTCGTTCTTCTCGCGTATTTGCCCCAACTGTTTTTCAAAAACACAGCTTTTTTTAGAATTTGATTTTTACCTCACGCATGCCTTCTTCGATGTATTTTTTAGCCAGATCAACGTAGAGCTGCTTTCCCCATGTCCAGTGCTCGATATCCTTTTCAGCCACCTTCCGGGCTACCCTGGCCGGATTCCCGGCCACCACAACTCCGTCGGGAATTGTCTGCTCCATCTTGACTATCGCTCCCTCGGCAACAATAGTCCACCTGCCGATTTTAGACCTGATGCTTGTAATCGCGCCCATTCCGATTACGGCGTAATCGTCCACCAGCTGGGAATGAACAACTGCGCCGTGGCCTAAAGTCACATGTGCGCCAATCTTGCACGCCTGTTTCGGGGGAGCGTGGATAATTACCCCTTCCTCAACTGCCGTTCCCGAGCCTATTTCTATGCTTCCGTAATCACCCCTGATAATCACACCGTGACCAATGTAGCAGTTATCCCCGATCTTCACGTTACCGATCAACAGGGCATGCTCGCTCACATATGTATCTTTGCCTATTTCAGGCTGCCTGCCGTCAAAACTGTAGAACATCCAACCCCTCCTGAGATATGACTATTCGCGTAACTATTCCTTAAAAACAATAAAACAGGTCCTTTTTTATGTCAACAGTCAGGTAAACGTTATCAGATACTATCGATTTATGACGAAAATCAAGAAAAACTGTCGGGGGGAACATGGGGACGTCAGGCTGTGTAAAAACTATTTTTGGAAATTTATATTCCCACTTTACCCTCGGATAGTGGGGGATCTTACAGACGGAAATTACTGCTTATGACTGGCGTTCAATCATTAGCTCACAGGAATTAAAAAATATCTTCAGGAACCCTATAAACTCCTTAGATTTCCAGTAAAAAAGTATCGAGCCGTCATACAACGACAATATATATCAAAATTCGATAAAGGAAAATATGCCATTTTATCGAACAAGAACAAACAGTTGCGCAGGAACTTATAATTTTATTTATTCAGCCAGGCCACATATTTCTGCTAATTATGATTTAGTTATTCTATAGAAAGGATAATGAAAGTGTCTTTGGATTTACCGGATAATAAGAAAAAAGAGTCCTTAAGAACAGCGGAAATTAATCTTAAATTATCCGAATTCGAATTTCCGCCCATGCAAGATGTGTTGCTAATCGGCAGGAGGGCTCCTATAGGGTCAGAGAGCGCCAGGAAAATGTCCGACGCTTTATCACCTGACCAATATGAAATAATTCCTCTTGAACATCAGTTTTTTGAAGCGGTTATAGTAAGGAAATCATTGTTAACAATAATTCCCCGGGAAAAGCTTCTGCCGATTGTTCTGGAGGAAGGCGCAAAAATATCCCCTGAAAATTTAGTTTTAAAAGTACATGTCAGTGTGGCTGTAAATGTAAATAAAGTGGTGGATTTAGATTGATCAATATCAGTGAGATTATGGAGAATAACCCTGTAACAATATCTCCTTACGTCAGCGTAAAATGGGCCTGCGAGATCATGGAAAAGCACAGATTTGGCGGATTACCGGTAGTTAATGACGGATTAATAGTTGGTATTTTAACCTCAAGGGATGTGAGAAGATGCCATCCCAACAGGCTTGTAGCTGATGCTATGATAAAAAATGTTCTGACCTTATCGCCAGAAACTTCACTTTGGGAAGCTAGAGAATTTATAGAAACCAATTGTATTGAACATCTCTTGATTGCAAACGAATCCAAGCTTTTAGGTATAATAACAAAATCATTACTCAATTTGGAGTTTGGGAAACAAGTTGATACTCTAACAGGATTGTACCGTTCCGATTATCTATATTACATGGCAGCTAGGCTCTTGAAAGAGGGAATTGAAATTGCCGTTCTATTTATTGACTTAGATGATTTCGGAGTAATAGATAAAGAGAGGGGTCATGTTACCGGGGATATAATTTTAAAACAGGTGGCGGAAGCATTTAAAGAAGTAGTTGATGATAATAAAGATTATTTGTGCCGCTATGCAGGCGACGAGTTTGCTATTGTTACTTCAAGTTGCTTGAAAGATGTTCGAAAACTTGGAGTTATACTTTTAGATTTGTTAACCAAACAACAATGGCCGAACGGAATAAATCTAAATGCTTCAATAGGAATAGCAGGCGGAAGGAGAGGGCAGCTGCGTCCGGGTGATGAACGGCGTACTGTGAGCGAGTTGATCAACCTGGCAAGCCTGGGTTCGGCGAGAGCTAAAAAAAATAATGCGCGAATAGTTTTTGTGGGACAGGTAGAAGTAATAGAAGATGAGATATAAAGAGCGGGGGAAGATTGGGTACATACACTTTGCTTAATTGTTTAAGCCTTAAATTATAACTGAAGCATGGAGAAGCATGGGAGAAGCAAGGGGACGTTCATTTTGCTTCCTTATTGTTTCCTCTTTCCAATAAAACCTCGGCCAGAGCAAAGTCCAGCAAGGTGTCTATGTCTACCGAGCGTTCCCTGGGCATGACATAGGCGTAAGTTTGCGGTCCGTAGAAGGAGTCGTTGTTGAGAAAATAGTCCCATTGGATCAGGTAGACGGCGCCGTTTAATTGATAAAACGCAGGAAGCTGCTGGCGGGGCTGATTTGCCTCGGGACGGATGAAATGTTCCAGGCAGTGGTCATCCGGAAGGGTGTTGCTCAACCACGGGTGGTGGGAGATTTCGCAGACGGAGACTACCGCTTGGGCTTGGCGTTCAATCATCAGCTTGCAGGAATTAACGATATCTTCAGGGGAGCGCAGAGGGCTGGTTGGCTGAAGGATGGCCACCCAGTCATATTTTTCTCCCCGGTCTTCGCACCAGGCCATGGCATGCCGCAGCACATCGCTGCTTTTGGCGCTGTCCGTAGCCAGTTCGGCAGGCCTTAAAAAAGGCGCTGCCGCCCCCGCTGAAAGCGAAGCTGCCGCTATATCTTCGCCGTCGGTGGAAACAAGCAGAAAATCAAAAACGCAGCTGGCCTGGGCGGCTTCAATTGTATAAGCGATAAGCGGTTTGCCGGCCAGGGGCTTGATGTTTTTTCCCGGTACCCCTTTTGATCCCGCACGGGCGGGGATAATTCCGAGGATCTTTTTACCCTGGTACACTTGATCACCCCGTAAGCTCGAAAGCCCGCAGAGTCTGGCGGTATTCTTCCCACTGCCCGATGTCAAACCATTCACCGTGGTGGGGGAAAACTCCTACTTTCAGACCCTTTTCCTTGGCCAGGTCGATCAGATCAGGCATTTGCAGGACTTTTCCCTTTGAAACAAGGCCCAGGACCTCCGGTTCCAGGACATAAACCCCGCTGTTGACCAGGAAGTGGAAGTTCGGTTTCTCGTTGATATTTTGAAGGCTGTCGTCGTCGACCTTTAAGACACCGTAAGGTATGGTAAATTTTCGCAATGCTCCGAGGATAGTCAGGGAGTTTCCATGCTCGCGGTGATATCTCAAGAGTTCGCCGTAATCTGTTTCCACTATAATGTCACAGTTGGAAACAATAAAAGTCTCATCAAAATCCCCGTTTAACAGCCCCAGGGCGCCTGCTGTGCCCAGAGGCTCTTTTTCCTGGACAAAGCCTATCTTATATTTACAGCCGTTGTTTTCAGCGAAGTAAAGCCGCACTATGTCCGCTTTATAGCCCAGGCTGATCGTGAAATCAGCGAAGCCCTGGCCGTGGAATTTTTCCATAATTACTTCGACGATAGGCTTGTCGCCGAGAGGGATCATTGGTTTGGGCAGTATTTTTGTGAACGGGTCCAGCCGCTTGCCCATCCCGCCGGCCATGATAATCACCTTTTCCGTTCTTTTTTCCCTGCGGTTTCCGAAGACGTCCCGGCAGAGGAGAAGGTCGACTACCCGCTGCTGGTCGTCAAGAAGCGGGACATGCCGGATGTCGTGGTCGAGCATCAGTTTGCGGACAATGCCCAGGTCGGTCCCGGTTTTAACGGTTTTAGGGTTCTTGCCCATGATTTCGCTCAGGCTGACATCCATGTTGACGCCGCGCAGAAGAGCCCGGCGGATGTCCCCGTCGGTGATTATCCCCACCAGGCGCCGTTCGCGATCGGTAACCAGGAGCACCTGCATACCTGCCTTATCCATGCGCGGCAGGGCTTCGGAAAGCTTTTCCTCCGGCAGGGCGGTAATCTTTTTTAAATCCCTCTTATGCCAGGCCACATATGCACCTTCTCTCGAAATCTTCAATCATTTCCCAGGTTAGAACTGTTTCCGCCGGTATATCGACGGACGCTCTACGCCCGATTATAGAATCCCAGAACATTGGCGATATTCCCGTTCCCGGCCGTTTTGCCGCCAGGCAGTCTTCGGTAATTCTTTCGCCAGCCGGGATGTTTTTGCTGGAAACTATACTGCTTCTGGCTGCGGCAGCGATCTTTATTTCATCGGAAACCGGGGCTTTCAAACCGTTTCCAAAGCTTTTTTCCACCAGGCGGATAATTTCCACCATATTATTTAATTCGTCCGGTTCCAGGGAACATTTATGGTCAGGGCCCTCCATTTTGCGGTTTAATGTAAAATGTTTTTCAATTACTTCGGCCCCCATAGCAACCGCAGCAATAGAGACGGCGTACCCCATGGTGTGATCTGAATAACCCACGGGAAGACCGAATGCCTGTTTGAGGGTAAGCATCGCTTTTAAGTTGACTTCTTCTGGAGGTGTTGGGTAATTGGATGTGCAGTGCAGCAAAGTAATTTCCCCGGCGCCCGAACTATTAAGTATTTGAACGGCCTTTCCGACTTCCTCCAAAGTTGACATTCCCGTAGAAAGAATGACTTTCTTTCTTTTTCCGCCGATTCGCCGCAGCAAGGGCAGATTGGTTATTTCTCCAGAAGGAATCTTAAAACAGTCCAGGTTTAACTCGTCTAAAAAATTAACGCTTTCCAGGTCAAAAGGGGAAGAAAGGAAAGCAATCCGGCGCCGGTCGCAGTACTCTTTCAGTTTTCTGAAATCATCAAAACTAAGCTCGAGTTTTTTAATCATCTCCAGCTGGCTTTCAAATTTATGGGGCATATTTTTTTGCTGGTATAGAGCCCTTTCGGCGAAGGAAGTGACTATTCTTTCGGCTTTAAAGGTTTGAAATTTAACCGCATCCGCTCCGCTTTTACAGGCAAGATCAACCATCTGCATGGCCAGGTCCAGGCTGCCGTTATGGTTAACGCCTACTTCGGCGATTATAAAAACCCTGCTGTTTCCTGTCATTATTGAAGATTCACCTCACCGGGCCCTGGAAAATCAAGGCGCTTTTCTAAAAGAGTTTTTCCAAGCGGAATCTGTTCAAGTACGCTGACTATTTTTTCACTTGCCTTTCCGTCCCCAAAAGGATCGTAAGGGTTGACTGTGTTAGGAAGACGGGCGCGAAATACCGGGTCGTACAAAACCTTTCTCAGGCCTTTAACAATGTCTTCCTTGCGGCAGTTTACGTCCAGGACGCTTTCCGACCTGATCCTGCCCTTCTGACGATCGCCTATATTGACGGTTGGGACGTGAAAGCTGGGCGCTTCGATAATACCGCTCGAGGAATTGCCCACCACCGCTGAAGCAATCCGCATCAACCCGAGGTAACCCCGGGAACCAAGGCTTGGTTTGAGCAACACGTTGTTTTTGTCCGAAGCGTAATCCTGCCAGATCTGAACTACCGCCTGATAGCCTGCTTCCATGCCAGGGTAGGTAATAACCTGCTGGTATTCCTGGAATTGTTCCAGGGCAAGTACAAGTTCTTTAGCCTGAGTCCTTGTATTATTTTTACCGGTAAGGGTTTCAGGGTGAAAAGTGACCAGCAGGGTAGGCATTTCGGGATCTATGCCGAAGCCATTTTTTATTTCTGACGGTGAGAGATAATCAGAAGCGTAGATGTTTTCAATTCCGGTAGAGCCGACAACGTGGATCCGCCATGCTTCCTCGCCCATTTGCCTGATCCTCCGCCCGTATTCCCATGAGGAAGCAAAGTGAAGGTGGGCCATCTTTGTCAGGGCATGGCGTACTTGTTCGTCAAGCGCCCCCTCGGTTGATTCGCCGCCGGCGATGTGGACGATCGGCACTCTGTATATCAGGGCGCAGGCAGCGGGGGCAAGAAGTTCGTAACGGTCTCCCAGAAGGAGCAAAAAATCGGGTTGGTATTTCCCGATTAACGCAGCCATTTTAACTGTCGCTTCGCCGAAAGACCTGGCGATGGATTCATGATTATCGGAAGCGAGCGTGAAGGGGACAGTTTCAGAAACGTCAAACCGGTCTATTTTTATGTCCGAAATTGTACTACCCTTGTATGAGGCCAGATGATCGCCGGATGCGACCAGGATAAGCTCCAGGCCCGGGTTGTCTGAAATCCTTTTCAGGACCGGTTTTAACAGGCCGTAATCAGCCCTTGTTGAAGAAAAGGCTATTATTCTGCGCAAACTGCCTTAACACCTCGGGAAGGATTCTTGACGATTACAGCAGGGTTTCCATATGCGGCAACACCGGAAGGTATGTCCCTGGTAACAACTGCCCCGGCGCCGATCAGGGCGCCTTCTCCGATAGTGATCCCTTGGATTATCCGTGCGCCTGCTCCGATAAACGCTTTTTCCTTAACTTTTACGTTTCCGCAAAGAACGGCGCCCGGACCGACCTGGACCGAATGTCCAATCAAGCAGTCGTGTTCGACTATAGCCCCGGAATTAATGATCACATTTTCTTCTATAACAGCGCAGGGGTTGATAATTGACCCGGCCATTACCACTGTCGCCGGACCGAGTCTTGCAGCCCGTGAGACTATTGAGTCCGGGTGCTTGAAAACGGGAAATACAAAACCTTTGGACAGGCAGTATTCATAAAGGGTCTTTCTTTTCAGGTTGTTAAAACCCGCCATGCCCATGGCGGCATGTTTGAGGAATTTATCAGGAAGGTTTGCAAGAATGCTGTCATTACCGAGATAGGGTATCTCATATCTTGTCAGGATATTATCTGGTTGAGGGTCAACGCAGCCGACCGGCTTGAATTTCTTCGTCAGAAGGATTATTTCAACGACCACCCTTGCGTGGCAACCAGCCCCAACAATAACAACCGGTTTTTTATCCATAGGCATCTCCTGATATATTGTTGGTTTTCGAAATATGGCCAATCGTATCACAGACTTTCCTTATTGATTCTTCAGTTAAAAAAGTGGCGCTGGGCAGATTTATACCCCTATTATATAATTCGTCGGCAATACTGTTTTTCTGTAGGCCCATTTCTGAAAAACATGGCTGCCTGTGCATTGGAATAAAAAACGGCCTGACTTGTATGCCCTGGGAAACAAGCCTTTTCATAAGCGCTGTTTTTTCTTCTCCGAATTTTTCAGGGTCAATTAATATTGACGAGAGCCACCAGCTGCTCCGGGCATCCTGGAGCTCTTTCTGGAATTTTAAGCCGGGGAGGGAGCCGAGCAGTTGATGGTACATATTAGATATATTTTTTTTGGCTTTTAAAAATTGAGGCAGGCGTTCCAACTGGGCCAGTCCAAGCGCCGCCTGCAGGTTGGTCAGGCGGTAGTTATAGCCGATTTCACTGTGCAGATATTCTATCTGCTCTCTTTCCCTGCCTTGGTTGACTAAAAGCCTGGCCCGCTCTGCAATTTTTGAATCGGCAGTAACAATCATCCCGCCGCTGCCGGTTGTTATAACCTTGTTTCCGTTAAAGCTAAATACCCCGATATGCCCGAAAGTGCCTGTCATTTTTCCGCAAAAAGTTGCTCCCAGGGATTCCGCAGCGTCCTCGATGACGTATAACCCATGACTGTTGGCCAGATCGCAGATGGAATTCAGATGAGCGGGGTTTCCGTAAAGGTGAACCGGTATAATGGCTTTGGTGCGCGGGGTTAGAGCATCTTTAATTTTAACAGGATCCAGTGTCCACGTATCCGGTGTAACATCTACAACTACAGGCGTGGCCCCGACATAAGTGACAGGGTTGACCGTGGCTACAAACGTCAGAGAGGGAACGATTACTTCGTCTCCCGGGCCGATTTCCAAGAGCCGCAAGGCCAGGTGAAGACCGCAGGTGCCGCTGGATACCGCTACGGCATGTTTTGCCGAAACAAAAGCGCCAAAACGAGATTCAAATTCTGCAATCAAAGGTCCGGAACTGGAAACGAACCCACTGTCTATAGCTTCAAGCAAATATTTTTTTTCCAGTTCACCGATATTAGGCCAGTCAAGCGGAATTTTAATCTCATTCAAAAAAAGTCCCTCCTGTTGGCGTGTTTATTTTAAACGGTATACTGACTTGATTTATACAGCCGGGTGTTTTGCGCAAACCATTCGATTGTTTTCCCAAGTCCTTCTTCCAGGGTGAACTGCGGTTTCCAGCCTGTTAGGGCAACCGCCTTTTTGTTGTTACAAAGCAACCTTTCAACTTCGCTGGCTGCCGGCCTTATTCTTGGGGGGTCAATTTTTATTTCTATTTTTATACCGGAGATATTTTGAATAAGCTTAATAAGGTCCCCGATTGAGATTTCACTGCCGCTGCCCAGGTTGACTATTTCTCCCACACATTTTTCTGAAAATCCCACGCTGATGATGCCTTTTACTGTGTCACTGACAAAGTTTAAGTCCCTGGTAGGTGTGAGGCTTCCCAGGCGGACTGTTTTTTCTTCACTAAGAATCTGGGTAATGATTGTCGGTACAATAGCGCGGGTGGACTGCCGCGGGCCAAAGGTGTTGAAAGGCCTTGCCACAGCAACGGGAAGGCCGAATGACCGGTAGTAGCTTAAAGCCAGCTGGTCGGCGGCGATCTTCGTAGCGGCGTAGGGAGACTGGGCCTGCAACGGGTGCCTTTCATCTATGGGCACATATCTGGCTGTTCCGTAAACCTCGGAAGTTGAGGTAACAATTACTCTTTTTATGCCCAGCTCCACAGCAGCCTGACATATGTTGTAGGTGCCTTCAAGGTTGGTTTTAATATATGCAAGAGGTGATATATAAGAGTAGGGGATACCTATTAAGGCAGCCAGGTGGAAAACAAGATCAACTTCCTGCAAACAGTTTTTCATACTGTCATAATCCCTGACATTGCCGGTAACGATTTCCATGCTGCCAATTAAGGGGCTGTTTTCCAGCCACCCCCAGCTGTTGCGGGAGTTGTAACGAATTAAGGCTCTTACATTGTGCCCCTGATCAACTAACTCTTCGCACAAGTGAGAGCCTATAAAACCGCCTGCTCCGGTAACCAGGATTCTCAAAGAAAAAATGCTCCTTTCTATTTTTTACTTATTAAAGTTAAAGGAATCCAAAGGCCTGTTGATCCATTCTTCAATTTTTTCCGCTGCCTTGTTAAGATCTGTATAAAAAGCACAGGACTGTTCGATTATATTTCTTGTTTTTTCAATTTGTTCAACAGCCTCTTCCTCTCCAACACGGGCAAATTTCTGGTAAGCGGGTGAAATAACCGCTTCCAGCCAGGGGAAAGCTTTCTGCTGTTCAAATATCTTTTGATCCAAATATTCCAGTTTTTCTTTTAACGGGTCTATCTTTTCAAGGGGCGGCATTTCATCAGAACGATAAAGGTCTTCCAGTTTCTGTGATATCTGCAGTCCTGATCGAGTATACTTCTTTACTCTTCTGATGCATTTTTTTGTTTCCTTTAAATCAAAACATATATTTTTGATCACATCAAGAGGAATATCTTTTTTTACGGCCAGTCTCTTTATTGTTTTGTCAATAGGGTACTCTTTTGTCAGGTACCTGTCTATAGCTTCTCTGAAGGGCATTTCTTCAGTGCCGGGTATTCTGGCCCCGCCTTCGGTTGCGTTGATTATTTTTACCTGATCTTTAACCAGGGGGATCTCCTCTTCGTACCAATGTAAAAAACAGGCCAGAGAATGACTTGTTTCAACTTTTTTATCTCCCCCGTATCCCTCTACTTCAACCAACTGTTCGTTGCCGGATACGGTGCGCCCCTCGTAGATTGTCCTTTGTGAATGTGTTTTGCCGCCGGTGTAGGCAAGGTCCTGCCCGATAAAGATAATTGGATCAAGGCCTGCTTTTACAGCCAGGTCAAAGGAAACATTAGCTACCGAAGGGCCGCCCTTCAATAGGGTCCTTTTCTCATCAATGAAATTCTCCAGCCAGGTCATGAAGTAAGGATCGTATGCTCCAACAATTTTTGGCCCTTTAAAGTTGGCGGGGATGCTTTTATAAGTTACGGGAGAAAAGATTAATACAGAATCTTTAACTTCCACGTTTTCGAAATTTACCGCGTTGGGTTCTCCCCCGTCAACAGTGACGACAAGGTCTGGTTCTATTCCAAGACTTAATATTGCTTTAAAAGCGGTTCCGGCCGCAATAATAACCGCCTTATTCTTAATTTCTTTGAGAAGATGTATATTCTTATCCAGAGACGGGCCCGCAGCAACAATTACTCCTGGAACGCCTTTAAATGGCCCGCAAAGTATATCTACGTCCGGAGCTTGAATTGTTGCCGGAAGGTTACATAAAAAGTTTTCGGTCCAGTCGAAGGAAAAACGCATCAAAGTATTTGAGTGTAAGATATGATCAGCTACAACAGCATTTGCTGACTCTTCAAGTTCTTTAAAATTATCGCCTGCATTCCGCAGCGCAGGCAAATATGCCAGGAGCTTAAGTTTTTCAGGCTGGTAGATGTTTAGTTGCTTTTCAATTATTTTGTTAATCTCTTTTTTTTCGGCGCCAAAGTATAAAACGATGTTTTCCTTGTTGATCAGGGAAGTGAGATCAACAGCGTTTAAGGCTGTTTTAAACGTTGACAGGTCAGGTTCCATGGCCACAATTCTGGCTTTTGGGTATAATAAACTCAATCTGTTAATGTGATAACCCAGGCCAATTCCACAAACAAGCAGTGTATCATCTTCCGCCGCATAGATATTTTGAGCCCACCGGGCGGCTTCTCTCACAGGGTCGTAGGCGCTGTGCAGGTGGTAGACCTTTTTGTTGTGAGATACTTTCAAGGTAGGTAGTCCATTCTTCGCCGGGACTACTTCACCAAGAGATGTTGTCTGTGATAATCTGTCTACCAGATCAGGGTATCTGTTTTTTAATGCGGAAAGATTATTTCTAGATAAGTTGCACATGGCTTTTCTCCTTAGACCGGATTTTCAAGCTAAGATAAAATGCATGTATTTACCTGTTCCACAAAAGGTACAAGTTCGTACTCCAGCAGATCGCCAATCAAAACGTAATCATCATTTTCCCATGCGTCAAGCAAACTGCTCAAATAGTTGCCCAGTTCTTCGATCTTTTTATAATCAAATGATTCTATGTTTCTCAAGAACCCTGCCAGCCAGCGCAACCCATCCGTGGCCTTGGTAAAAAAATATGCCCCGTCGGCCTCATTGCCATTATGCATCAATTCTGCGATAGCCATAAGGCCTTTGGATAACTTAGGCAAATAATCAGCTGCGGACTGATAGAATTCATTATTGAATAAATCGTTTGGTTTATCAACAGCCATTTCTAAAGCCTCCTAAAAATCTTTTTGAATGAACCTTGGCGAAGGTATGATGTTTCTCCTATAGGCTTGAAGAGTATCCCTTGTTTTGTTCAGGATTTTGTTTTCTTGTATTTTTATTAACATGCAGTTAGTCATCAAATTCAGCAGCAAACCCATCTTTATTTTGACTTCTTTAGCCTCGTTAATAAGCTCTGAAAAAGCGTCTTTGACTATGGGAGATGTAAAAAGGGAAGAGTGATTATTATACAGACTCAAATCCGTGATCCTTTCTCTTATTTCTGCTTCCATCTTCCATATCTGTGTTGCTTCTCCCCAGTTGCCCAGTTTTATTTCGTTTTCGGTTAAAAGAATCAATTCCTTAAGGGTGGAATAGGCGCTTTTCTGTTTTTGTATGACAGTTATTATTTCATCTGCCGTACAGGTCATCTTCATACCCCTATTTTACAGGCGCTCTTGGCCCATGCGTCTTTTATTTCGGTAAGGAGTTCGGTTATCTCATTAAGGATTGTGACATCTCTTTTGATGTTTGCCTGGATGAGACGAAAATGCATATATTCGTATAATCTTTCTAGATTAATGGCGAAATCACCGGCCTCAAAGTTTAAGCTTGCTCGTAATTCATTGATTATTTTTTGGCTTCGGCTTAAAAGGTAGTTTGTTTTGGCTATTTCACCCTGTTGGATAGTTTCCTTTGCCTGATCCATGAAGCTTAAAGCTCCCTCATAGAGCATAAGGACGAGCTTTTCCGGCGGGGCTGTAATAATGTTATTCTGGGCGTAAACGGCTACCTGTTCATTAATCATTTGGATGTCCCCCTTGATCTGCTTTCTTTAATCACTGTTAAACGCTGAAATCTGGCTCGCCAGCCATGTGCTCGTTGAATTGAACTTGTTTATAAGCTCTTCCATCTGAGCGAACTGACTTTTCAACTGCTGCTGCCTCAGTTCCAGCCGGTCGTTCATATCTTTAATTGAAGCGTTTAAAAATATTACCTCTTTTTCATACGCTTTTTGGTGTGCAGGTATAAGACCGTTTCCATCATTGATCTGGCGGTCAATTTCAGCTATTAAGCGTACCGCAACTCCATTTTCACTTTCTCCAAAAAGATTGGCCAGGGCTGCTGATTGGTTTTGGGCGGCTGATTTCAGTTTGCTCTCGTCTAAAACTAATTTACCGTCACGATCTACAGTAATTCCTGCCTGCGATAACCTGCTCAGACTCGTTGAGGCTCCCTCAACAGGAGCGATAGTTTTTCTCCAGATGGACTGAACCAGGGACTGCAAAGATATGTCTCCGTTTAACGCACCTTCCTTATCCAGGTCATCGTTAATTAAACTAATCACTTCATTGTACTGGTTTACGAAGTCACTGATCTTGCTTATAGTCGATTCATAGTCGGGCTTAACTTCTATGCTTGCTTCTCCTTGGGTCAACAAGGTAATGTTTAACCCCGTGATAATATCTGAAACCTGATTCGAAGCGCTGTAGAAAGTTGCTCCTCCGTTAATTTCCGATATAGAGAAAGAGGCGTTGGCGCCCAGGTCCTGTTGAGCGTTTAATATGTCCAGGGCGGCTAAGAGGTTTCCGCTTGTATCCGATAAAGATATGCCAATACTGCCAGTTTTGCTTGATTTAAGCGCGATTTTGTCTGACACCGGATCATAGCTGGCATAAACTTGAGCATCGGAACTGTTTATCCGGCTGATTACGTCGTTTAATGAGTCAGACGAAGTATCGTAATTTATTGACACGCCGTTGATTGTAAAACTGCCGCTGGTTGTGGAAAGAAGCCCGTTTTTCAAACGTGAATTATCCAAAACTGCATCTGTTTCGGCCATTCCCAGGTTCGCCTGGCTGGTTTTCGTATAAGTTCCGCTTCCCTGTGCCGGAGCAGCCAAAAGGCGTGTAGCAGTAAGAAAGTTGCTTGTATCAGCGCCCTGGCCAAGTTTAAGGTTGTCGGGATCGTCGCTGGTCAAAACCAGGCGGTCGTTTTCATAACTTGCTGTAACTCCGGTTGTCGCCGATTGCGCATTGATCCGGTCGATCACGTTGACCAGATTATCACTGGCGGCGTCCAGGGTAAAAGTGTAGTTGTTGATCGTAAAAGTTCCGCTGGCGGGAGTAATGGCAAAACCAGCTTCGCTGCTGTTTAAAACCGCGCTGGTATTAATGGGCTGGCCGATTGTCCCGGTGCTTTGTGCCCTTGTTCCCGTAGCTATGTTGCTTATGTTTAAATGATATGTTTCCGGGACGGAATTGCTTCCAGCCGTAGCGCCGGCTATAGAGTTATCACTAACCTGGGCGGTTTTGCCCGAGAAGGAACTGGACAGGTTCAATTTCGATAATGTGTTTCTCAGGGAGAGGAGTTTGGTGTTAATTTTACCCCAGGCATCTTTTTTGGCGGTTAAATTTGTAACCTTTGTTTTCATATTGGTCACAGGCTGTTTTTCAATCTGCATTAAAGCCTCAATTATGCTGTCTGTGTCAATGCCGGAGCTGATTCCTGTAAACTGAATGGTCGACATGATTTCAACTTCCTTTTCTACACATAATCATCCATGAATATTCCCACAGCATTTTTTATTTGGGCCAGTATATCCAGGAATTTTTCCTCTGGAATTTCTTTAATTATTTTTTCCGGATACCGGGTTGGATCGACGACCTGTACTATTAGCTGCTTGGTAGCTTCATGGACCTTGAAACGCAGATTGTAGCCAATAAAAATTGCCAGCTTATTTAAAGTTTCTGTGTCGGCTTTTAATACTTTGATTTTTTCTTTTGCTGCCACGGTTTTTCCCGTATTTGAATCGTCTTCATTTTTGATCTGCTGTTTTTTTTGAACCGGTTTAAGATCCTGCTGCAAAGTAGATTCTTTTATCGCCTGGATTGCGCTTTTTTCTTCTATTTTCATAGACCATCATCCTCTTCGAATCCCAAAGGACCATCTAAAAGAAGTATTTTGTTTCCCCCTAACAGGAGGGACGGCCGGATACTATAACACACCGGCCGGTCCTGATAAAGGGTTCCAAAATTTACCTCATTAAGGATAGTATCTGCGAGGGTATTTGGTTTGCCTGAGCCAACATAGCCATGCCGGTTTGCTGCAGGATCTGGTTTCTTGAGAAAGTGGTCATTTCTTTGGCCATGTCCAAATCCCGAATTCTCGACTCGGCTACGATGAGGTTCTGTGTCATATTCCCCAGGTTAGTAATCGTATGCTCAAGGCGGTTTTGATAGGCGCCGAGCTGTGCCCTGCGGCTGGCAAGTTTTTCAATGGCATTCTGCACTTTCGTAATTGCCGCATTTGCCCCGGTCACAGTACCCAGTGATAGTGTTCCTCCCGTTACTATAGCTGAAAAGGCTGCTCTGTTGATGGCGATGGTCATTTTTTCAGCCGCCTGGGCTCCGATCTGGAAGACCTTGCCGGCTGAGAAGCCGCCGCTTAACAGTTTGATGCTGTTGAAGTTGACATTGCCCGCCATCTGATCGATCTGTGCTTTTAAAGCGCTGTATTCGGCGGTAATCTTTGCCCGGTCTGTATTGTTCAGACTGTTGGTTGCAGCTTCGGTGGCCAGGTCTTCCAAACGGATAAGGATGCCGTTCATGGTTTCCAGCGCACTTTCACTGGTCTGGATCAGCGAGATTGCATCCTGGGCGTTCAACTGGGCTCTTTCCATACCCTTAAGCTGAGCCCTCATTTTTTCCGAGATAGCCAGTCCGGCGGCGTCATCGGCCGCACGGTTGATTCGCAATCCGGAAGATAGCTTTTCAAGGTTCTTGGAAATGTTGGCCTGGGTGATATTGAGGTTTTTATTAGCATCCAGCGCCATGGTATTATTGTAAATGTACACTACTTTTTTCCCTCCTTTTAAAGTTTTGATTTTCGTGCCTTTTTACGGCCGCTTAGAAAGGCACAAAAACTTTTATTTGTGTATAGAATCGGTAAAAAGGTTGATTAACTTAAGAGTCTTGCAGGTTATCCGACTTGCAAAATATAAATTAATTTATTTTCATAAAAAAAAGACCTTTAAGGTCTTTGGAAAGGTTTTATATCTGTTCGCTGTTAACTTAAAAAATTCAACAAGCTTGTCTGTAAAACTTTTGCAGTGCAGGACAGGGTGGCCTGATAGGTGAGCATACGTGAGACAAGTTCGGTTGTTGCCGTTTCTAAATCAGTATTTTGGAGGCCGGCCAGAGATTTTTGCAGTTTTGTGTTTTGATCTTCTAAAACCGTTTTGATCATCTCCAGGCGGTTGATTTTAGCGCCTGCTTCAGAGCGGGACTGGATAAAGAGGTTTTGATCATTGGTCAGGTTTTCTATTTGTGCGTTTACAGTTGAGGAATCTTTCGCTTTCAAGGCATTCTTAAGGTCAAAAAGGTGTGTAAAGACGTTACTATCAATGAAAAGCGCCTGACCGTTAAAATTTACTGTTTCGCTAACCTGCGGCAGAACCTTCCTTGGCGAATCATTGAATATTTTTTCTGTGATGGAAGGGTTGACGATCACTTTTTCCCCTCCTCCCGGATCTTCTTGCCTTACAAAGGGCTGTTCTCCCTTGCTGTTGCTGAAAATGTACCTATCCTCAACTGAAGTGTTGGCAACAATAATCAGCTGGTTAATCAAATTGTTAACTTTTAAGGTATAGTTTTCGAAATCCGAAGAATTATTGCCTGTGTTGCTGGCTGAAAGAGCGATGTCAAGCGCGCTTTGCATTACCTGGTTGGCGCTGTCGAAAGCGCCGTCAGCTCCATTCAACCAGGAGATCCCGTTTTCTATGTTGCTGCTGTACTGCTCCCGGGAGGCCAGACTTTCTTTTATGGAAATTACTTTCCAGAGACTGGAAGGATCGTCGCTGATTTGTCGCATTTTTTGTCCGGAAGAAATTTTCTGCTGTAAACCGGCTATCTCCCGGATGTTCTGCTGTAAATTGCTGATTGTGTTTAGAACGGTCATGTTATTTGCAACACGCATTCTTAAAATACCCCTTCCTGCTAAGTCCGGTTAATTAACGTATCCAGCATGTCATCAAAAATACTCATGGCCTTTGACAATGCCTGGTAAGCAAACTGGTACTGCATCAACATGGTGAGTTCCTCGTCTATGGAAACACCGGAAAGAGACTGGCGCTGGGTTTCAAATTGTAAGCCGATGGAATTAAAAGTTTCAGCATTTTTACTGGCCTGATTTTGGTCTGAGCCAATTTTTGTAATCAGTTGGCTGTAATAACCTGCCAGGCTATTTTTACCTAATTCCTCATAATCAACTATGTCATTTATATCGGCTATGGTCATTGCGTTTCTGCCGTCACTGGGGGAGGAAAGTTCCTGGGCAGCAGCAATATTATATGGGTTGTTTAAAATATCCTCGCTGACCGAAATCTCTTTGTTTCCGGCATTATCCTGTAAAGTAAAGAAAGTCCCGCCCTGCTCATTATTTAAAGTAAATCCATCTTTATGAATTTCATTTACCTTGTCAGCCAGTGTCTGAATAAATAAATTCATTTTGTCCTGATAGTTTTCAACAGATTGTTTTGCCGCCAGAAGGCCGCCCAATTCCCCTTTTCCCGATGACATATCATTCTCGGACAGGGGATTAACATCCTGACCTTCAACAATTGTTTTTCCATAAACAAGTACAGTCGCAGTGTTGTTATCGTTAATAGTAATTGTGATATCTGAAAGTTTGGACATCTCATCAAGCAGGGAGTCCCTTTGGTCCATTAAAGTGTTGTTCTCCGCGGTTACACATTTTTTCAACGCCTGGTTGACGTCGGCCAACCTGGCTGCAAGCTGGTTCATCTCTGAGATCTTGGAAGTTAAAGAACTCTTAATTTCAGTGCGGGCAGTCTCCATTTGAGAAGTAAGATAGTTAAGATAAGTAGTTAAGTTAACTGCGGTCCGGGTTACATTCTGACGGGCTGAGGCTTCCTGGGGGCTGCTGCTTAATTTTTGCCAGGAGTTCCAGAACTCCGTTAAGAGTGAGCTGACCCCAGTACCGATGGTATCTGTGAAAAGACCTCCTACTTTTGCCAATTCAGTCTCCTGTTCTTCCCAGTAGCCAACTTCGGAAAGATTGGCTCTAAGCTGGGGATCGAGAAAATTATCCCGCATTCGCTGAATATTCTTTATTACCACTCCTGCATTTATTTGTTCATGGCCTAAGGAAGTTGGCAAAGATGTTCCGGTGGCTGAAAGAACAGCCCTCTGGCGTGAATAACCTTCAGTATTAGCGTTTGCAATATTATTTTGGGTTGTTTCCACGGCCTGCTGGTAAGTTGCCAGGCTGCGGCGGATTATTTCCAGCCCCGAAAAAGTCCCGGACATAAGACACTCTCCTAATTAGTGTTTTAAATCCTAAAAAACCCTGTCGATCATTTGATTGACCTGAAGGGTTTCTTTAACTTTGCCTTCGGTATTGTAAACTTTTTGCTGATCTGGTGAGCAAAGTACAGATAGGATTTGGTGGTGGAAGTTAATTCCGTTTTGGCTGAGTATAGCATTCATTTGGAATTTTTCCTTTAACTGCTGCACCAAGCCGACGATATTTTTTTTAAGCTGCGCTAATTCCGCTTTTTCTTCGCAAGGAGTATTTTTAACCTGGTTTAAATACTCCATTTTTTTCAGGTTTAAAAAATTTAATTTCTCATTGGTTTCTGATATAAAATCATTAGCCTTGCTCAGTTCGGCTAGATTTCCTTCTTGAAGAGCGTACTGTTGTATTCCGGCCGCATCGACAAGCTTCTTGGCCAGGGTTAGTTCCAGGTCTAAAATTTCCTCAAGTGAAAGATTTTTATTAGCCGCCATTTCAACTCTTTCCTTAACGTTTTAAATCTTTCACGGAATCTATTTCCTCAAAAAGCCCGTTGATGATTTTTTCCTCATCTGCTTCAAAGGAGCCGTCTTCAATTTTTTGCTGAATATTTTCAATCAAGTCCTGGCGCACATCTGAAAGGCCGTCTAACTTTTGATGGAAAAATTGTATTTCCCTTGCTTCAGGTGAGATATTAAGCAAGCTGTTTTCCTCTTCAGTACCGGCGTCTTTTTTGGCCCGAAGGTTTTTAGCCTGTTTTAACTCGCTGCGGTATATTTCTAAAAGGTTATGAGTACTGCCGCTTTCGTTTATTTTCATTACAACCACCCCGATGGTTATTTTTTCTCCTTTTCATTTATTCGGCACAAATAAAATATCACTTTAGGCCTTTTAAAAATTATTTTATTCCTCTTTATTTCTAGTTTCCTTTTTTCTGTTTTTGGGTTTTAAAAAGCCCGACAGGCGGTCCCTGATCAGCGTGGGGTTGTAGCCTGCCTGCAGTGAGATAATGCCTTCCATCATCAACTGCCTGATCAGAATTTCTTTTTTGCTGAGGTTGCCCAATTTTGTGGCGATAGGAAGCCAGATAACGTTCGCGCTTCCTACCCCGTACAGGGTGGCAATAAATGCCATGGCAATAGCCGGACCCAGTTTATCAGGCGTGCTCATTTGGCCCAGTACATGAACCAAACCCATCACTGTCCCGATGATTCCCATAGTAGGCGCATAACCGCCGGCTGCTTCGAAAATATGTTTACCAGTCTGATGACGTTCTTCAGTGGCATAAATTTCTACCTCAAGCGTATTCTTGACAAGCTCCGGATCATTGCCGTCTACAAGGAGCTGCAGGCCTTTTCGCAGAAAAGGATCACTTACATCGGAAAGCCTGTTTTCCAGCTGCAATAAACCTTCCCTTCGTGAGATTTCAGCCAGTTCAACAATTTTTTCGATCACTTCTCCTGGTTCCGGCAACTTTTGAGTCAGGACAATCTTAAGCAGACCGGGAATCGTCTTTATTTCTTTCATGGAGAAACTTGCTATAGTTGCTCCTATTGTGCCCCCGAAAACAATCATGGCGGCTGTCTTTTGCATAAGCGCGGCTGCGTGGCCCCCTTCCAACAGGAAACCGCCGACTAAAAATACAACTGCCCCGAATATCCCGATAAGAATAGTAGCGTCCAAGATTTGATTTCTCCTTTATTTAGTTGATGATCCTGGTTCCGATACCTGGTATTCATTCCGTAAAATAACTATATCAACCCGCCGGTTCATCTGACGGTGCGCCTCATTGTCGTTGGGGACCCTGGGCCTGTATTCACCATAGGCCGAGGCTGAAAGCCTCTGAGGGGGAAACGAGTGTTTGTTGATTAATTCCTTAACGACTGTAGTGGCACGGGCGGACGACAGTTCCCAGTTGGATGGGTAGATCGTGCTGTGAATGGGCAAATTGCAGGTATGTCCTTCTACCCTGATATAATTGGGAACTTTGCGCAGTATAGGCGCTACTTGACCGATTATTTCCCTTGCCTGTTGGGTTAGTTCAGAAGAACCGATTACAAATAGAACCTCTTCCTGGAAACTTATTACAATGCCTCTGTCCTCGCTCGACACCGAAACCTTTGATTGAAGGCCGCTCCTATCCATATAATCGGTTAGTTGCTCCTTGATGTCCGATAATGTCATCAAATCCTGCTGATCTTTTTCAAGCATGGGCGGTCTTGAACCTGACTGTCCAGCTGAAGTTGAAGGGCCGCCGTTCATTAAAATCATCCCGCCTCCTCCCATGGCCTGACTTAATGATTGCGACAAATATTTAAATCTCTCGAGGTCCAATTGGCCAAGGGAGTACATAACTATAAAAAAAATTAGCAGCAGAGTAATCAAATCAGCATAGGTGACCAGCCAGCGTTCAGAACCCCCGTGGCTTTCCTGACTTTTCCTGGCTCTTATCATAAATCACGCCGCTTTCACAAAAAAAATGACTCACTTTTTACATCGGCTTTTTACCTCCAATGCTGTAGGACCTTATAAAAAAGGTTTTAGTAAAGATGAAACAGTTTTTAAGTAGATCCAATGGTATGTTTTACAATTTTTGACTTGATAATATTATTAAATTGTTAGAAAATACAATGAAAACATATTATACTACCCTTTAACACATTTATAAAATTTATGTGTTTATTATAAGCAGCATTTTCGACATTATTAGCGATAAAATATATTAATTATTACCAATAGGTCAGGAGAGGATAAAAAAATAATTCTAATTCGATAATATGTTACAATATACAACATAATTCGATAGAGGAAAATCCATCTTCGCGGTGAATAAAAAAATATAATATGGAATTATAAGATAAATATGTTTTATCTGTAATATCAACCATGGTAAATTAGGGAATACCTAATTAATATAGAAGTATTTCTCACTTTAAACTTTAGTCTCATAGCGAATATACTGTTCTGACCAGTCTTTCGACTGGCGAATATGTATACTATTTTAAGCTTGCCGGGGGAAGTTAAAAGAAAACTATATGACAGAATATTCTACATCAGCACTGGTAAAAATGTTATTAACAGATAGAAATACCATAATATAACATATTTGATTTTAGATAATTAACTATTTTGCGATATAAGCATGTATTTGGAACAGTGCGTTATTTATGCAAGGGAGTGAGTTAAAATGCCTTTGTTTGAAAATGATAATATTGTTCTGCTGGCAAAATACCTTAATGTAGCAAGTATGCGACAAAAGTTAATAGCTCATAACATAGCCAACATTAGTACCCCGGGCTACAAAAGCCTTACCTTACGCTTTGAAGATTGTTTACAGGATGCCCTGAATCCGGACAAGGTAAATCTGGGAACTTCACGGGAAGAGCATATCAGCAACATTCCGGATGCAAACAAACTGGAACCGTTTGTGGAAAAAGATAATACCTCTGGGATGCGTGCAGATGCAAATAACGTTAATTTGGAGCATGAAATGACGGTTCTGTCGGCAAACACAATTCAATACAATCTGGTCATGCAGAGATTAACAGATAATCTTCAACAACTCAGTTATGTTATTACATCAAGGGGGCGTTAAAAATGAGTTTAAACTTTAAAAGTTTTGAGATAAGCGAGTCTGGTTTGGCGGCGGAGAAAATGCGTCTGAATCTGATTGCCGCTAATTTGGCAAATATCAACACTACCAGGACTGGCGCCGGAGGGCCATATAAAAGAAAGGCTCCTGTTTTTGAGGAGAAACTTCAGCTGGAAAAAGAGAATGATCGGAATTATAAAATTAAGGATGCCGGGGTTAAAGTAAGTTCCATCTGGGAGGATCAAAGCCCTCCAAGGCTTGTGTATGAACCAAATAATCCTGATGCCGATCAGCAGGGTTTAGTAGCCTATCCAAACATTAATGTGGCCAACGAGATGATTGATTTAATCACTGCATCCAGGGCATATGAGGCAAACCTGATGACTTTGGAAGCGGCAAAATCCATGGATCAGAAAGCTCTGGAACTGAGCAGGTAAAAAAAGGAGGAGTTCTTTTATGCAGGTAAATAATATTTCTCCTTCTTCTGTTATACCTTTGATTGAACCGGTACAAAAAGGTAACACACAATCTTTCGGCCAATTTTTATCGGAACAAATTGAAAAAGTAAATGAAGCGCAGTTGAAAACAGAAGAAGTGACTAAACAATTCCTGTCCGGAAATGTACAGGATATTCATCAGGTCCTGATCGCAGCGCAGGAATCTAAAATTACCCTGCAGTTGGCGGTAGAAATACGCAATAGGGTAATCGAAGCTTACCAAGAGGTTTCAAGAATGTCCGTTTAATTAGGTTTTGCTTTCAGCAGCGGCTATAAGGGGAGTGTGTTTAATGAACTGGGCCAACTTGCCAGCAGAAGCAGGTAAAAACTGGCAGACCTTGCAGCCAAAACGTAGGATGTTAATTGTCGCAGTGGGTGTGGGTCTAATATTTTGTGTATTTTTTATTTATGTTTTGCTGAACCACACAACTTATGCGCCTTTATTTACCGGACTCGATCCTTCTGAAGCCGGATCAATGGTTGAAAAATTAAAAGAAAAAAATATTCCTTACCGTTTAAGTGATCAGGGAAAAACAATTCTGGTGCCCGAAAAGCAGGTTTATGAAACGAGAATTGAGCTGGCCAGCAGCGGAGCTCTTGGACAAGGAAAGGGCTTTGAGATTTTTGATCAGACTAAGTTGGGCATAACGGACTTTGAGCAGCAGGTGCAGTACCAACGGGCTCTGCAGGAAGAACTGAGAAGGACGATAACTCAGTTAGACGAAGTTGAGCAGGCAAGGGTTCACCTGGTTCTCCCTGCGAAGTCGGTATTTATTGAACAGGAAAGCCCGTCTTCCGCTTCCATAGTGTTGAAGTTAAAACCGATGGTTGTGTTAAAACCCAACCAAATCAAAGGGATTGTCGACCTGACGGTAGGAAGCGTAGAGGGTCTTAAACCTGAAAATGTCCATGTTGTTGATACAAATGGAAATGTTTTGGATGTGGAAGAAAAAAGTTCTATTGCCGGGGGTATGATGGAACAGTATCAGGTTAAAACCTCTTACGAAAACGCCCTGGAAAAACGTATCCGGACAATGCTGGAGAAGATTTTCGGACAGGGCAAAACGGTGGTTATGGTCACGGCTGATCTCGATTTTAACAAACAGGAGATACAAGCAGAGACATACCAACAGGGTCCTATAGTCAGTGAACAGTTGATCAAGGAAAATGCCTTATCTTCCGAAGCGACTGGTATTCCCGGGACTGAAAGCAATTCACAGGTCAATCCACAGGTCAATCAGGTAGCACAAAACGGCGGGACCCCGCGGGTTGAAACGATACGCAATTACCAGCCGATTAGCAGGCAGGAAAAAATATACCCGGCAGTTGGAAATTTACAGCGCCTGTCGATTGCCGTAGCGGTTGACGCACATCTTTCACAGGATATTGAGCAGCAGATTACAAGTGTTGTAAGTTCTGCTACGGGTTTGAACCAGAGCCGGGGTGATCAGTTGACGATCAGTACTCTTGCCTTTGATAAGTCCTCCGAACAGGAGGCAGAGGCCGAAATGGCCAGGCAGGAAGCCGCACAAAGAAAAGATCAGCAGCAAAAATTTATTTTCATGGGTATAGCAGGGTTGATCGGGATAACTGTCCTGCTCTTCTTAATAAAAGCTATATTAAACAGAATATCCCAGAACAGGAAAATGGAAATTGAAGAGCTGCGGCCTATTGAGGATATGCAGGTTAGGGAAATAGCTGTACAACCTACTGTGGAAGATAAAATCCGCTATCTGGCTAAACAACAACCAGCTGAAGTGGCGGAAATAATAAAAGTATGGCTGGCTGAAAATCAATAAAAAGAATTGTAAAGGTGAAGACTCATGGAAAAAGCGCTTGAAAATATTGAACCCGGTCTGGCTTTTAGCGGGAAAGCGGCTTCAAGAAACATTGAAGCAATAGGGCAGGATAAAACCACTAAAAAATTAACCGCATTACAGAAAGTGGCAATTGTCCTTATCTCTATAGGTTCTGATCTTTCCAGCCAGGTTCTTAAATATGATTTTTATCAGGATGATATTGAACGTATAACAGAAGCCATAACACAATTAGGCAAGATACCGAAATCCGTCCGTGAGAATGTCCTTGAAGAATTTAAGGAAATAAGGCAAGCCAAAAGCTACATTACACAGGGCGGTATTAAATATGCTCAGGAGTTATTGGAAAAGACAGTCGGGCATCAGCGTGCGCAGGAGATAATTAAAAAACTGACCTGGGAAGCAAAGACGATTCCTTTTACCAGTTTGCGAAAAACGGATCCTCTCTATCTGTTTAATTTTATAAGAGAAGAACACCCTCAAACTATAGCTATGATTTTATCTTATTTAGAACCGGAAAAAGCTGCTCAAATTTTGTCTTCCCTGCCAAAGGAAATGCAAAGCGATATTGCCCGCCGTATAGCGGTCATGGATCGTTCCAATCCTGAAGTTGTCAAGGAAGTTGAAAAGGTATTGGAGACCCGTTTGGCATCAGTTGTTAAACAGGGTCAGATGGTTATAGGTGGTATTCCCTCAGTAGTTGAAATATTAAATATGAGCGATCGAAATACTGAAAAAACAATCTTGGAAGAACTGGAAAACAAGGCCCCGGAACTGGCGGAGGCGATTCGGAAAAAGCTGTTTGTTTTTGAAGATATCGTAAGGTTGGATGACATTTCAATACAGCGGGTTCTAAGGGAGGTTGACGGTAAGGATTTAGCCCTGGCTTTACGAGGATCCGGTGAAGAAGTCCGCAGTTGTATTTACCGCAACCAATCCAAGAGAGCCGGCGAAATGTTGAAAGAGGAGATTGATTATATGGGGCCGGTACGCTTAAAACAGGTTGAAGAAGCACAGGCTAAAATTGTCAAGGTTATCCGGACTTTGGAAGAAAGCGGAGAAATAATTATTTCAAGGGGTGGCGAAGATGCCATTATTATCTAACAGGATAATTAGAAAACCATTGATATCTCAAGTTCGCAAGGTCTGTTTAATTTGTGAAAACAGTACAGACGAAAAGGAGTATCCGGCGCCCTCAAGTGGTACTGCGGGAGGTATCACCAGCCATGACCCGGGTTCTATGCCGTCTGCGAACGATGAAGCTGAAAAAATTCTTGAAAAAGCCCGTGTTGAAGCAGAGGAAATCTATTTTCAGGCTAAAAGGGAAGGTTCCCTGGCAGGTTATCGGGAAAGCCTTGAAAAAGCTAATCAGGAAGCCGAGGAAATCCGCCAGAAAGCGCTTCATCTTTTAAAAGAGGCTCATGAGGTAAAACGAAAAACATTTGAAGGGATGGAAGATGAAATAGTTCTTCTTTCCTGTGAAATTGCCGAAAGAATCGTCAACAAACAATTGACCATTGAACCGGAGACAGTTTATGAAATTGCCAAAGAAGCAATTGGAGCAGTTTCTGATAAAGAACAGGTAGATTTAATGGTAAACGCGCATGATTTTGATATATTTCAGAAGAACCGGGAAGATATTTTAACAAGGCTCCCGGGCGGCGCTAAGCTAAACATATTAACTGAACCTTCAATAAAACAAGGCGGCTTAAAAATCAGGACATCACGAGAAGAAGTTGATGCTACTATAGATAATCGATGGGAAGTTTTAAAAACTAATCTGGTTAAAGGGTACACAGATGTTTAAGAATATTCCATCAGTAAATTTAAGATATTATCACGAGCGAATCAAAAAGGCTCAATTAATTAAAGCATGCGGTCTGGTTAAAAAAGTTACCGGACTGCTTATTGAAACTACGGGTTCAACTTCCTTTATAGGTGAGTTGTGCTATATTAAAGTTCCTCAGTTTGATCAGCCTGTCCTTGCTGAGGTAATCGGTTTCCGTGAAGGAAGTTCTTTAGTAATGCCTCTGGGAGAGCTAAAGGGTGTTTATCCGGGATGCCCTGTAATTCCGACAGGGCATCCTTTGCTTATTAAGGTTGGAGATAATATTCGCGGAAGGGTTCTTAACGGGCTTGGGCAGCCGCTTGATGAAAAGCCACTTGACGAAGGCGGGATTTTTTGGCCGGTTGATAATCTTCCGCCAAACCCCCTTGCCCGCCGTCGGGTAGATGAAGTTTTGGTAACCGGAATAAGGGCTATTGATTCATTAATGACTTGTGGCAAAGGGCAGCGGGTAGGTTTGTTTTCCGGAAGCGGTGTGGGTAAAAGTACTTTGTTA
Source organism: Desulfotomaculum sp. (assembly GCA_003485325.1). Lineage (GTDB taxonomy): Bacteria > Bacillota > Desulfotomaculia > Desulfotomaculales > Nap2-2B > 46-80. The sequence goes on from DMZI01000065.1 coordinate 26,036, forward strand.
GGCATGATAGCCCGCTATTCCAAAGCACAAGTCAATGTAATTGCGCTGGTTGGAGAAAGAGGGCGAGAGGTTGGGGATTTCATCTGCCATGATTTGGGAAAGGAGGGATTAAAACGGAGTGTCGTCGTGGCGGCTACCTCTGATCAACCTGCCCTTGTCCGCCTGAAGGCCGCATTTGTGGCAATCGCTATTGCAGAGTACTTTCGGGAACAAGGTCTGGATGTACTACTGTTGCTGGATTCTGTTACGCGTCTGGCAATGGCGCAAAGGGAAATAGGGCTTACAGTGGGTGAACCCCCTGCAACAAAAGGGTACCCACCCTCTGTATTCGGGCTTTTACCAAGGTTGTTGGAGCGAACTGGAACGGGGGAAAGAGGTTCTATCACTGCTTTTTATACCGTACTCGTGGAGGGCGATGATTTTAACGAGCCTATCGCTGACACCGTTCGCAGTATTTTAGACGGACATATAATACTTACACGCGATTTGGCAAACCATAATCATTATCCTCCTATTGACGTCCTTCAAAGTGTAAGCCGTCTGATGCCCGATTTGGCAAGCTTAAGGCATCAGCAAATGGCCGGTCGTTTAAGGGATTTGCTGGCAACATATAAGCAAACGGAGGACCTTATTAATATTGGAGCTTATACGAACGGTTCAAATCAAAAAATAGACGCTTCAATCCGTCATTATGAAAAGATAATCAATTACCTTCGCCAGGGTCCCGAAGAATTCTGCGCTTTTGAAGATACCTTGGATGTACTGGAAAATTTACAGCTAGCGGAGTGATTAAATGTCTAAATTTGTTTTCCCGCTGGAAAAAGTTTTAAAGTATCGCTTGAGTGTGGAAGAAGCTGCCAGGCAGGCTATGGCCGAAGCACAGGAAAGATATGATTTAAACAAAAGAATACTTGATGAGATGTACAAAACCTATGAAAGCAGTTTAGTACAGGACGATACAGGGGCCGAGGCTTCATGGGTTATCCGTCAAAATAACTATCGTCTTTATTTAGCCAAGTGCATAGAGAAGCAGCAAGAACTTTTATCCGGGCTCCAAAATGAAATTAATGAAGTACGCGCTAAGTTGATTCGTGCGTGGCAGGAAAGGTCCATCCTTGAAAAAGTGAGAGAAAAGTCATATCACAGATACCAGCTTGAGGAAAAGAACAAAGAAAAATTTCAAAATGATGAAACCGGACAGAGCACTTTCGTTTATCACAAAAGAGGTCATTTATTATGATTTTGCCAACTGAAAAATCAGCCTGGGGCATCCTCCTTGCTGGTTCAAGACTAAAATGGAAAAGCGGGTCTGCGGAAGGGCCTGTTAATAATCAAACCGGCGCTTTTGTAGATGCTGTCAATGCTTTGTGTTTGTCCGGCAATTCTTGTGTGCCAAAAATAAACACGGATTTCCCGCAAGCAGACATTGTTCCAGCGAAAGATGCATTTAAGGGCACTCAAAACGTACTTTCGGATGAAAATACTTTAAAAGATTCCTTTGATGGTATAACTGGAAAAGTTAACATTTCTGGAAAGAACCCTTTTGTTGATCAAGACGGGGACTTGATCAATGTTGAGAAAAAAAATGAGCTGTGGACAAACGGCCGGGATAAAAAAAATGGTATCCAGGAAAAAGAAAGTCAAAATTATTATACTGATCAGAATAATGCCCCGCAATCTATTCAATATGGTTTTACTTATAAAGGAGTGGAAAAATCGGAAGAAATTCAGGATTCCGCTTTTGATGGAAACCGGGAAGAGATACAGACCGCTGACGTTAAAAAATCCATTTTATTAAAAAAGGCGAGTGCTAATTCCTTCCCGAATGGACTTTCGAAATCAATACCGGAACAGTTACCGGCTGGCTTGCAGTTATCAAGCGAAATGGACAAACTGCAGGTCAGGGCTGAGATCCCGGGCATGACAAAGGAAAACCGGTATGAAACAAGCGCTTCAAAAGAATCCTGGGCAACTCAAAGTCTTACCGGCAGTAGTGAGAGTATGGATCAAAGAACAGTCAAAACAGCCAAATTATTAAGCACTTCGGATGTTGGTTTCGATCCAAGAGAGCATCTGGAAAAACCTGATCAATTGCCGGCTGGCATACAGCAGCGGGGCGAAATGGACAAGCCGCAGGTGAAGGCTGAGAACGCGGTCATTCAAAAGAACGTCTGGCGCCAAACCGTCACAAGCGCGGGCATTTCAAAAGAATCCGAGGCTATTCAAAACCCTGCCGGCGGCGGTGAGGAAATAAATAAAACAACAGTTAAAGCAGCCGAACTGTTAAGCGCCTTGGATACCGGATTTAAAACGAGAGAGCAAACGGAAAAACAGAAACAAAATACGGCTGGCTTGCAGTTACCAAGCGAAATGGACAAGCCGCAAAGCATTGTTGGAGATTTCGTCGATAATGCCGGGTATATTGAAGAAGTCCAGACAGATACCTGGGTGCCCTCTTTTTTAAAAAATATTGAAATTTCAACGAACTTTACTCCGGGGAAGGGAAGGGTCGTCCAATTGTTTGCGGCTTCAAAAAATTCCGGAAAAATATCTGACGCAGGAAACGTAAAAAATCCTGATGGGGACGAGAGGATGTCCGGTATGCAAAAGCAGTCTGACTTGCTGCAAAATATTGCCGGTTTTTTGCCTGAAGCTACTGGTATTCCCGGGAATACAGCTTTCAAACAGGAATCATCCGACACCTATCGGCAGGTTTCCATAGCTGAACTACCCTCAGTTATGCTTTCAGCTATACGGTCTTCCGGTTCCAGGGAAAAGCTGATTAGGATTAACCTGGTTCCCGAAAATCTCGGTCCCCTAACAATAAAAGTTAAGGAAATCAAGAACAAACTCGTGATTCATTTTATTGCTTCAAGCGCCGATGCAAAAGAAATTCTGGAGGTTTCAATGCCTCAGCTAAAACAGTCTATCTCACAGTTGCCTGGTTCCATGGATGAAACCTTGTTCTTTTTAAGCCAGGAACAGGGCCAGGGAAAGGATAATCATACTCAAGGGGGGTGGAACCATTACAATAATTCGTTAACTCGGCTGCTAAACGATCCTGTGGGAGATACCCAACAACAAACATTTGAAAATGGTATAAACAGCCAGGGTGAAGCAAGGGCAGTTAACTATTGGGTTTAGGAGAAGATAAATATGCAGGTATCATCAGTTAGTGTTGAAAATAACCAGCAGGCGCAGGGGAGCCAATCCAATACCAGTATTCTGGACAAGGATTCTTTTTTGAAACTAATGGTTACTCAACTGGTCAACCAGGATCCTTTCAATACCCAGGACAGCGGGGCCTTCCTTGCACAGCTGGCCCAGGTAACCCAACTTGAACAGATGGTCAATCTGAATGACAAAATAAATAGTTTGGTGCAAAGCCAGGTTTATACACAGGCTGTATCTTTAGTAGGACGCCAGGTGAAAGTTCAAAATGCGAATGGCGAAGAAGTTGAAGGGACAGTAAGCAAAGTTACTTTTCAAAATGATGAGGCCAGTATAGTCATTGACGAGGCGGTTTATTCTTTGTCTGATGTTGTTGAAGTAACTAAATAATTGAAGGGAGGCGCCAAGTTTGGGGTAAATAAAGTTGATCGACCAGCTTATTTACCTGAAGAAAAGTCCGGGTCACAGGTAGCGGGACGGATGTCACCCGTATCATTTCAATCAGTCTTGTACGGTCAAATTCAACAGGACAGAGTCAAGCTCTCAGCACATGCTCAAAAGCGTATGGAACAGAGAAATATTTATCTTAAAGAGTCGGACTGGTTTAAAATAGACAATGCTGTGAACCAGGCTCAAGCAAAGGGGGTGCGCGATTCACTGCTGTTATATAATGATCTGGCTCTTGTAGCCAGCATAACAAACCGCACCATTGTAACTGCTTTAGACAAGGAGACGATGGTAAACCACGTTTTTACCAATATCGACGGGGCGGTAATAATTAAATAGGTTAACGGCCGGACCTTTCTAGGGGGCCGGATGGTTGTTGAACGAATGAGACAACCGATTAATAAGGTCATTAAAGGAGGTCAAATAATTTGATTAGGTCACTATACGCAGGTGTATCCGGTATGCGCAACCAACAGGTGTCCATGGATGTAATCGGCAACAATATAAGCAATGCAAGTACTTATGGTTTCAAGGCAGGTAGGGCGTGCTTCAAGGATCTCTTCAGCCAGCATTTAAAGTATGCTACCGGAACCGATAATCCGCCTTACATATATCCTTCACAAGTTGGAACAGGTGTGACGATAGGAACTGTTCAGAATTTATTCAGCCAGGGCGGGATGCAGGTAACAAGCAGGGTTCTTGATTTGGCAATTGAAGGGAATGGGTTTTTTATGCTCAAAGACCCGGCAACGAATAATATCAGTTATACCCGTGATGGCAATTTTACACTTGACAAAGAAGGTTATCTGACGAGTATGGATGGTTACAGAGTTCTTGATGCCAGTGGAGCGGAAATACCAGCCTTGGATATTGCCGCCGGTCAACAGGTTATAAGTATTGGAACTGACGGTGCAATAAGTGTTTTAAACTCCGATGGGACAACGTCCACATTGGGGACAATCGGCATCGCCAATATCATTAACCCGGAGAGTCTCGAAAAATGCGGAAACAATAGCTACATTCCCACCATCACTACAGGTGGTTTTACTAACTTTACAACACCTATAAATCCAGGAGCGCCTGGTGGTACAGGGGGCCAGGGAAAAATCCAGTCGGGTTATCTGGAAATGTCAAATGTAGACTTAACCAACGAGTTCGCCAATTTGATCACTACTCAGAGGGGCTATCAGGCTAATGCCCGTATAATTACCACTTCTGATGAAATGCTGCAAAACGTCATTGATTTGAAACGATAAAAAGGAGCAAAGAAAATGGCCCGCCGCGTAAAAGAACCGTCTGAAAGTGAACCAGGTATCCAGGAAACCTCCTCAAAAAAACCTAAAAAGATAAAGTTGTTCATAGCAGCGGGCCTAATCCTTTTTTTAATAGCCGGCAGCGCAGTGTACATCTGTTTTAACCATGGTTTGAAAAGCAAGATTGTAGGCCTAAAACAAAATAAAAAAAATGCGGAACAAACAGTCGCGCTTTCGTCACTGGTTGTAAATTTATCCGGCAGTGGTCAGCATTTTGTACGGATATCCTGCGTACTTGTTTTTCCTGAGAGCAATAAAAAGCTGGCGGCTGAACTTGAGGAGAAAAATTATATCTTAAGTGATACATTAATTAAAACATTACGGGGAAAAACTGCGGAGGAAATACAAAGAGACCCGGCGTCCAAAGCCTTGAAGGAAAATCTGCGGCAGGCAATTAATACCCAGTTGACCGAAGGGCAGATTAGCGGCGTTTATTTTGCGGAGTTGCTTGTTCAATAAAAAAGGATGCTTGTACAGTTATGAATGAGGAAGAAATAAAAGATTTTTTAAAAGGTTTAAAAGAAGATGGTTTTACTGTCAAGAAGATTAAATTTCCCGAACTCAAACATTCTACCAATGCATCCAGGATTAAGGTCAGTCTCAAGCATTTGTTTGATGTCAGGGTAACGATTACTGCGCAACTTGGTCAGGCAACCTTAAAGGGCTCTGAAATTCTGTCTTTTAAGAAAGGCAAGTTGATTATTTTAAATAAAATTGTTGGAGAACAAATAGATCTTTATATTAACAACCAGAGATTTGCCAAGGGGGAAGTCCTTGTAATCGGAGAAGCTTTTGCAATAAGAGTCAGTTCAATTTACCCGGATCCTAACAAAGATTCCGAGGAGTTGTAAATTCTTGAATGAGGGAGAATTCTTCCTGACCGTTTTAAAATTAATCATTACCCTGGTTTTTATTTTGTGCCTGGCTTATCTGTCTATCCGTTTCGGTTTGTCAAAAATATATATCCCGTCTGGTCGGACCAGCTATATGAAAGTTATTGAACAGCTTTATCTTGGGCCGAAAACGTTGTTGATTCTAGTCCAGGTTGGCGAAAAATACTTTTTACTTACTTCTTCCAACGGGCAAATCAGCGGGCTGAAAGCCCTGGCGGGCAAGCCGGAAGCCCTGGAGGATAACTTGAGCGCCAATGAAAGAAAAAATCAACTCCATGCTCATTCACGACTTTTAGAGAATGCATTATTAAAACGTTTCTTTAAGAGGAAAGCATAAGTGTCGAAAGGGAAAATTAGTTTGGGCAGCAAAAACAGAAGATTATTTTTGAGTCTGCTTTTCTGCGGTTTGGCAGTTTGCTTTTTTTACTTCCTGCCTGATTATGCTTTAGCCCAGCCTATTCCCATTCCCAATCTTAATATTCAGGTTGGACAATCTTCAACACCGCAGCAAACAATGGATACTGTAAAACTGCTTGTTTTACTGACCATGCTTTCCCTTTTGCCGGCATTTTTAGTCATGCTGACCTCCTTTACGCGTATTATTGTAGTCTTGTCGATTTTACGCAGCGCCCTTGGCACGATGCAAATTCCCTCGAACCAGATCATAATCGGGTTGGCGCTGTTCCTGACAGTATTCGTTATGTCTCCCGTTTATAACGAAATTGATCGTCAGGCAATAAAACCATATTTAGCCAACACGATCAGTCAGGAACAGGCCGTAAATGCCGCCCAGACGCCTTTACGCACCTTTATGCTCAAACAAACAAGGGAAAAGGATCTTGCCTTGTTTGTAAGTCTTGCAAAAATCCAAAGACTTAAAAATCCGCAAACGGCCCCAATGCAGGTAGTTATTCCGTCATTTATTATAAGTGAACTAAAAACAGCTTTTCAAATAGGTTTCTTAATTTATCTTCCCTTTCTGATTATCGATATGGTAGTGGCCAGTATTCTTATGTCAATGGGTATGTTTATGCTTCCGCCAATTATGATTTCTCTGCCTTTTAAGCTGCTGCTGTTTGTATTAATCGATGGTTGGTACCTGGTCGTCAAATCTTTAATGGAAACCTTTCATTAACTAAAAAGCAGGTGTATCTTTGACTGACGCATTCGTTTTGGGAGTTTCTCGTCACACTATCTGGATAATATTGCTGATTACTTTACCCATCCTGGGGGTGGGTTTGGCAGTCGGTTTGGCGGTAAGTATTTTCCAGGCGGCAACACAGATCCAGGAGCAAACATTAACATTCGTACCAAAACTTGTTGTTACTTTTTTGGCAATTGTGGCTTTACTGCCCTGGATTATGCACGTGCTTACCGCTTATACAATAGAGCTATACAGCCAGTGGCCGTTGCTGCTGCACTAGGGAGACTCGTTATGGATTTCACAAATATGACAATTTTTTTACTTATTTTTGTAAGAACATTTTCATTTCTGGCTGCGGCGCCTTTCTTCTCTGTGCCAAATATTCCGGTTTTGGCAAAGTTAGGGTTTGGCTTCTGTTTGTCAATTATTGTTTATCTCGCTTTTCCCAATATGCATCAGGAAGTATCCGGAGGTCTTCCGGGCTTTGTTCTTGCGCTGACCAGGGAAGCAGGATTGGGTTTGCTGCTGGGAATCCTGGTCAATATGATTTTTAACAGCATCAGGAATGCCGGACAATATATGGATTTCCAAATGGGCTTTAGCATGGCTAATGCAGTTGACCCCCTGACAGGAGCTCAGGTGACAATTATGGGACAGTTTATGAATCTTGTGGGGTTGGTTTTCTTTTTAAGTATTGATGGGCACCACCGCTTAATCAACGCTCTTGTACAAAGCTACAGGCTTTTTCCGATAATGGCCGGGAGTTTTAGCTTTGCCGGTAATGCAGGACTTGTTGCGGCTAAAGCGGCTGCGTTAATGTGCCTGCTTGCGGTTCAGATCAGCGCCCCTCTTCTGGCAGTATTGATTATTATTGATTTATCTCTTGGACTGGTAGCAAAAGCGGCTCCTCAGGTTAATGTTTTTTTGCTGGGCTTTCCTATCAAAATACTTGCAGGCCTTTTTGTTCTTATTATTCTGCTGCCCCTTTTGGCAACACCTTTAGCCAATGTGTTTTTGTTAATGGAAAAAAACATGAATTCTTTATTGGGCGGATAATTTATCTTTTATTTTTTAGGAGCAATAAGGATGTCTGACGCACAGGATAAAACTGAACAAGCGACACCCCGAAAATTACAGGAGGCCAGGCAGTCAGGCCAGGTGGCTAAAAGCGCTGATTTAAACACTGCTTTAATCCTTCTTTTTATGGCTTCTTTTATTTGGTTAACGAGGGGCTTGTTTTTAAATAATATATCAGGTTTTTTAGCCGGTTTTTTTGAGCATGTACTCAGTACACAGGGTGACGGGACTGATTTTGTACAGTTTTTCATACGCACATCCCTGCAGGCTTTTTATGTTTTGGCGCCTTTTTTGGCTATTCCTTTGGTAATTGCTATTGGAGCTAACTTGTTACAGGTAGGTTTTCTTTTTGCGCCAGGCGTTCTGTTGCCTAAAGCCGATCGGCTGAACCCCTTTAATGGGCTTCAGAGGGTATTCTCTTCCAGGGGATTTTTCGAATTAGCCAAGACATTGCTGAAGATAGCTGTAATAGGCTTTGTAACCTATCGGCTGGTAAGAAACCAACTGCCCGATTTGATTGAAGTGTTTCGTTGCGGAACCCGTGAGACTGTAATGACTATAGCAAGCTTTGGAACATTAATTTTGCTGTATGGAGGGTTAATTTATTTTTTCCTTGCAATCATTGATTATGTTTACCAGCGATTCCAGTACCAGAAAAGTATGCGCATGTCTAAGCGGGAAATTAAAGAAGAAATGCGCCAAACGGAAGGAGATCCTTTAATAAAATCCCAAATCAGGCGCAGGCAGAGACAAATTGCTTTTAACCGCATCCAACAGGAAGTACCAAGAGCTACGGTAGTAATTACTAACCCGACCCATTTTGCGGTTGCCCTGCTATATGAAGACAAGGAAATGGATGCTCCGGAAGTTACTGCTAAAGGCGCTGGTGAAATTGCCTTGCAGATTAAGAAAATAGCCAGGGAAAGTAATGTTCCCCTGGTTGAGAATAAAGAATTGGCGAAGTTTCTTTACTATAAGGTGGAAATTGGAGAAAAAATTCCTGTAGCTTTATATCAGGTAGTTGCTGAGATAATAGCTCACGTCTACCGTTTAAAGGGTAGGACCGCTTAGTTCAAGCAGCCAGGGGAGGTTATTAAAATGCCGCAGGACTTTTCGACAACAGTTAGAAATAACCTGAGCATAAGAAAAAATGGAGATCTAATCGTAGCAGGAGCGGTAATTTTTATTATGCTTCTGATTATGGTCCCCTTATCGCCATTTTTCCTTGATCTTTTACTTTCCTTTAGCCTGACCCTGGCAATGGTAGTTATTCTAATAACCATGTTTACACTTGAACCACTGCAGTTTTCCATTTTTCCAACCCTGCTTTTGGTTACAACGCTTTACCGGCTTGCTTTAAACATATCTTCAACGAGGTTAATCTTAACCCGGGCTGAAGCCGGACATGTAATAGATACTTTCGGGCACTTTGTAGTCGGAGGAAATTACGTAGTTGGAATTATTGTATTCATAATTATAACAGTAATTCAGTTCGTAGTAATAACAAGCGGGACTACAAGGATTGCGGAAGTAGCGGCACGCTTTACATTGGATGCGATGCCGGGTAAACAAATGGGGATTGACGCCGATTTCAACGCTGGACTAATCAGTGAAGAAGAAGCCAGGGGGCGCAGAAAACATATCCAACAGGAAGCAGAATTTTTTGGGGCCATGGACGGCGCAAGTAAATTTGTCAGGGGGGATGCAATAGCCGGTATAATTATTATCCTCGTAAATCTGATCGGCGGACTGATCATCGGAGTGCTTCAGATGGGTCTGCCGATCAGTGAAGCAGTAAAAAAATTTACTTTGCTTACAGTAGGGGACGGGCTGGTGGCACAAATACCTGCGCTGTTAATCTCGACTGCCGCCGGTATCCTCGTTACCCGTACGAGTCAAGAATCAACTCTCGGGCATGAAGCTTCCAGGCAGTTCTTAAATTTTCCGCGGGCTCTATATCTGGTTGCCGTGGTCCTATTTATTTTAGCTTTGATTCCTACTATGCCTCATCTATTATTTTTACTTCTAAGCAGCGGTTTTTTTTACCTATCTTACAACTTAACCGGCGAAGAAAAAAGAAGGTCGGCAAGAGAAGAACGAGAAAAGATTCAAAAAACTAAAGAAGATCAAAAACAACCTGAAAGTGTTGCAAGTTATTTTATGGTTGATCCACTGGAGATTGAAATTGGCTATAATTTGATTCCTTTAACCGACGAATCCAGAGGGGGAGATTTATTAGCCAGGCTCGCTGCAGTCCGGCGTCAGTGCGCCACCGAGTTAGGCATTTATGTGCGGCCAATCCGCATCAGGGATAATTTACAGCTTAATCCGGATACTTACACGTTCATTCTAAAAGGAGTGCTGGCCGGAAAGGGTGAACTTAAACCCGGATACCAACTTGCTTTAATATCTGCTGAGGATAATAAACCAGTCAACGGTTTGCCCACCCAGGAACCAACTTTTGGGTTGCCGGCTTATTGGATAGACTCAACGGAAAAAATGCGTCTTGTTGCCCAGGGTGTTACGGTGGTTGATTGCGCTGCTGTACTGGTTACTCATTTGACCGAGTTTATCAAGAGGCATGCGCATGAATTGCTCAGCAGGCAGGATGTAAAAGATCTCTGTGAAGCAATCAAGGTCAAAAACCCTGCGGTAGTAGAAGAACTGGTACCCAATGTTTTAAGCCTGGGAGAGATTCAAAAAGTATTGCAGAACCTACTTAAAGAAAATATACCCATCCGTACCCTGACTTCAATCTTGGAAGCAATCGCCGATGGCGCAAGGTCTTCAAGGAATGCCGACTATTTAACGGAATATGTAAGATCTGCAATGGGATTAACGATATGCAAGCTTTATATGACGGAAGATGATAAGTTAACGGTTATTACCCTTCATCCGATGTTGGAGCAAAAAATAGTCAATTCTCTTCAGGAAAGTCAGTCGGAAGTTTACCCCGTACTGGAAACTAAAACAGTTCAAACGCTTCTGGAAAATGTAAAGAAATCTATTGAAAAGGCTAATCTTATGGGCATAAAGCCGGTAATATTATGCTCCGGGAGAGTGCGCCTGCCGTTTAGAAGATTGATTGAGCGTTATTGGCCAAGCCTTGCCGTAATTTCGTTGAATGAAATTGCGGCGGAAATAAAAGTCGAATCTATTGGAACGGTGAATTTAAATGAAAGTTAAAAAGTACTTTGCAGAGGATATGCAGCAAGCAATTTCAGAAATAAAAAAAGACATGGGTTCAGAGGCGATTATCATCAGTCAGCGCAGAGTGCGGGGCAAAGGCGTTTTAGGATTTTTTGTCCAACGGCTGGAGGTTACCGCGGCGCTTGAAGAGAATAACAAAACCAGTTTTAGTTATGAACTGGAACAGGAACTGCAGCAAGATTTGCCTGAATCCGGGCAAAAGTTTCTAAACGGGATGCAGTTTGAACAAAATGATTCTGTGGATGCAGAAGAAAGTATTGTACCCGAATCCGAATACAAGTTTAATCCCGCTTTCGCAGATCTGTCTTTATATGAAAAGGCGGATCCAAGCTTACCGATACAGGAAGAATTGAAGGAAATGAGGAGTTTGATTGAGCAAATGGTTTCTGCTCATGAGAATAGTAAAGGCGTCCGCAACGAACATTTGGAACTGTGGAGACATAAATTGCAAACACACGGTCTTGGGGAAGCTTCCATAGACATGCTTCTAAAAATTATTCCTGAAGACTCCTGGGAGGATGAAAAAAAAGTCAAAAGTCTTTTGACAGATTACTTGTCTGAACTGCTGAAACCTTTGTATAACGGAATACGACCGGGTCAGGTCTTGAGTTTCATAGGCCCTACAGGTGTAGGCAAAACAACTACCCTGGCCAAGTTAGCTGCACAGCTGGCCTTAAATCAAAGGAAAAAGGTGGCTATTTTAACTATTGATACTTATCGAATTGGGGCGATTGAACAACTTCAAACATATGCTGAAATAATCGGTGTGCCCCTGCAGGTAGTTATGTCTCCTGACGAGTTTAAAGATGCGCTGCTGAAAAATGGAGACAGGGATTATATTCTTATTGATTCTGCGGGCCAGCCTTTCTCGAAGGATGATCAGTCTCAGGAATTGCAGGCATTCTTGCGGGAAGTAGACAAGCCCCATGATGTTTTTTTAGTCCTCAGCAGCAATACAAAAAGCGCTGATCTATTGCAGGCTGCAGCGTATTTTATGCCCTGCGGTTATAACAAGCTGATTTTTACTAAATCTGACGAGACGCTTTCGCAGGGTTCGATACTGGATGTGATTAATAAGGTTAAACTGCCGGTTATTTATATAACTAACGGCCAAAACGTACCTGATGACATTTTGAAAATGGAATATCATAGTTTAGCTTCTTTTATACTGGACGGGGTTGATTAGAAGTGCCGGATGATCAGGCTGCCTCATTGAGAATATTGGCTAAAGAAAAAAGACTTGGCAAACAGAAATTGGGCTTTCCGGAGTCCGGAGGAGGTCCCGTTGTTATTGCTGTTACAAGCGGCAAGGGCGGAGTCGGTAAAACGAGTATGGTGGTTAACCTGGGGCTTCTTTTAGCCAAGCAGAGGGTTCGGACAGTAATTTTAGATGCAGACCTGGGCCTGGCTAATGTTGAAGTGCTGGTTGGAATTGTCCCGCCTTATTCTATTTATGATGTGCTGTACGGCAATAAAACCTTTCAGGACATCTTGATCAATGGCCCTTTTGATTTACAGATTGTGTCCGGTGGTTCAGGTTTGCAGGAACTTGCCAATATAGAGCAGTCGCAGCGGGAAAGGCTGATCAGCAGTTTGGCTTTTTTCCAGGATAAAACAGAAATTTTGTTAATTGATACGGGAGCGGGCATTTCACGTAACGTATTGGGATTTGTTGCAGCTGCCGGGGAAGTGATAGTGGTAGTTACACCGGAACCAACATCTTTAACTGACGCTTACAGTCTGATTAAAGTTTTAGCAAAATTCGAAGTACACGAAAGGGTTTTTTTTATTGTAAACCAGGCCTCAAGTGAACAGGAAGCTGTTTTAACGGCGGAAAGAATTATCCTGGTTACAAACAAGTTTTTGCGTAATATAAAGTTAGAATATTTAGGTTTTATTTTGAAGGATAATGTTGTTGTGGAGGCTGTAAAAAACCAGACTCCCTTTGTCATATTGCATCCAAACAGCCAGGCGACAAAAAGTCTTACTCAGATATCAATTGAACTAAATAATTTAATTGGAAGAAAGGATTACTTGACCGACTTTAAAGATCCTATTGGGATGAAATCATTTATACAAAAGCTGCTCAGACTCTATAAATAACCAAGGTTAATAATATAATAAACAAAAAAAAGGAGCCAAAGTTGTCAAAAGAAACACTAAATGAGCAAGTTCAATTAAGAATCAACCTTCCGGTAAGGATCGCCAGAAGCAATGAGAAAGCTTTTTATTCTTCTACCATACAGGATATCGGAGATGATTTTGTTACAATTATGGCGCCTCTACAAGAGGGCTATCCCTTGCTCCTTCAGCCAGGTGAAAGAATAATGGGGCGCTTTACTCAGGGCAGGAAAAGTTTTTATTTTTATACGTTTGTTTTAGGCAGGCATAAAGAAAACGGGATAATTTTCTTAGAGCTATCGATGCCTGAAGAAATAAAAGAAGATCAGCAAAGATTGGCTATTCGCCTTCCTATTCTTCTGGATATAGAAAAATCCGCGTTATCCTCAGTAAAAGAAGGCGAAGAACCGGTTTACGAAAAGACAAAAGCTCTTGACTTAAGCGCAGGGGGAATGAAAATAACAAGCAACCTCGAGTACCCAATAGGGACTATATTTTCAATTCGATTTTCCCTTGAATTTAACGGAAGCGGGATCAGTCAGTCCGTGCAGTTTATAACAAGAGCTCTTTTAGTATATTGCAAGGAAATAGAAAAACGGAAGCTTTACCACATTGGGGTTGAATTTATCGATTTGAAGGAACCCCAAAGGGACAAAATATTTAAATTTATTTTTAACAAGATGTCTAAAAGAATGGTTTAACGCAGGAGAGATAATATGGAAGCGAAAGAAAAGGAGCTTTGGGAACAGTACCAAAGAAATCCCGATTTCCAGACAAAAGAAAAACTAGTCACGAATTACCTGCCGCTTGTTAAATATTTAGCTGGCAGGATGGCCATTCATTTGCCGGCAGGTATTGGCAAGGAAGACCTGGAGAGTTGCGGGGTTATGGGCTTACTGGAAGCAATAAAGAAGTTTGTTCCTGAAAGGGGAACAAATTTTACAAGCTTTGCTCAACAACGAATTAAAGGGGCAATGATTGATGAGATACGCCGGCTCTCCTGGGTTCCCCGCCGTTTATGGCAGCAGATTAATATGGTTGAACAAGCAAAAAAAGAAATTACACTGGCTGGCAAAGAGGTTAATGAAAGCAATTTGATAGAAAAAACCGGCCTTTCGCAAGAAAACCTGAAAAAAATAAATGGATTCTCCAAACAGATGCAGGTTACCTCTTTAGATCAGGATAATTTTTTAGAAGGTAAAAACCTGCTTGAATTTACCAATTCCGAACCGCTTGATGTCGTGCTGAAAAACGAAAAACATGAAATTCTTACACGGGCTATTTCCTTTTTAGAAAGCAGGGACAAGCTTATTTTAGCCTTGTACTATCAGGAAAGGCTCACTTTAAAAGAAATAAGTCTGGTATTGAATGTTACCGAGTCGAGAGTTTGTCAGCTGCATTCGCGGGCTATCTCACGTTTACGCGATAAACTGAAGGAGATGTCATATGTCTGATCTCATGGATATCATAAATTTACTAATCAATTTTTTTCAGGCCCAGAAGCTTTATATCTGCCTTGGGCTAGGGTTGTTCGTTTTAATAATAGGAGTTGTTTTAACGTTTGTTCTAAGGAATATTGCAAGAGCCGAAAAAGATCAAAAAGAAACAACCGATAACCAGGCCAAGCTAAAAAATCTTCAGGATCTGCATCATATCGGAGATGAAAGGGAAATACCAGACGAACTTTTAACGAAAATTAATAAACTGATGGAGCTTGGAGAACAAATAAAAGACTCGTTAGCAAGGATCGAAAGCAATCAGGCTAAAGCTTTGAATAACTATCCTGAGGAAAGCCTTCTAACCCTGGATGAACGTATTTATCAAGCTTATAAAAAGGGACTGGGGGTTTCGGAACTAGCTGTCGAGTTCGGACGGCCCAAGGGAGAAGTAGAATTAATTTTAAATTTGTATAAAAGTAAATTAAGGAAGGAGGGTTAAAGTGATTCAGGGAATATTCATCAGTTCAGCCGCACTTAATGTTCAGCAGGAGAGACTGGACCTTTTGTCTCAAGATTTGGAAAATATTAATACTTGCGGTTATAAAAAGAGATCTTTGATTATTGAAAACAGTTTCAAGGATTTAGTTAATGATAACACAGAAAGTATGGATGGTAAAAATTCAGAAGATATACCAGATATTAACAACGGCAATCTAATTCCCTTTATCGCCCAGGGTTTTACAGACTTTTCCCCTGCAGTCGCGAAGGAAACAAAAGTACCGACCGATTTTATACTGAATTCGGAAGGTTTCTTTGTTATCCAGACTCCGGATAAAGAGCAATACACCAGGAACGGGTCCTTTTTAATCGACGCTGATGGTTATCTTGTGACCATGTCCGGAAACAAGGTTTTGGGGAAAGATGGATCGCTTAAGGTAGGCGGCCGGGATTTTCTTCTGGAAAAAGACGGCAGCATTACTGTCAATGGACAATTGGCAGGTAAAATTAAAGTTGTTACATTTAATGAACCACAGTTGCTTCTGGACGAGGGTAGCGGCTGCTTTAGCCAGCCGCCTCAAGGAGCCGGACTGAAGGAAGAAGAAAATCCGCAGGTTAGCCGGGGATTTTTGGAACAAGCAAATGTTGACCTTACCGATGATATGGTTAAAATGATCGAAATCTCCAGGACGTACGAAGCTAATCAGCGTGTATTCCACACTCAAGATGATTTATTGGGGAAGGCAATACAGATAGGTAACGCAAAATAAAAAAGCCCAAAAAGAGCAACTTCTAAATTGGTTGTTGAAGAACACAGGTTTTTTAGAAAGTATTTTTTGAATTAGACAAGGAAGGCAACTGTCTGGGAGGTTTAATCTGTCCCGTTAAAGGGGGAATAACAATTGGACGATATTCAATTAGATGCTTTAAGGGAAACATGTAACATAGGTCTGGGCCATGCCAGTACAGCCCTTGCTGCCATGACCGGCAAGAAAATAGATATGGCCGTTCCGAGAGCTTCCTTTTTGCCCCTGGAAGAAGCAGTATCCCTTGGGGGTGAACCGGAAAAAGAAGTATCCTGTATTAATATGTCAATAACAGGTGATATTCCAGGTTTGGTTATTTTTATGTTTGACGCTCCCAGTACCTTTATGCTTGTGGATATGGTTTCGGGTCTGCCCGAAGGGACTACCGGAGAACTTGATGAGATGTCAAAGTCTGTAATCAGGGAAACGGGCAACATTCTGTCAGGTTCTTTTATTAGCGCAATAGGCAACCTGACAGGTCTGAAAATGTACACCGAGGTGCCTGAACTTGCTTTTGACATGCTGTGTGCAACTTTGTGCAGCGCGCTGACACAGCATAATTATACCGATGACCAGCTTCTGCTAATTGAAACTATTATAGGTGAAATTGACAGGCAAATAAAGGGCTATTTTTTCTTCATGACTTCTCCGGAAAATCTGGAAAAGCTCTTCAAAGCATTACTATTTTAAAGGAGAGTACAAAAATATGAGGCGCATTTTAATTGTTGACGATGCCGCTTTTATGCGGATGATGATCAAGAACATTGTTGTAAAAAATAGTTACGAAGTTGTTGGTGAAGCGGAAAACGGCGCTGTTGCGTACGAGTTGTATAAGGAGTTAAAACCAGATGTAGTGACTATGGACATAACAATGCCGGAAGTAAACGGGATTGAAGGAATTAAAAAGATTCGCGAGTTTGATCCCAAGGCAAAAATAATCGTTTGCAGCGCAATGGGGCAGGAAGCAATAGTAATGGAAGCTATCCAGGCGGGTGCAAAAGATTTTATTGTCAAGCCTTTTCAACAGGAACGCATATTGCAAGCCCTGGAAAGGGTTCAGGCCCGCGCATAGTTGGGGATGATTAAGTGAAAGAAAAAGAGATTCTTTCCCAGTCTGAAATTGATGCCCTGCTTACTGATATTTCAACTGGAAAAGCAGAGGTTACCGATTTTAAGGAAGCAGAAAAAGCAGAAAAGAAACTTCATTATAAGTTTTACGATTTCCGGAGCCCAGATAAATTTTCTAAAGAACAACTTCGTACCTTGAGTACTCTACATGACAATTTTGCACGCTTGCTGTCAAGCTTTCTATCGGCTTACCTTCGTTATAACTGCAACGTACGGGTGGCTTCAGTCGAGCAGTTTACCTTTGATGATTTCATCCGTTCCGTACCAACACCAACAATTTTAAATGTTTTTTCTGCAAAACCTTGCAAGGGACTTGCCATAATGGAAACAAACCCTCAATTCATATTTCCTGTTATAGACCTGATGTTTGGTGGTTCTGGTGAAATGCCATCACAGGTCCGCAATCTTACTGAAATAGAGATGTCCGTTGTGCGTCAGCTGAATACACAGATTTTAAGCTACCTCAAGCTGGCCTGGACAGACGTTTTTGACATTATACCGCAGCTTGAGGCAATAGAGGCCAATCCGCGGCTTTATCAGGTTGTTTCTCCCGCAGAAATAGTTGCCGTTGTTACTCTTACTACTGTATTAGGTCCTACACGGGGACTGATTAATTTTTGCTTTCCGTACCTCTTGCTTGAGCCCGTGTTATCCAATATCTCCAAGTATTATAGTTTTAACCAGACCTTTGAGGTTAGTGAAGAGGTAAAAAACATACGTTACTGGATTGAAAAGGCCGAGGTTGATTTAAGCGTCGTTCTGGGTGACGCCGTTATAATGGTCAGAGACTTTCTTACGCTATCGGAGGGGGACGTGTTATCCCTGGACAAGCAAATCAACCAGGAGTTGGACATGTACGTTGGAGACCAGTTGAAATTTAAAGTGCAGGCGGGTTATTTGAAGCGGAACCTGGCAATTCAGGTAAATGCCCTCAGTTAGAAAGGTGGATAATAAATGGCGAAGAATATCCTCAATCAGGACGAGATAGACGCTCTTTTAGGCGGCCAGAACAGCCGGCAAAGTAAAGTTTCTTCGGCAGGTGAAAGTTTAACGGATCTAGAGAAAGATGCGCTGGGTGAGATAGGCAATATATCTCTTGGAGCTGCCGCGACGACCCTTTCACAATTGTTTAGCCAAAAAGTAAACATAACCAGTCCAAGGATTAACGTTTGTTTAACCGAAGAACTAAGGGATTTTTTCGTCACGCCTTGCCTTGCCGTTGATATTGAATTTATAGAAGGGTTATCCGGTTTTAATGTCCTGGTTCTCAAACAGTCTGATGCTGCTATTATGACTGACCTTATGATGGGCGGAGAAGGCAAAAAAACACTGCCGGAGGGTGAACTGATGTCCGAGATGGAAATAAGCGCCGCTGCCGAAGCCATGAACCAAATGATTGGAACTGCTGCTACCTCGATGTCGGGTCTATTCGGTTTTGCCGTTAACATTTCACCGCCCCGGACAGAATTTCTTAAAGAAAATTCTTTTTCCGCGGTACTCAGCCATTGCCAGGATAACATAGTAGCAATTTTTTTTCGCTTAACAATTGGGGATATATTAGATACCGAATTTGTACAGGTAATGGAAGTAAATACAGCAAAAAAACAGGCCTCAATATTATATAAGAAATACAACCAGGAATACACTCAGGAAGAAGAAGGATTGTCTGAACAGGAAGAGGAAGATTTACAGGAAGACCAGCAGGAAGAACTGTTTATTTTAACAGAAGAAATGAAGAAGGCAGTTCCTGATTCGACAAAAGACGGAATAAAACAAAAAATGGACCTCATCCTGGATATCCCTTTAAGGGTCACAGTTCTTTTGGGAACTGCCAAACGTCCAATTAAAGATGTTCTGTCCATTACTCCCGGTTCAATTGTAGAACTGGCATCCTTAGTTGACGAACCGGTTGAAATACTCGTTAATGAAACCCTGGTTGCTAAAGGGGAAGTAGTTGTTGTTGACGAGAACTTCGGTGTCCGTATTACCAATATAATCAGTCCCGAAGAAAGGATAAAGTACTTGTCCCGATAAATGCCCCCATAAAGCGGAGGTTGTAATTGTTTATGGATGCTTTAGAAATTCCTATAGGTATTGCCGAATATAAAGTAACCAGAGAGCCAAATCGTTTAATAACGCTAGGACTCGGCTCCTGTGTCGGGGTTAGCATATACGATACTGTTGCCCGGGTAGGAGGATTAATTCACATTATGCTTCCCGACAGTACTTTATTTGAAAAGCAAACCTCAAAAACAGGCAAGTTTGCCGACACCGGAATTCCTTTGATGATCCGCGATATGCTAACCTACGGTGTTAAAATAAATAATCTGGAAGCTAAACTGGTTGGCGGCGCACAAATGTTTGACGGTGTTGATCATTTCAGAATAGGCCAGCGGAATGTTGAGAAAAGCGACCATATATTAAGCCGGATCGGGATTAGGGTAGTAGCCAGGGAAACCGGCGGCAACAAGGGAAGAACAATGATTCTGGATACGGTTACAGGACAGGTGACCATCCGCCTGTTAGGGAAGCAGATAAAAATTATCTAATAGGGTTTTATTTTCTATAAAAATAAGTCCCGTTGGGTGACCAACGGGACTTATTTTTAAATGTTTAATCTATGCTACGCCTTACGGGGAGGATGCATTAGCAATAAGGCTACGATAAAACCAACCACGGCCAGAATCGTAACATACGGGAAAAATACCGATACGTAGCTACCCGTGATGTCACGCAGTTTGCCCGCCAGCAGGTTGCCAATGATGGCGCCGATGCCGTAAGCTGTAAAGACTAGTCCATAGTTTGGCCCATAATTCTTTGTGCCGAAAAAAGCGCCGGTGGCAGCGGGAGCAATGGCCAACCAACCCCCGAGGCAGAGCCAGAGCAAACTGAAACAGATTCCATATAATGATGCGGAGCCAGACCCGGAGAACTTGCCAAGCAGAATGGCGGCGACGAAGATAATTACAAAGCTCAAAGCAGCCGCGTTGCGGGCGCTTATTTTATCCACCAAAGCTCCGAATATGGGCCGGCCGATGCCGTTGAAGATAGCGAATATAGATACGAACATAGCTGCTGATGTAGCATCCAGCTTAAAGAGTTCCTGACCGACAGGGCTTGCGACACCAATCGCCATCAATCCGGCAAGAGTGCCGATGATGTAGCAAAACCATACGCCATAAAAACTTCCCGTGGACAGCATTTGACCGGTCGTAAAGTCTGCTTTCACGCCGGCGGCGGCAGCTGGCGGGTTCCAGCCTTCTGGTTTAAAGCCAGCCGGTGGGAACTTTAAGGGAAGACCGAGAATGGCGATGAGAATTAAAAAGGCAATTCCAAATTGAAACATTGCTGCTAATGGACCCGCTGACGCAATTATTGACTTGGCCAGGGGGGCGGTAATAAACGGTGACAGGCCGAATCCTAAAACAGTCAGTCCTACAGCCAAGCCCCGCTTATCAGGGAACCACCTTCCACACACACCGATGGGGCAGTTATAAACAATTCCTACTCCAATTCCGCCTATAACTCCGTAATAGATGGCCAGCTGGGACATGCTGGTGGCCTTGCCTCCCATAATCCAGCCTATTCCTACGATAATGCCGCCCAGAATTGTGAACAGCCTTGGACCGAGTTTGTCCAGTAACGGGCCAATAATGGGCATTATAATAGCAAATAAAGCGAGGAAAAGAATAAACGGCAACAAGCTTTCGGTAGCGCCTACGCTAAAAAGCTTCTCCAAAGGTTTCCTGAATACGCTCCAGGAGTAAACAGCACCCAAGCAAATATTAATAATTAGACCTAGAATTACAAAAATCCAACGACCAGCTTCTGCTTTCATACCAAAAACTTTTACGTCGTCAGCCAATACTTGCACCTCCTGTTTAATTTGTTTTCGTATAGACTAAAAAGTATACGTTAAAGATTTTATTTAATAGGCGACACCTCCCAGTTTTCATTCACCCACAAACCGATTAATTGAACAGGATAATTCCACACGGAAAGGTTTTTTAGAGCCAGTTTAACCTGCTCGTATTGGGTTTCTTTTGGAACCGGGTTTCCGGCGCAATCATAGTGCGCCACTATCGCAATCAGTTTGGAGCCGTGAGCCTGTATGGATATATTTACCCTTTGTTTTATGGATTCTACTCCGGCCGTGTTTTCAGCAAGCATTTTTACCGGTCCTGGTTCTGTAACTGTATCAATGAAATCAAGGCCGTATTCTCTTCTTAAGTATTCGTTTACAGGCAGCTGCGTACGGCCGTCCATACAGTTTATCACAGTGCCGAAATTTCCCTTAGCCATTTCAACCTCCATATAAACTTTATTCTTTGATGACAAATTTTATTTAAAAAGCTCTGATTATTTTTCCTTGGAATAAAAATTCAATATTTCTATCTTTGTTAAAATTCTATTTAGGAGGTCTGTACATGTCAAGAAATATTTTATAAAAAAAGAGGCCTCATTATCTGATATGAGGCCTCTTTCTTATCTTAGCCTTAGACTCTATCCTTGACGAGACCTTCAACAACAGTCGGGTCTGCAAGTGTGGAGGTGTCGCCCAGGCTGCTTACATCGCCGGCGGCAATCTTCACAAGGATACGGCGCATGATTTTGCCGCTCCTGGTTTTGGGCAGGAAGTCCGCATACTGGATCTTGTCAGGTGTGGCAATAGGCCCGATTTCCTTACGGACATGGGCAGTCAGTTCTTTCTTCAACGCATCCGTTTTTTCTACGCCGACTTTTAAGGTTACGAAAGCGTAGATGCCCTGTCCTTTGAGGTCGTGAGGCATTCCAACCACGGCTGCCTCGGCTACTTTTTCGTGGGCCACAAGGGCGCTTTCCACTTCAGCAGTGCCGATCCGGTGACCGGAAACGTTGATTACATCATCAATACGTCCCATCAGCCAGTAATATCCGTCTTCGTCGCGGCGTGCGCCGTCACCCGTTGTGTAAAGGCCGGGGAACTGAATGAAATAAGTATTCTTAAATCTCTCGGGATCTCCGAAAACAGTGCGCATCAGGCCGGGCCACGGTCTCTTGATACAGAGCCATCCGCCTTCATTTACGCCTACTTCTGTTCCATCTTCTCTCAAGATTACCGGGTCAACTCCGAAGAAAGGCATCGTGGCGGAACCGGGCTTAAGCGGAACAGCGCCTGGGAATGGCTGGATTAGGAAGCCGCCTGTTTCTGTCTGCCACCATGTATCCATAATGGGGCATTTTTCTTTTCCAATTACAGTGTGGTACCACATCCAGGCTTCGGGGTTGATGGGCTCGCCTACGGTGCCTAGGATTCTGAGTGAAGAAAGATCCCTCTTCAGCGCCCATTCGTCGCCTTCACGCATCAAAGCACGAAGAGCGGTAGGAGCAGTATAGAATTGACTGACCTTATATTTTTCAACTATCTTCCAGAACCGGTCTGGATTCGGGAAAGTGGGAACGCCTTCGTACATTACGCTGGTAGTTCCAAGGGCCAGCGGTCCGTATACAATGTAGCTGTGTCCTGTAACCCAACCGATATCAGCAGTGCACCACCAGGTATCCTCTTCTTTTATATCAAAGACCCACTTAAGCGTCTGGAAAGTGTACAGAAGATAACCCGCGCTGGTATGCAGAACACCCTTGGGTTTGCCCGTGCTTCCGCTTGTATAAAGGATGAACAGGGGGTCTTCCGCATCCAGTACTTCAGGTTCGCAAAAAGAAGACAGATTTTGGTCGTCCATCAGTTCATTAAACCATACATCACGGCCGTCCTTCATATTTACGTCAAGGCCAATTCTTTTTACTACAATTGATTTTTCTACAGAGGGGCATTGTGCAAGAGCCTCGTCAGCTGTCAGCTTGCTGTTGACAACCTTGCCGCTGCGGTAATATCCATCTACGCAGATAAGCACTTTTGAACCGCAGTCCTGCACACGGTTTGTTAAAGCATCGGCGCTGAAACCGCCGAAAACTACTGAATGTATGGCCCCAATGCGGGCGCAGGCAAGCATGGCAATGGGAAGTTCGGGAATCATGGGCAGGTAAATGGAAACCCGGTCACCTTTCTGGATGCCCATGTTCTTTAAAACATTGGCGAATTTACATACTTCATAGTGTAGCTGCTGGTATGTATAGACCTTATTTTCCCCTTCGGGCTCTCCTTCCCAAATAATAGCGGCCTTGTTTTTGCGCCAGGTTGTAAGGTGACGGTCCAAGCAGTTATAAGAGACGTTTATTTTGCCGCCGACAAACCACTCGTGTTTCGCGTTTGCGAAATCTTCCACCATAACCTTATCCCATTTTTTAAACCAGTCAAGCTGCTCTGCCAGTTCACCCCAGAATGCATCTGGGTCCTCGACAGACTTTTTATGCATGGCCTTATATTCTTCCATACTTTTAATATAGGCCTTCTCGGTAACTTCTTTAGCAGGAGGAAAAACCCTTTTCTCTTCCATCATGGAGGTAATTGCTTTCGCTTCGGCCATTATCCTGGACTCCCTTCTCGAAATTTGTTTAAAGTCCTAAAAATCATATCTTCTATCTTAATAAAAACTGCCCTTTCAAATCACCCCCAAAAAATATTCAGCTAGCTTGTTTAAAAATTTTACCTTATGAAATTTTATTAAAGCAGTGAAAGGATGTCAAGGTTTTTCTTGACGCAAATCTTCCTTAAAGCAAATTGTGCTTGACATCAAAACTCATGGGAAGTATTATTTAACATGAATTATTGTAGGTTTTAGCCGTTAGGTATAGTATTTAAGGAAGAGTTGCTTTTTCTTGTAAGATTAAAAGGTATGGGATAAGTTTTTGCCTGATCATGGTTCTAAAAGCTATAATCTTGTATATTCTTAAGGGTATGGTTACCGGGTGGAGGCACTGTTAAAGCCGGGTATTCCGGGGAAAGCTGAGAAGTTTGTAGAGAAGAAAGACACTGCCCCTGTTCACGGCAGTGGAAACGTAGAAGTGCTTGCGACGCCAGCCATGATTGCTCTTATGGAAAAAGCAGCGTTTTCTTCCGTGGAGCCTTTTTTGGGGGGTGATCTGACAACTGTCGGGATCTATGTAAATGTTCGGCATCTTTCGGCAACGCTTGTTGGTGTAAAAGTTGAAGCGCAGGCTGAACTAACCGAAGTAAACGGCAGAAAACTGATTTTTAAGGTGACTGCCTATGATGAGAGTAAAATGATTAGTTCAGGAAGATCATGAACGTTACATGGTTTACGGGGCAAGTTTTTTAAAGAAGCTAACCGGTTAATCTTTTAAGTGGTTCATTGTTATTTGCTGTTCATTGGAAATCGTAAACCTCATTTTTAACCAACTTAATTTTATTTTTTAATTTATAGATAGGACAGGCGTAAAATAATTTTAAATTTTACAATAAAAAGGAGGTTTCTGTTTTGCAGCAGCCAGAAGCGATTGTAGCTTTTCTTTTGATTGTCATTGTTTCGGTGGTAGCCTTTCTTTATGCTCTCAGCTGGCGTGTGGGAGTAGTAACTTTAGGCGAAAAGGAAAACAGGTTGGACAACCCCGGTCAGCGGTTCGGGAATTTCATAATGAATGTTTTTGCACAACGAAGGATATTAGCTAAAAATATTGGAATTGTGCATTTCTTTATTTTCTGGGGCTTTATTTTTATCTGCCTCGGGGAGATACCGCTGCTCTTTGAGGGATTATTCGGTATGAAAGTGCCTTTCCTGAGCACGAACCCTATCTTTATTATGGTTCAGAATGTAATGTCGATTCTTGTAGTGATCGTCCTGATTATAGCGGCATACAGAAGGTGGGTGTTAAAACCCGATTACCTTTACCGTACTTCAGAAGCAGCCATAATTGTAATCTTAATCTTTGGCGTAGTGATTACTGAATGGTTTTCCACCGCAGCCAGGCTAGCCCTGGAGCCGAATCCGGCAGCAGCTTTTGCCCCGGCGTATAGCGTTATTGCTTCATGGCTGGCGGGCTACAGCAAAGAAGCGTTAGAAAAGGTCAGCCTTTTCTTCTGGTGGGTTCATATGCTGATTTTGTTTGGTTTTCTTGTTTACATTCCCAATTCCAAGCATATGCATTTATTATTTTCACCGTTTAACGCCTTTTTTGCCTCTTTGGAGCCCCGCGGAGCCCAAATCAGGCCGATGAACCTTGAAGATGAAGAAGTAACCGAGTTTGGTGTGGGAAGAATTGAGCAGTTTACCTGGAAACAGCTTTTAGACAGCCTCTCCTGCGGTGAGTGCGGTCGTTGTATGGATAACTGCCCTGCGAACCTTTCCAAAAAACCGCTGAATCCAAAGAAGCTGCTCAGCCGGCAGTTAAAAGAGCACATGCTTGAAAAAGGCACGTTGATGTTGAAGAAGGGGTTATTCAACACGGGTGAGGAGGCTGCAGATCAGGTTGAAAAAGTTATCGCGGCGGATCGCCAGGCAGCCGAAATATTAGAAAAATCCTTAATCGGAGACGTGGTTACTGAGGATGAGATTTGGGCCTGCACGACCTGTTTCTCCTGCCAGGAACAATGCCCGGTTTCCAATGAGCATGTTGCTAAGATGGTCGATATGCGCAGGTATCTTGTTATGATGGAGAGCAGCATTGCGCCCGAGCTGCAGTTGGCCTTCAGAAACGTTGAGAAAAATTCCAACCCATGGGGCGTTGGCTGGGCAAACCGCGGCGAATGGGCAAAGGATCTGGATGTTAAATTGCTGAGCGACGACAGCGATGTGGAATACCTTTACTGGGTAGGCTGCGCCGGTTCCTTTGATGACCGGGCCAAAAAGGTCGCCACAGCAGTGGTTGAAATTCTTAAGGCTGCCGGAATCAACTTTGCTATACTGGGCACCGAGGAAAAATGCTGCGGAGATTTCATCCGGAGGGCAGGCAACGAATATCTGTACCAGTCCCTGGTTGCGGAAAATGTGGAAACATTAAATGGTTATGGTGTGAAGAAGATTGTTACCGCCTGCCCCCATTGCCTGAATACCCTTAAGAACGAGTACCCGGCCTTTGGCGGAAACTTTGAAGTTATTCACCATACCCAACTGATCAACCAGTTAGTCGGAGAAGGCAAACTGACGCTTAATAAGAGCGGCGGCGCAGAAAGCCAGAAAGTGGTTTACCACGATTCTTGTTATCTTGGCCGCTACCAGCAGGAATATGTTGCGCCCCGGGCAGTTCTGCAGATGGTTCCCGGTATGCAGTTGGTTGAGATGGATAGAAACCGCGAAAGCAGTTTCTGCTGCGGCGCAGGCGGCGGGCGGATGTGGATGGAGGAACATCTAGGTGAGAGGATTAACAATATGAGGACTGAACAGGCTCTGTCCAAGAACCCGCAACTAATCAGCGCCAACTGTCCGTTCTGTATCACAATGCTGGAGGATGGAGTAAAGGTTATGGGCGATCCGGATGCTCCCATAAAAGTTATGGATCCGGCTGAACTAATCGTCAAACTGCTCCACTAAGAAACATCAGAAATCAACAATAACAAAAAAAAGAAAAATGCCAGGCAAAGTACTGGCATTTTTTTATGGTGGTGGTGCGCAACGCATGGCGCGTAACTAGGCGGTGGAAGACCGCTATAGGGGCTGGCAGTTGCCAACCATTAGCCAAGCGCAAGGGTATCCATCGCGAGGTGGAATCTGAAAGAAGCGTGATGAGCAAAGTTCCGGCCAGAGGAACACGAACCGTATCACGGCCCGGTGCACCTGCCCGATGGAGGCGGCGGCCAGCGGTTCGGGATCAAACCCGCCGAAAAGCTCTTCCAGCGATCGGCCCAACTCCCTTTCTATCTGTTGTTTGACCGTTTCAAACCTTAAAGCCGCCACGTGGTCCTGAAGTTTCTCCAGTTCAGTTATAAAGTCCGGGGGAATCAGGTCGGAACGGGTACTTAAAATTTGCCCCGTTTTAACAAAAGTGGGCCCCAACTCCTCCATGGCCATCCGGACTCTCTCCGCCAGGGAAAATCTCTCCGTACTGGACTCTCTTTTTGAAAAGATTTTCCCGGAAACAGACAAGAATTTTGACAGCCCCAGCCGGTGTGCAATGTGCCCGAAGCCGTGTTTCAACAAAACATTTGCTATCTTCCGGTAGCGCTTTATATATTTATACCGCCTGCGCAGCTGCATGCCAGCATCATCCTCGCCTTATTCAATTTTACCCAGGTAACCCTTTATTTATGGGACGAGTAGAAAATTATGGAAGGGTACACAAAACTGCTTTCCGTACCCTTCCATAATCGGTTAACTTAATTTTTCTCTCAATTCATCCAGCTTTTGTTCCAGCCTTTCAATGTCCTGCCTGGTGGCCAGCCTTAGCTGCCCCGCAGTACAGCATTTCAGACCGATTGCCGCACGGAGGGATTCTTTCTCGACCTTCCCTTTGTCTTCCAACTTTCTGATCAGTTCCATGGTTTCATCCCTGGTGGCCCCGCCTTTCTTCGCCAGCTCGTCCGCGACCTTTTTAGCCATTTCCCTGGCAAGTGAGAGAGCTCCGAGTCCGGTTAAAAAGGTTTTTCCCGCTATTTGCAGCACCTGTTTCAGTCCCTTTCGATGTAACTCCTGGAAAAAGTTACAACCTATAATATAAGCATCTCATTTATAAACATAGGATTTAACACCCTTTCACCGGTAAAAACGTTTGATTCGTAAAGCGAAACAAGACATTCGGCAACCTTTGTGCCTGCAGTTTCTCCCGCTTTAATGCATTTTGAGGCCTGGTGCAATTCGTACCATTTTATCTCTTGTACCGCCGGTCTTACCACTATGGTAATCCCTCCCGCGGGGACCGGATATTCCCGGCTGAGACTTCCTTTGGAACAAAGCTCCAGCGACCGGTTCACCAAGATTAAGCTTTCCGGAACCACCCAGCTTAATGGTCGCCACAACTTGCTTTGAGTCGCTGAGTTCTGAAACTTGTACCTTAACCACTGACTGGTCTTTAATAATATTCCGGCATTATCCACCGGCGAACTGACATCAACCACTATCAACACAAGGGGTTTCATTTCCAATACGGCTGCTGCAGGTACGGGAGCGACCAAGGAGCCGTCTGCAAGGATGAGGTTGTCTATACGTACCGGGCAAAAAATACCCGGCAAAGCCGTACTTGCCCGTAGCGCCTTGGCTACTGAACCAGTGGTCAGTCGTACTTCTTCGCCAGTAACAATGTCAGTGGCAACAACCTTCAGGATGGTCCTCAGTTCATGGAATTCTTTATTGCCGGTCAGCATAGCAAAAAAATGTTCCAAGCGCCCGCCGGCTATAACACCGCGGCGGGGAAAGGTAATGTCGGCCAGTTGCAGCATGTCCTTCCAATACATGCTTAAGGCAATGGCTTGCATTTCTTCTACTTCGCTCCCGGCTGCATACACAGCCCCAACCACTGCCCCCATACTTGTCCCGGCAATTATATCTATCGGGATACCCGCCCGGCACAAAGCCTTTAATACACCCAAGTGAGCATAGCCGCGGGCGCCTCCGCCTCCCAGGGCCAATCCCACCAATGGCCGTGACCGTAACTTATCAATGTTATGCGTTGGATAAACACCTCTACCTCCTTAAGAAGACTTATATTCCAATAGGCATTCCAATTCCTGTATCAGCCAGGTGTTCACAACAGTCATTGCTTCCCGCCCGGGTCGCAACTCCCGTGGGCGGTATTGCATTTTGCCGATAACAACCGTTATCCTGCCTCTTCGCGGAATACGTGCACCGGGGGGTAACACCGTACTGCTTCCCCGGATTGCTACAGGAAGAACAGGAGCGCCTGATTTTAAAGCCAAGTAGGCCCAGCCTGGTTGTAAATCCCTTAGTTTCCCTTCTGGCCTAACGCCTCCCTCCGGGAAAATTCCCAGAGATCCCCCCTCCCCAAGGACCTTTAAGGCCTTCTTGACGGCTGTTACGCCGCCTTCATTTTTCTCAACCGGAATAGCTCCTATGCTGCACAGAAACGGGCCTACCAACGGCAGGTCAAAAAGATAGGCCGAGGAAAAATAAGTTATTTTACGCGGCAGACATGCTGTCAGCACAAATCCATCCAGTAGGCTGGAGTGATTAGCCACGACAATCACGGGACCATTTCGCGGAATGTTTTCCACCCCATAGACAGTAAGTCCATTTCCTATGGTGAATACCAGCCTGCATAGTAATCTGGCGAACCAGTATATCAAGCTATTCACATTAATCCAGTACCTTTCGATTTTGTAACAGGGTTTTACCCTTCATTCCCAAGTACAGGGTTTTTTTGTTTCAACCTGTACATGTCCCCTGGGCATAAAGGCAATCTTTCCGGTTACCTATTTTTTTATGATTAGTTTTGCAGCATCCAGGCTAGCTGCCGGTCTCCCCGGGGCAAGGGTATTTTGGCGCATGCGCGTCACCTTGTCCGGTTCCCGGAAGAGTGTGGTTACTATCCGGGGAACCGAATCCGGTGTATCGGCCAAAGCTCCGTATAGGAGAATAAATCCCTATTGGTTCTAAAACCCCTCTGCCTTAAGCTGGCCCTGCCGTTGTGTCCGGATACCGTCGGCCGTGCATCCCCATGCCCGGGAGCAGCCGTCCAGGTGATCCGCGATGATGCCCTTTAGAACGCTGTCTGCCCCCTCGTGAGTCGGGCGGGCGCCGCACTCAGCCACAATCTCCCGCAGGGCCTCCGGTACATCGATGATGGGACAGGGGCGCAAGAAGTTATCGTGGAAGGGCTGGCGCTTCTGGTAAGCCGCAAACAGCGGAGACCGCAGCACTTCCACCAGGCTTTTGTCATTAATATTGTCCACCGCGAAGTGTACGAAGGCGCATGGCTCCACGTTACCGGCGGCGTTAATGTGGAAATAGCGCCGCCCTCCGGCGATACAGCCTTCGGTCAACTCGCCGTCATTCCAAAAATCGCCGATTTGAATGGGCTTGTGGGTACGGATGTGCGGAATGCGCTCTGCCAGGTAGGCCCGCTGCTCCGGTGTTACCATCAGGTTTACGTCGGGATTGCGGCCGATGGGGATATAGTGGAAAGTCCAGCCATAAGTGACCCCCTTGTCAACAAGGAAATCAATGAACTCGTCGCCGGTTACTTCAATTACGTTATTTCTCGTGATGGTGATGGAAACGCCGAATACTGCCCCCCTCTCCCGCAAAAGGTCCATGGCCCTCATTACTCTGTCGAAGGTACCGGCGCCGCGGCGGGCGTCGGTACAATCCTTCCACCCCTCCAGACTGATGGCCGGCGAAAAGTTGCCCGCCTCTACGATCCTGTCAGCTGCCTTTTCGTTGATCAGTGTCCCGTTGGTATAGGCCATAAAGGCCATGTCGTTATGCTTGCCCATCAGGTCGAACAGGTGCGGGTAAACCAGGGGCTCGCCGCCTGAAAACACGATCCAGTGGATGCCCAGTTCCTTAGCCTCGCTGAACAGGCGGTCCAGCCTTTCCGGACTGAGGGAGTTTTTCTGTGAATACCTGCCCGCCCAGCACCCCTCACAGGCCAGGTTACAGGCGCTGGTGGGGTCCACCAGGATAAAATTAGGTACGTTCATACCAAGTTTTTTCTCCATCATCCTCTGCTGCGGAATGCCCTGCAGCATGGACCTGACAAACCAGTTGTAGACCAGCCGGGAACGCACATTCGGGTGGGTATTCCGGAGCAAATTGTTAATCATCGTACGGATGGCGGGATTGTTCCTGTAAGCAGCCGCCACCTTATCCGCCATATTTTTGTGCCGTTCCTGCACAGCCAGAAATCTGACCAGCTTCAGAAGCCGCATGAAACTTTTTTCCGGGTCCCTGATCATATGGGACAGTACGGTGTTCAGCAGCTGTATGGCTACAAAATCTCTTGCCGACCTCAGTTTCGGCGCTTGCCAGCGCATATTACCCCTCCTCGTGCTTTACTGAAATATCATCTGTGCCATTTTTTCCTGAAAATCAACTTCACCCGCATCACCACCATCCTCCTTTATTATTTAACCCAATTGCCCAAAATAACACAAAAGGCCAAATATCTTTATAAAAAAATTAAAAGGCGCGTTCCAGGGCTTCATTCAGGAAACCCAGCAGAAGCTTTTTTTCCCCTGCGTCACATTCCGAAAGATACTGGTGAAACCTTCGTATAAAAGTGAAAGATTTGCCGTTAATGACTTCCTTCATGTTTTTTGTCATTGTCCCGATCACCGTTCCGGCAAAGAAAATCAATGTCATTTCGGGCTTTGACGGCAACGTCAGCAGGTGCAGCAGTGTGTCGGCGCTCCTTGAACCCAGGTTTTTCAGGTAAGCGACGAGCAAGGCGATTGTATATGCGCTGAAAGTTACAGGCGTTTCAATCCTGCTCATCTCTTCCATCAGATTGTCTATAACCTTTTTGGTACCCGTACTTTTCATATTGTCAAAAAAATCAAGCAGCTTTTCCTTAATCGCAGACCATTCTTCCAGCGGTAAGGCCTTTCCCGCTTCGGAGGAATACAATCGCAGGGCGCCGGCCGTCGGCAGAAACATGACCATCGAGCGGCCCGGGTTTTTGACTTCACGACCGACAGAGTATTCGGCACGCAGAAAACCCTGCTTTTCCAATTCCCTGAGAATATCGTAAGCTGTCCACTTGCTTACTTTAAGGGCCTCCCCCACGGTTGCGTAGTGAACCGGAAGGCCGGTCTGATGAAACAGATTAACGATCTTGTTTAAGAATTCTTTGCGGCGCCTGGTCAGTGTCATTTTCCTCTCCCCGTCATTATTTATCACCCAAAATACCAAAATATTATTTTTAACATTGTAACAGCTCCGGCTCCCCCATGTCAACGGATAAAACATGTAAATAGATAAAACCCGTATCATGCCAGGTGAAAACATTTGACCTTGTATGGTACGCGGAGTAATCAGGGTAAGCCCGGCAATCAGAAATGCCCCCGCCGCCCCCGCTTTTTTTCCTCCCGCCATGCGTACAGGCCGTAACTGGCCAAGTGCACGGCAATGCCCAACACTGCCGCCATCACCATGGCTTGAAAAAACATGGGCTGTTTTCCCTCTGTTGGTTTTGCGCGCTAGATTTCCAGCCCAATTGCACAATATAAAGGCATAACGGCATGAAAAAAGCGCCAATGTGCCCCTGATATGATAAAAGTATTGGAAAATGATAGCCGTAAACTCTTTACGAAAGTACTGAATGAATATGAAGATAAGATTAAAAAAGAAGGCATTGCAGTAAGTTCGGTAATCCTAGATGAGAGTTCGGGCAAAGCAATTGTCCATTATGCAGAGAAGGAAGAATTTGATTTAATAGTGATGGGTTCAGGCAACCGTGGAACTATAGGAAGACTACTCAATGGTCTGGGTAGTGTTTCCAATTACGTGCTTCAGCATGCTAAGTGTTCGGTCCTGATTATTAAAAACTAAAGAGAAAAGAAAACATGACTTATGTAGTTCCTGGTAAATAGCCCCAATTCCATAGCCACAAAAACGGCTGCGATGGCCAAAATATTTCGATGAATCTTGAAGATCGAGTAGTAGGGGGCGGCAAGCCCCCGACCTCTCATACCACCGTACGAACCGTTCGGTATACGGCGGTTCATGTTGTAAAACGAAGATAATCATACCTTTCGATTAAACTCTTCAGCCCTTGTTCTCGCCAGAAGGCGAGGCCGATGGCTTTATTTACCTGCGGAGTTTTGGACAGACACCAGTACCCTTTACGTGAGCGGCTAATGAGCGAGGCCCAATCCGTTGGAAGTTTGAAGACGGGCCAGAGCACAACGTTTTCATGATATGGGCTTTTTATCAGCGGGCACTCAAGTTGCAGTTCGCGGTTGTTTGTGTAAAGTTTGTATGAAATTTTCCTAATAATAATCTTGCGTTAGGGAGGTCAGCTGCTAAGCGTGTTCATGTTCGCCTCTGCCTTCAAGCAAAGCAAGTATATGATTGTAGTATGCCGGAAAAGGCTCTTCTGCAATAACCCTCTCTCCAGGGGGAATATTGATTTCCAGAGTGTCAAGCGTTGTTGTGGGTTTTGCGGAAAGAACCAGTATAAAGTGACCCAGCAGCAGCGCATCCAGGATGTCGTGTGTGACGAAGACAATAGTACGCGGATTTTTTATCCACATCCCGGCAACCTGTTGGACGAGTTCCATCCGCAGGGGGACGTCAAGGGATTTAAAAGGTTCATCCAAAAGAAGAAGGTCATGTGGAAATGCAAAGGCGCGGCAGAGGGCAAGCCGTTGCTTCATACCCCCGCTGAGGGTCTTGGGATAGCTGTTTCTATATTCATACAGGCCCATAGCCTTCAGATGCAGATCAATAAGTTTCTGCCGTTGGAGCATGGTTAGATCCTGCAGCACAAAAGAAATATTTTCAGAGACGGTTTTCCAGGGCAAAAGACGCGTTTCCTGGAATACACAACTTATTCGCAGATTTGCCGTTCCGGAAATATAGCCCCTGTCCGGCTGCTCCAGGCCGGTCAGAAGGTTAAGGATGGTTGTTTTGCCGCAGCCCGAGGGTCCGATCAGGCAGATAATCCTCCCCGCCGGCACAGAAAAGGAAAAATCGTCAAGCACACTGGTCTGACCGAATGATTTATAAACATGGTTAAAACCAATATAATCTAAAGGGATCACTTCCATTGATTCAGTTTTTGCCGTGACAGGTAAGATAGCAGCCGATCCGTCAGAAGGCCAAGGATGATTAAAAAAATGGTCCAGGCAAACAGGGCGGCGGTTTCAAGATTTGTCCTTGCGACAGCCATCCCTGCGCCTACTCCCTGATTGACGCTGAGCAGTTCCGCCATAGCCACCGCCCTCCAGGTTGTGCCGAGAGCTGCAGCAAGGCCCGCAAAAAGATAAGGAATCACTTGGGGGAAGTAGACTTCCCTGATTATCCGCAGTTTATCGACACGAAAAACGCCGGCCATCTGCAGCAACTGCAGGTCAACGCTTTTAATACCCTGGATTGTGTTAATGATGATCAGGGGCAGGGTGGTTATGAACACCACAAATAATGGAACCCTTGAAAAGCCAATCCAGATCATGGCTAAAAGAAGCCAGGAGATCAACGGGGTTACCTGCAGGACAACAACCAGGGGCTGAAAAAGGCTGGCCGCAGTCTGGTTAAGGCCTATTAAAAAGCCCAGTGGTGTTCCCGCCAGGACGGCCAGTCCGAATCCAGCGAAGCCGCGGATTATGGTTTGGCGGCCCTGCTCCCAGAGAAGCCCGCTGACCGCCAGCGAAAAAAAGGAATGCCATGTTTCAATGGGAGAAGGAACTATTACCGGGTTATAAAAACCGGAAATAAATTGCCATACTGCCAGGAATAATACCAGGCTAAAAAGAGGCGCAATATGCTTAGATTTTAAGAAAGAATTTTTCATCAGGCAGTTTTCCACCTACCATCTCCGGAGATAGTTCCAACAATCTTGTAAGATAAATTTCCACGTCATTTTTGGCTTTTTCCCCCTCAACGAATTTGAGGTGCGTTCGTTTAATACTTTGAACAAAAACCGGAGCGGGTATTTGCAAACTGGTCTGAACCAGGGAAGCTGAACCGGCCGGGTTTTTTACGGTTTCGTCCAGTGCACTGGCATAAGCTTGCTGGAATGAGGCTAGCAAAGAAGGGTAAGAATTCGCAAAGCTGTTTCTGACAATCATTCCAGCCTGGGGTAATCCGGTATTTTTCCCTTCAACAGCCTGCCAGTTCTCGTAAAAATCTTTTACTAGCCTTGCTTTGTTGCTTTTAAGCAGCACCTGGGTTACCATCGGTTCCGGAAGAACGGCGTTTTTCGCCAGCCCGCTAATCATCATTTTGGCAATTTCCGGCGATTCAAGGTAAGTTATCTTAAGATCATTTTCTGAAATCCCGTTTTTATGGAGAAAATAACGCGTCAGAACATCCGGAGTAGATCCTCTTGCGCCCACGTAAAGGTCTTTACCTTTAAGGTCATCCCATTTGTTTATCCCGTTTTCTGTTGAGATAAGATACAAAATACCCCAGGTATTTACATCGGCCAGGGAGATGTCAACCTTATTGTTGTATAATTTAGCTGCCATATTTACCGGGATGATCGTGAAATCGGCTTCATTCCTGATTACGCGGGTGGTGGCTTCCTCGACAGTCTTATAGATAATCAGGTTTATTTTTACGCCTGAAGTCAGACCTTGGCCGGCCATTTTTAGAAGGGGGGCTGTTGCAGGGGCTATCGGGGCTTGAACGGTAATTTGGTCCGGCATTTTTAAGGATTCTTTTTGTTCTTTATTACCTGTTGGCGTCTTAGCGCATCCGGCAATAAGCAGCGCGATAATCAAACCGATGATTAATAAAGCTTTTTTAATCAATTTTTTCACCTTCCTTCTGTCTTAATCAAGAATAGGAGTTTCAAAATTTTTCCCTTTGCGCTACGTTCGATTATACATGAATAATCGTAAACATCAAGCTATAAGGCTGTAATCTGTCATTAAAAGACTGCTTAAAATTGCTGATCCGGGGAGGTATGAATTGCTCCATGTCCGTACCCGCCGGCTATACTTCTTTCTATCTGTTCCAGTTCCTCGTTCCACCAGGAATATGAATTGCTGACCTGTATTCCCGCTCTTCCGGGATAAATATCATAGTAGGACCGGTAGGGCAGGGGAGTCAGATCAGGCATTACTACATTTGCGCCCGCTTTAAGAGCAAGCCGCCTTCCGGAAGGGTGAACCGCGGCGGTTGCGGTTGTAGCCGGCAAATGCGTCAGCGGCAGCAAGAGGCGTGTTACCGCAAGTACTTTCAAGTTTAAATATAGATCACCTGGAAGGGAATTTCTCAAGGGTGTCTGTTGATGTGGAATAAAAGGACCGATGCCGGCCATTTCAACCTCCAGTTCCCTGAGCAGCAGGATGTCCTCAGCGACAGATTCCAAACTTTGTCCGGGCAAGCCGGTAATGTTCCCGCTTCCTACCTGATAGCCAAGTTCTTTCAGCAAACTTAACTGTTTGAGCCTGCCGGTCAGGTTTGTTCCGGGCCGCAGCCGTCCGAAAAGGAGTGGTTCACTTGTTTCGAATTTTAAAAGATAACGGTCAGCCCCGGCGAGGCGCATTTTTTGGTAAGCATCTTTTGTTAAATCGCCCAGAGAAAGTGTTACTGCGACATCCGAACATGATTTCATCCGGCGGACTAAATCAGCGATTACTTCCGGTTTATAGTAAGGATCCTCTCCCGCCTGGAGCACGATGGTTTTAAACCCTTCCCGGCTTGCATTGAAGGCGGCGGAGAATATTTCATCCACCGTCATCCTGTAGCGGGTGAGTTTCCGGTTATCCCTTCTCAAACCACAGTAAAGGCAGTTCTTTATGCAATTGTTTGAGAACTCAATAATCGCACGCAGGTGAACTCCATTGCCCAAATGTCTTTTGCGGACGTCATCGGCTTTTTGAAACAATGCTTGTGACTGCTCCCCCTCAGCCCGAAGTAAGGTCGCAATATCTTCTCTGGAAAGAGAATGTGTTTTTTCAGCCCTGTCAAGAATCGCGGAAAACCGGTCTTCCAGAGTTACCACCTCCGATTGCCTCTTTAAACCTCAGAGGGATTTCATCATCATCGTATAGGTCCGGCTGCTGGTCAAAAAGAGCCAGTACCTCCGGAAAAGGAGACAACGCGCGGTGTAGAATTCCCTGTATATAAGCCATTAAGACACCGTAGTTAACCATGGGTACACCTGCTTCACGGGCCTGCAGAATACGGAAAAGCATTTCCCGCCGGTTCAGCATACATGCGCCGCAGTGGACAATAAGTTTATAATCTTTCAGATTTTCAGGCAGTGGGCCGCCTCCCGGCATAATATCGAAGCACAGTTCCGCCCCCGCCGACTGCCGCAGCCATCTTGGTATTTTTACCCTGCCGATATCATCGGCTGCAGGATGATGCGAACAGGCCTCCGCAATTAAGATTTTATCCCCCGGCGCAAGCGCAGGTATTGCTTTCAGGCCGGCTACAAGGGTGTGAAGATCACCTTTGTACCTGGCGAATAAAACAGAGAAAGATGTAAATAACACGTTATCGGGCGTGTCGGCCGCCGCTTTGAGGTAGGCTGACGCATCGGTCACGACCAGTTTCGGGTGGACGGACATCCCCTGTATAACATGGCGAAGCTCCCTTTCCTTGACCATTACAGCAACACAATCATGTTCAAGAACATCCCTGATCAACTGCTGCTGCGGGAGAATGAGCCTTCCCCTGGGAGCGGCTTTATCGATAGGAATCACCAGGATTACAGTATCCCCCGGCGAGAGCAGATCACCTGCAATTGTAGGGGACGTCCAATCACCCGGCACGTGGTTGACGATCATCCGGAGCAATTCTTCAATCCCTGAGCGTGTGCGGGCGCTTACCTTAACCGTCGGTATTGACAGGGGATCCGCCCATTTTAAACGAGACAAATCCGGGTAAAGATCCATTTTATTAATTACGCCGATTATGGGGATATTGCGTTTCTTTGCCG
Organism: Desulfotomaculum sp.; assembly: GCA_003485325.1. Classification (GTDB taxonomy): domain Bacteria; phylum Bacillota; class Desulfotomaculia; order Desulfotomaculales; family Nap2-2B; genus 46-80. Next base: position 63,686 of record DMZI01000065.1, read on the forward strand.
TGACTAGAATTTCCTCTTCGCATTCCCCAAAACCTGCTTCAGGATCAAGAACGAGCAGGACAAGATCGGTTTTCTGAAGGACTTCAAGACTCTTTTCCGCTCTTTTGGCGCCCAGGCTGCCTGTGTCGTCAATTCCCGCCGTATCAGTGAGCAAAACCGGTCCAATGGGGAGGATTTCCATGGCTTTTTCAACAGGATCGGTAGTTGTGCCGGGCAGGTCGGCTACAATGGCAACTTCCTGGTTGGTGAGCGCATTAATCAGGCTTGATTTACCTGCATTACGCCGCCCCAAAAAGGAGATCCGGAACCGTTGGCCGCGCGGCGTCGCATTAAGATTATTCATTTTTACCCCACCTTAGATGATGTTTAGAATTTAAGATCCCTTTGTCCTCCCTCCATTTGCGCCAGCAGAGTTTCCAACCTGTGTACTCTTTTAGGCATTTTGCTCCGGAACCAGTCGATGTGGCTTTGGATAATCATTTCACCGGTAAGGCGTGTTTCCGGTGAGGCATGATCCAGCAAATACTCCTTAAAAGTCAGTACAGCGTTTGGAAGACAGAAGTTTTTAACGAGCCCTTTTTTGGCGTAGCTCATGAAGTTGCAGCCAGTTCTTTCCGCCCTGTAGCAGGAAGTGCAGAAGGAAGGTATATAACCGTCTTGGCAAAGCTCCAGGATAAAGCTGTCCAGTTGGCGTGTGTCGCCGAGCTGGAACTGCTGCCGGTTCATAATGTGTTCCCGCTCCATCTCCGCATAACCACCGACTGCGATGCGGGAGCCGGCATCTGTCTGAGAGACGCCGAGCTTAATTGCCTCCCGCCTCAACTGAGGGGTTTCACGGCAGGTCAGAATAAGCCCGGTGTATGGCACGGCGCACCTTAAGACGGCGATTACCTTCTTGAAGTCGTTGTCGTTGACCAGATAACGTGAAGAAACGGACAGTGGTGTGTTTATCGCCGGCTCCAGTCTGGGAAAGGAAATTGTATGCGGACCCACACCGAATTCTTTCTCCAGGCTGTGAGCATGGCTGATCAGACCGAGCACTTCGAACCGCCAGTCATAAAGGCCGAAAAGGGCTCCAATTGCGACATCGTCTATACCAGCCTCCTGAGCGCGATGCAGGGCAAACACCCGCCAGCGGTAGGAGCCTTTCGGAGTATTAATCGGGTGCATTCTCCTATAAGTCTCGTGGTGATATGTTTCCTGGAAAACCTGGTATGTTCCTATCCCGGTTTCTTTAACCTGACGGTATTCCTCTACACTGAGCGGGGGCGCATTAACATTGACCCGCCTTATTTCATTACGGCCGTTTTTTGTTTGGTATATTTTTTCTATCGAGCGGCACATATAATCGACATCGCTGTCAGGGTGTTCACCGCAGACCATAATCAGTCGCTTCTGTCCTTTGGAAGTCATTATTTTAATTTCTTCCTCGATTTCATCCATGGTAAGGGAGCGCCTTACCAGTTCATTGTTTTTTTCCCTGAAGCCGCAGTAAGCGCAGTTGTTTACGCAAGGGTTGGAGATGTACAGCGGGGCAAAAAGAACAATCCGGTTGCCGTAAATCTCCTGTTTTACCCAATATGCCGTTGAAAATAGTTCATTGACAAGCTTCTGATCCCGGCAGTTCAGCAGAACAGCAGCGTCTTCTAAAGAAAGTCCGTTGAGTTCCCTTGCCTTTGTCAAGACCTCCCTGACCTGTGTGCGTTCCGGCGTAAGAGTATTGTTAAGCGTACTCCAGATCAAATCGTCGTTAATAAAATCTTCCGTTCTTTCGGCTTCTTCATAATGCCTGATTGTTTTCAGGCGGTTTTCACGCCAGGTTTGCTCATTTTGATTCAACTTCATCGGCCTCCTTAATTAGTTAATTTTAATTAGCATTATCCTGAAAATTAACTTGCATTAGGGAGGTCAACTGCCTACGTGCTCATGTTCGCCTCTTATACTTGTACGAACTCGTTCACCCTCGGGCTCGGTAAAACTCGGCGCCATGCGCCTCAAACAGTTACCTCGCTTTACCTCGGGTTCACTCGTTCTTCGAATGAAGGCTCAAAATCGCACTTAAGGCATTGCCCTCCCTTTGCTGATGAATTTTCATCCTCCTGCTGGTGTCACTTTAGCGGCATGGATGTCTATCCTGAA
>DMZI01000015.1:0-2055 GCA_003485325.1 Desulfotomaculum sp.
ATCTAGCAGTTTTCCAGCTTCGGCCGCAATTTTCTGTAACTTCTCTTCCAAGACATTTCGTCACCCTTTATATAAAAATTAGCCCAAAAATAAAAAACCATCCACAAGGGACTGTTTTATATCCTTCTCAGTTAAAATTTAATAGTTTAGTTAACCTGGAAATATTTCCCTGGACAGGCGGGCAGACCTTACCTAATCGTATGTTATACATCAAAACTTTTAATGCAATGCGTACCTCCTGTAAAGGATATAGGCTCTGACGGAACCGGTTGACTCGAACAGCCTCCAAAAAAACTCGGCGGGGAAAAACATGTGTTCACGACCCTTCCCTAATTTTTGGGGACCTCCAAGATATCTTTTTTTATAAACCTATCGGACCGATTATATCACAAGTAGTTTTTTAAAACAACAAATTAAAGTGATAAAAAACGCTGGCGAACCGCTTCATAAAGGATTATCGACACAGCAACCGCCGCATTTAAGGACTCTGCCAATCCCGGCATGGGTATTTTTACTACATGATCACAGATACTTAACAGTTCTTCGGAACAGCCGCCTGACTCGCTTCCCACAGCTATAATGGCAGGCGCCTTGAGATCGCAGGAGATAATAGTCTGCTTCGCAGACGGGGATCCCGCAACCAACCGCAGGCCGGCTGTTTTTGCAAAACGCTGCGCTTCGACTATTGATCCGGCTTCGATTACTGGAATATGAAAGAGGGAACCCATGGTTGCCCTTAAAGTCTTCGGGTTATAAAGGTCGGCTGTTCCTTTGAGCAGGATCACGCCCTGGGCCCCGGCAGCGTCGGCGCTGCGGATTATTGTGCCGACATTGCCCGGGTCCTGCACTCCGTCAACAAGGACAACCAGCGTCGGGTTTTCAAAGGCCAGCTGATCAAGTTCTTTTTCACACCGTTTAAGAACCGCTAAAACCCCCTGGGGGGTTTCAGTTGCGGACAGTTTTTCGAAAACCTCCTGACTTACCCGGACAAGTTCAATGCCGGCGGCATTCGCTAACCCTTGAACCAGCCTTCCCCGGGGACTTTCCAGCCAGGCAGGTGTGCAGACTATCTGTTCCGCCGGCCAGTTGTACTGGAGAGCCTCACTGACCATCAGGCTGCCTTCAATAACGAACTTGCCTTCTTTCTTTCCGAAACGGGGACGATAGAGGCGGCTGATGTATTTAACCCGGGGGTTTTGCAGGCTGTTGACCGGCATTGAAAGGTCACTCCCCAATGCTTTCCAGCTTGGCGTCGCTGCCGATAACCAGCAGTATGTCCCCTTTTTGGATAACCTGCTTAGCTTCGGGAGAAATGATGATATCCTCACCGCGGCGGATGGCCATCACGGTAATGCCGTATTTCTGGCGCAGGGCGGATTCGGTCAGGGATTTGCCGATAAAATGTGACGGGGCAACCATTTCAGCAATGCTGTATTCGGGCGAGAGGTGGATCTGGTCGATAATGTTGCGGGAAGTCAGGGAGTGGGCAACTCTTATACCCATCTCCCGTTCAGGGAAAACCACTATATCAGCCCCGACCTTCTGGAGCACCCTGCCGTGAAGATCGTCGTTGGCTTTGGCCACTATCTTGCTGACGCCCATTTCCTTAAGCATTACCGTAACCAGAATGCTTGCCTTGACCTCCTGCCCGATGGCAACGATTACCGCGTCAAAATTACGGAGCCCCAATGATTTGAGCGCCCGTTCATCCAGTACATTCGCCTGCGCCACATATGTAACTTCATCGGCAATGTTGTTGATCATTTCCTCGTCATCGTCAACCGCCAGAACCTCGTACCCCATTTTGGCAAGCGTCCTGGCCACGCTTGCTCCGAACCGGCCCAGGCCAATTACGGCAAATTGCTTCATCCTAATACCCACCCTTTTTTACACGTCTATAAAACAGTGCGCCGACCTTAACCGTCAGCGCTGATTTATCTTTGATATTTTTTTGTGCGGATGCCCGTTTGCTATGATTCGAGACTTGATTTGGCTACCTCGACAAGCCGGTCGAAAGCCTTTGCATCGTTGACTGCCAGATCGGCCAGCATCTTT
>DMZI01000015.1:2187-36648 GCA_003485325.1 Desulfotomaculum sp.
GCATTGATGCGCGCGATCCATAAACGGCGGAAGTTCCTGGCCCTGACCTTGCGGTCCCGGTACGCGTAGGCCAGAGACTTCATAACCTGTTCTTTTGCTACCCTGAATAATTTACTTTTTGCGCCTCGGTACCCCTTGGCCAGTTTTAAGACCTTTTTGTGCCTCATATGGGATACCACACTGCTGTTCGCCCGTGGCATTTACAAAACCCCTCCCGTAGATTCTTTTTTTAAGATGGCAGCAGCCGGCGTGCTTTTCTTATATCCACGGGGCTGACCAGAATTGACTTACGCAGCCTTCTTTTGCGGTGGGAACTCTTATGTACCAGAAGGTGACTGCGAAAAGCGTGAAAAGCCTTGAACTTGCCCGAGGCGGTTCTTTTGATGCGTTTTGCCGCGCCCCGGTGACTTTTGATTTTTGGCAAGATGAATACCTCTTTTCTACTGCTGTTTTGATTCCTGCTTGATTTCTTGTTTCGGCGCCAGGATCATGATCATATTTTTGCCTTCAAGCTTGGCATGCCTTTCTATCGTGGAAAATTCCTTAACATGTTCGGCGAGGCGGTCCAAAATATTCTGCCCCAGGCGTGGGTGGACAATTTCCCGTCCCCGGAACATGATTGTGGCTTTAACCTTGTCCCCGTCTTTTAAGAAGCGGGCGGCGTTGTTCGCCTTGACCAGAAAGTCATGCTCCTCGATTCCGGGCCTTAATTTTATTTCCTTGATGCTGACGATGTGCTGTTTTTTGCGGGCTTCCTTTTCTCTCTTGCTCTGTTCGTACTTGTACTTACCGTAGTCCATCAGGCGGCATACCGGCGGCTTTGCTTGCGGCGCTATCTCAACCAGGTCCTTCTCTTTTTCCTCGGCAAGGCGCATGGCGCTGGCCAGGGACATGATCCCCAATTGATTGCCGTCCGAGTCTACCATTCTTACTTCTTTTACCTTGATCTCTTCATTGACACGGAAGTCTTTGATAATATTTACAACCTCCTGGAGATTTTTATAAAAAATAAAAGCGGCGACACCTATCCCGCTTCACATGCTAAGTAATATTCCTTACCTTATTCACAGCCTGACGGCGCTTTAAGGTGAGAAGCGGATGGCTTCTGCTTCGCATCATTATTACATTGCTTAAATTATATACACAAATAACAGCAGCGTCAACTACTGCCACAAAATTCAAGAAGGAATTTCCAACGCAAAAAAAGAAAGTAAATGCAATAATAAAGATACGTGCAAAAAAACGGAAGGATATCCATAAAAAAATGAATATACTGGTTACCGGGGGCGCCGGCTATATCGGCAGCCATACCGTAAAGGAACTAATTAAGAATAACCACCATGTGATAGTCCTGGACAACCTGAGCAAGGGGCACCGGAAAGCTGTTTTAAAGGCTAAATTTATTCATGGTGACACAGGCAACAAAAAACTTCTTGCAGAACTGTTAAAATCGGAAAAAATCGAGGCAATTGTACACTTCGCCGCCAGCAGCCTGGTTGGCGAATCGATGGCAAAACCAGCGGAATATTACCGGAACAACCTGGTTAACGGTTTGAGCATCTTAGACGCAATGTGCGAGGCTAAAGTGAAATGCCTGGTTTTTTCCTCAACCGCCGCTGTTTACGGCGAGCCGGCCGAAATTCCGATTCTTGAGGATAATCCAACCATACCTGCAAATACGTACGGCGCAACAAAACTAGCCCTGGAAAGCGCGATGAACTGGTACAGCCGGGCCTATGGATTAAGGTGCGTCTCTCTGCGCTATTTCAACGCCGCGGGAGCGGACCCTGATGGCGAACTGGGTGAAGACCACAACCCTGAAACGCACCTGATCCCACTGGTATTAAGAACAGCCCTCGGCCAGGCGCCGGAGATAAAAATTTTCGGCAGCAATTACCCCACCCCGGACGGGACCTGCGTCAGGGATTATATCCACGTGACCGATCTGGCTGCCGCCCACATCCTGGCTGTCGAAGCGCTTGCCAACGGGGCTAAAACAAATACATACAATCTGGGAAACGGATTTGGGTACTCTGTTCAGGAAGTAATCCGCACAGCTGAAGAAGTTACAGGAAGAGAATTAAATAAGCAGATAACTGAAAGACGCCCGGGAGACCCTGCCGTCCTGGTGGCAAGTTCAGATAAAATAAAAAGGGAACTGAACTGGAAACCTTATCTGAACGGCCTGCGCACAATAATTGAAACAGCCTGGCGATGGCATAAAACAAATCCAAAAGGCTACGAGTCATAAAAAAAAATCCGGAGGCTAATAAATGAAAATTGAAAATAAGAGAGTATTGGTTACCGGCGGGGCCGGTTTTATCGGATCTCATATGGTTGAGGAACTATATCAGAATAACGAAGTAATAATTATAGACGACCTTTCCACCGGAAAGCTTAAAAATATTGAACCATTCCTGAAAAATAAACGTGTACAATTTATCAACGGCAGCATAACTGACCTGCCGCTTCTTCAAACAGCCTTTCAAGGCGCTGATTACATTTTCCACGAAGCGGCTGTTACTTCCGTCCCCCGCAGTATAAATGATCCCGTAATCAACAATGATGTAAATATTACCGGAACATTAAATGTTTTAATTGCAGCCCGTGACAACAAAGTTAAAAAAGTTGTCTATGCTTCGTCGTCCGCTGTTTACGGCAATAACCCGAACCTTCCCTTAAAAGAGGAATATGCGCCGGACCCGTTATCCCCTTATGCATTGTCAAAACTTACCGGTGAATATTACTGCAATATCTTCCCGGAAATATACGGCCTGCCTGCGGTCTCCCTGCGCTATTTCAACGTCTACGGCCCGCGCCAGGACCCGGATTCGCAGTATGCAGCCGTAATTCCTATTTTTATAAGAAAAATATTAGCTGATGAACGCCCGGTCATCTATGGTGACGGCGAGCAGACAAGAGATTTTGTTTTTGTAAAAGATGTTGTACAGGCAAATATTCTGGCGGCTTTAAGCGAAGTTATGGGACCGGTAAACGTAGGCGCCGGAAAAACAACTTCTATAAACAAACTGGTTGGAATTCTGATCAAGATTACCGGCGGTCAGGCAGCCGGAATCAAACCAGTTTATACCAGGCCCAGGCCGGGAGACCCCCGGCAAAGTCTCGCCGACATTTCAGCAGCAAAAGTATTCGGCTATAATCCCTGTTACCCTATAGAAGAAGGTTTAAAAATCACCTGCCAATATTTTAAAGGAAAATAATGCCGCTATGAACTAAATATCTGTCCTTTTTTACGATTAAGGTTTTTTAATGTCTTATTATGCTCTCCGCAATTTTTTAAAGTAATTGTGCCGCCTTCCCACTCAAAAGTAATATGCAAGTCCATAGCTGCACTTGCTTCCCATGTCTCTTTTGTGCTCTGAACGCGCTTAACTCTTAAAGACGGGTGGTTTATATTGTCTGACATTAAACTTATCGCTCTTTTTATAGCATTTTGCTGCCCCAGGTCTAATTTCCTGTACGCCCTTTTGAAGTGCCCGGTTCGTTGGAATCTCATTTATCCAAGTCCTCAAGAAGACTTTCAACGCTTTCAAACGATTTAATCCTTCCGGCAGCTTTATCTTCCCCGGCTTCTATCTCGCCCTCCTGCCACTCTTTTGTCCAGAACCATGCCTGCTCCGCTTCCACTTGAAAAATATCGCCGTCATTTAATGGCATGTGTTCTTTCAAAAGACCCAGGCTTACAATACCGCGCTTTTGAACCATAATATTTCCTATTACTCGAGCCATGAGATACACTCCCGTTTACAGTATAGGCAGTTTTTCTTTTAACGATAATACTGCTTTACAGTAACAACACTATGACAATTTATTTCTGTCAATGACTCTAAGAATATTTTTCATTCCAAAAAAGATTAAAATTAATCCCCCGGTTATCTCCGGCACATAAACACCCGGGTCGGTCAAAAGACTTTTAAGCCAGTGTTCCAGCCAGGCCTCTGCATTTTCCTGCGGGAAACCCCAACCATAAGCCGGCCAAAAGAATGTTGAGGGGAGCATCCACATGCCGTCTAAAACATAGTGGGCGAAACTGCCGCCGGCCAGCGTCAGGAAGCCCGGCCGCTTTAGTTTATACCAGAATAACATTCCCAGACCCAAAAGCAGCAGGAAAAAAAGAAGAGTATGGCAATAAATTCGCCCGGTTCCAATTGATTCTCTAAAAATAAGGCTGCCCAAAGGTTTATCAATAATATCAGGCAGCATGGAGCCAACCAGAACAAGCCTGTAGTCTATTAACTCCGGAGCTTTCCGGAATCCCCGGTATACCACCGCTTTCTCCAGGCCTCTGGCCGCTGCAAACGTTATTCCCAAATGAGCTAAAAGCAACACTGTCCAAATACCTCACCGGCAATATGGCTTTATAATTGCCTAATTTAAGCTGCCTAATCCAAAACTGCCTTATTCATAGGACTAATTCTATAAAATCGTCATCAATCCCTTGTTGATACTGGAATTTTTAACTGCTCAGCAAGCCCTTTTCATAAGTTTCGACAAAATCTCCCATTTTAACCCCTAATAATTACCATAATTTACCTTGACATAGCCCCTGTCCCGGGTTAGAATATATTCGTAAGGGGAACACACGTTCGGGAGGAGGTGAAAAAATGGCTGTTAATAAAGTACCCGGCGGATCTGTGCTTAACCTTGAAGTGCAGACCGGTATTGATGCCCAGGGAAACCCGGTCTACCGCAGCAGAAATTACAAAAGCGTCAACCCGGGCGCCGCAGACCAGGATCTTTACGACGTTGCCCAGGCGATTGCCGGCTTGCAGTCGTATGCCTTAAGCAAAATTAGCCGCGTTGACAACGCCCAGCTCGTACAGGTCTAACATGATGTAAAACTAATTTTAAGGAGGTGAAAAAATGGCCCAGGTTACCACCAAAACCCTCAGGATGGTCTTCAAGAACGAAAACGGCTCCAACTTCACGCTTACGGTTGACAACCCCCGCGAAGACATAACCGCCCAGGAAATCCAGGCAGCTATGGACACGGTAATAGCCAAAAACATCTTTACAACAACCGGCGGACAGTTAGTCTCCAAACAGGACATCAAAATTGTGGACAAAACAACCAACGACCTCTACGACCCGCAGTAAGACTTTCCTTTAAAGAGCTGTATGGGGAAGGAAACCTGCGACAGGACGGTTTCCTTCCTCTATCAGACTTTCCCCTTTAATCCTTCCTATCGTAAAAAAACCTAAGGAGGTACCGCAGGTGGAAACTATTTTACAGGCTATCGGTAATGTGGGTTTCCCTATTGTTGTGACCGCCTATCTTTTGGTCAGAATCGAAAACAAGCTGGAGGGCCTGGCCGCCAGTATTACCAGCCTCGCCAACGCTGTTGACAGGAACCAATAAAAAGCTCACATCTCCCCCGCTCCAGGGGGTATTTTTTTAAAATTATGGAGAAAAGGGATGTTCTTTGGTCCATTTAAAAAAGAATGAAAACTTTAGGCTGGGGTTGGCGCATGTTCTGCAAGGTTAGAGGGAAGTGCTGAGTATGTACCGGTGGCAAAATATCAAAACGTTGAAGGCGGAAGGAATCAGCATTAAAAAGATTGCCAGGCCGCTGAAAATATCCAGGAATACAGTCAGAAAATATTTAATGAATTCGTATGTTGTATTTACCTCCGGCTGTTTACTGTGAAGATGGCCGCAGCTTTTTTTAATATTGCCGCTGTTTCCTCAAGATCGGCGTTTTTACGTTTTTCGGCCCGCAGCTCAACCTCTAATTCCATAATTCTTATTTTATCAGGGGATTCTCATTCTTGATCCTCTTGCAACCAGTCCCTCAGGGTTTGCGGATTAATCCCAAGATCCTTTGCTGCGCTGGCAGCTGAACGGCCACTTTCCCGGACCATTTTAACCGCATCAGCCTTAAATTCGGCATCGTAACGTTTTCCGTTGTCACCCATTTGCCATTACCTCCACAGTCGTTATTGTACATAACTCCTGTGTGACCAACAAATCGGGTACAGGTCATTCATTCTGCAAATGCGATTTGTACTCTCTTATGTCTATGCTTGTTATATATTCTGGTCTGGCTTCGCACCTTTGAGTGCTTTCAAACCAGCTGAAGAAATCGGCCAGGTCAAACTCATAGTTTTTTATAGTTTCGGGTGCTAATCCTTTGTCACAAAGGCAATTAAAAACTCACTAAAAATATTATGCGAAGTGTTTTTCATGCGTTATTACCCTCCTTTTTAAGTAAAAAACCTGCTTTTGCAGGTTTTTTTACTCGTTAAAATACAGTTTGTCTGTGATTATTATCCGAATACCTTACAGCAGGCAAGGGAATTTACCTTTATCAAAGACGTGGTGCAGGCAAACACTTTAGCAGCCACTAACAATATTACCGTATCAATAAATGCCGGCGCCGTAAAAATAGCCTCAATAGCGTGATCACTGTCGCATAAATAACATTCCTGTTGCGAGATAATTATAATTTACATAAATCAGCCTACTAAAAATGGCGACTTTTATACCCAGCAGGATTTTTTGGTTATCTGACGAATTTTTACCTAAATGCATGGATACATGGATAATAGTAGATAGGAGTTTCTAAGAGATTCTTTAAGTATCTCATCAGGTAATTACCTGTCAAATGTTCTCTACCGCTAATGATTTTGAATTTACTGGGAGAAGCAGAAGCTGCCAAATATTATATCGCATTTGCAATCGGTAATCTGGTTTTAATCATCCCGGATGCGCTGAGCACGTCACTCTTCGTAGAATGGGGCCATGGCGAGAGTTTGAGGAAGAATGTGGTAAAAACAGGCTTGGATATTTACGCTTTCCATGTCCCTACAGCTATATTCATTTATTTCTTTGGTGATTTCCTGCTCGGTCTGTTTGTGAAAGGTTATGTTGAGAGTTTTGATCTGTTAAGAATATTAGCTTTATCGAACTTCTTTGTTGCTGTTTATTTGCTATTTATTCCCATTCAAAATGTCAGGATGAAGGTTGAGAGCATTGTAAAATTAAATATTGTCAGGTTTGTGCTTCTCTTAGGGTTGTGTTATGTTTTTATATTGGAGTTTGGAATTGTTGGCGTTAGATATGCATGGATGATCACGTATGCAATTCTAGGGTTTGGGATTATGGGATTGGCGAAGAGGGAACGGTGGGTTTAATATGTATGCGGCGAAATACTTATATCTTAACAACATCTACGGAAAAAGGAGGTAAACTCATGACAAAAACAGCATTAATCACCGGCATTACCGGTCAGGATGGCTCATATCTGGCAGAGCTACTGCTTGATAAGGGCTATGAAGTATATGGAATAGTAAGAAGACTTAGCACGCCAAACATTACTCGAATAGAGCACATCACTGATAGGATCACACTCTTAGAAGGTGATTTAACCGACCAATCTTCGCTGAACGTTGCAATGCAGACTGCTCAACCTGATGAGGTGTACAATCTTGCAGCGCAGTCGTTTGTAGCAACTTCATGGAATCAACCTGTACTTACGGGAGATGTTACCGGGCTTGGGACTGTTCGGGTGTTAGAAGCTGTTCGCCATTTCTGTCCGGATGCCAAGTTTTATCAGGCATCCAGTAGCGAGATGCTCGGAGCAGCAGAAGAGATCCCTCAGAATGAGAAGACGAAATTCCGTCCCAGAAGTCCGTATGCAGTGGCAAAGGTCTATGGATATTATGCAACTGTGAATTATAGAGAGAGTTATAATATGTTCTGTTGCAATGGGATTTTATTTAACCATGAATCTCCAAGAAGAGGCATTGAATTCGTTACACGAAAGATAACAGATGGAGTGGCAAGAATCCATCATGGACTCGCAAAGGAATTGCGGTTGGGGAATCTGGATGCCAAGAGAGATTGGGGCTATGCCGGCGACTATGTGAAGGCAATGTGGTTAATGCTCCAACAGAAAGAGCCGGATGATTACGTGATTGCAAGTGGGAAGAGTCATTCTGTAAAAGAATTTGTTGAGGAGGCATTTAAAGAGGTTGATCTGGATTGGCAGGAGTACGTTAAGATGGATGAGCGATTTATGAGACCTGCTGACGTGCCGGAACTGCGAGGGGATGCATTGAAGGCGAGAGAAAAGCTGGGCTGGAAGCCGGAAACCTCATTTGAAGAGCTTGTAAAAATGATGGTAAGGGCGGATATGGAGAGGTATGAAAAGAGAAGCAAAAAATAAATTAGTCCTATCCCCCCTTTTAGTATCTGGTGTGTACTCTTGAATACAGTTAGACGTGTAGCAAAGAATACGCTATCTTTGGCATCAGCAGAAGTCATAACTAAACTTCTCGCCTTTGTTTTAATTATTTTTATTGCGAGACATCTACAAGACGTTGGATTTGGTAAATATTCGTTTGCACTTGCTTTTACTTCTTTCTTTGCAATTATTGCCGATTTAGGATTTAGCACATTGACGATAAGGGAAGTGGCAAAGGATAACGAATTAGCAGGAAAGTATCTTGGTAATATATCCCTGGTCAAATTCATTTTATCCATTGTCGCATTCTTGCTCGTTGTTATTATCATAAACTTGATGCATTACCCGCCTGATACAACATTAGCTGTTTATATCGCTGGTGCCTATGTTATTTTAACATCCTTCAACCAATTTTTCATCTCGATATTTAGAGCATTTGAAAAGATGGAATATGAAACATTGGTCCGTGTTGTTGAGAAGGTTATTGTCTTTTCATTGGTTATGTATTTAATTTATCTTGGATATGGTTTGATAGAGATCGTTTCTGCATTTTTACTATCAAGTATTTTTAGTTTTGTATTCAGTGGTTTAATCGTGCTTAAAAAGTTTGCAAAGCCAAACTTTGAAATAGATTTTTCTTTTTTGAAGCATACCACAAAAGAAGCGCTGCCGTTTGGTCTAACTGCGATTTTTGTTTCAATATATTTTCAAATTGATACAGTTATGTTATCAATGATGCAGGGAGATGCGGCAGTTGGTTGGTATAATGCAGCTTATAATATCATTAGGGGGTTATCTGCACTAATAGCTGGTTCGATTGGTGCTGTAAGTTTTCCCATAATGTCAAGGTATTTTAAAACTACCAAGAGCAATCTAAAGAGATTTTATATCCAATTATTTCAATTAATGTTTACTTTAGGTACTTTCGTCTCAATTTTTGTGACTCTTTTCGCTGCAGAAATAATCCAAATTCTTTACGGTTCTCAGTATTCAAATTCTGCAACAGCACTTAAAATTTTAATATGGGCATTTTTTATAATTTGTGTAAGTACAATATCAAGCACATTACTTTATTCCATCAACAAGCAAAATATAGTTACTATTGGAACAGGACTGGGGGCGTTACTAAATATTGTTCTTAATTTGATATTGATACCCTACTATAGTCTTGTTGGTGCTGCATACGCAACTGTGGCAACGGAGTTTTTTGGTTTTATTATCTATTTTTATTATTCAATAAAATTATTAAAAGTTGATTGGAAAAATCCGAACTTATTTTTGTGGACGATGAAGGAAAACATTAGAATTTTGAAAAAATTATTCTGATATTTTCGACTAAGGGCTCCATAAAATTTCACTGCCTCCGTTTGTGTAAATCTTGTCTGTGTCTACGAGAAAAGGGTATACGTCAGTCATGTTAAAAAACGTCGGGCATCCAAGTTTTGGGTTAAAACCTAACCCTATTTCCTCAACTATATTTAGACAACTTAAGTAAGTATAATTCCCTCCTCTCATATTTTTTGTTGTGCCAGCTAAATCATATATTTTTTGAGGTTGTATCATATTGTATACTAATGCATGTTTTCCTTCATTATTTCCTACTGTTGCATAAATTATTTCGTCCTTTTTCGCTTTCATAGATAGCCACCTCGCACTGATTACATCCTGTTCTGGTATCATATTCATAGCTACTGAAGCTACATCTTCAGAGTCACCATATTTTTTACTACTTTCTTGAGACAGCGAAATTGAAGACGGATGATCCTTCGCTATCTCAAAAATAAATCCAGTATTAAATAAGAAATAGATTATAAAAAATATAGCTAACATATTCACCGATCTTTTTATACTTTTATTTGTCCAAGATACCTTAAAAAACTTGGCTATTACCTCAAAAATACTTATACTGCCTAGAATAGAAAGAGGAGCTAAAAAAATAAGAGAGAGATGATAAAGCCTCGATTGGTTCATTACTGCAAAATAAGAGACGGCTATAGCAAATAAACAGATAATAAACCAATATAACGAAAAACCAACATATTCTCGTTCAAATTTTGTCTCTTTGTGCCTTAATAATAATTTCAAGAGACCTACACCTATAAGGAATTGGATAATTAAATGAAAAACTTTATAAACTGCATATAAAAGAGAGGGAGATACCCCTGTTATGGCATATAGCCCTCTCGAAGTTTCTGGATTTAAAAAATCCATAAAAATTGTATTCGCGATATGATCACCTATATGTACAATATCTTCAAATATAGAGGAACTTGAAATGTACATATACCACATTAAAGCGAATGAGATGAACAACAACACAAAATTTAAAGATATATTCTTATTTTTTGTATTCAAACTATTCGCTATATTCAATTCTTCTTTTTTAAACGTAAAATAAAACCTTTTCCATAGGCCCTTTACCGTTTGGTTCTCTGTTAAATACAAAAAGAATAAAACAAAAATAAACGAAACCATAACAAGATAGGAAGTGCCATAATGGGACACGATCAATGATGTGCCAAAGATAATCATTAAAAAAGATTTTTTCATTGCATTTATCTTTATGTTTACATTTAATATCAACATAAGCAACAAAACAAAGAAAAGCTCTGCAACCAATTGCTTGCCTAATGAAGGAATAACACTATAGAACGGATTCAAAGATATAAAAAAAAAGGATGACAAAAATGCTATTTTTTCATCTGTTCTTTTTTTAAAGATACTATACAGCCCAAGGGGTACAAGAGAGAGTATTAAAGGATAAATTATCTTAAAAACCCATGTCAAATCAAGATTGCTGATGTGATGAAACATTGGAGCAAACATTGTTGTGCTTAACATTGCATTGTTATTGGATGACATCGTCCAATCCCATTTTGAGACAATAACTACCAATTTTGAAAAATAATATTCTCCTATAACGTCGTATTTGTTTAAATACATCGATATCAATGTGTCATGATATATCAACGAGATTGCCATCACCAATATCGCTAAAGGATATAATTTTACAGGAATAAACTTATCAAAACCAATCAACAGAGCAACAAATGCAATCACAACAATCATTAACATCAAAAGGATATTATTATGATGAAAATTCACCAAATAAGTACCAATTACTGCCATAAAAGGGATCAAACACAAAAATAAGACTGGAGGTGATAACACCTCTCCAACGTCAATAAAACTCGGATCATCAAAATCTTTATCTCTTACATAACTTAAAATGCATAAAATCAATACAATTACACTTATTGTGATAACCAAAGGAACGAGCGAAATCGGTCGAGAAATACCGAAAAATGGATAGGTCATGTTCACGAAAAATCCGGTAAACATTAGGGTCGCGAGGCTCAATCCCACAGTGTATAACAGCGTCTCGATACTGCCGAGTTTGTGTAATTTAAGAACTCTGAGAATGAGAATTCCAGGGACGAAAGTAAGATAAATGAAACCAATGAAAGGTCTTAGAATAGGGATTTGAAAACCAATAGCATCTAATCCAATTGCGCCCAACATCGCAAGTTGAATAGCTAAAACTACTGCGAGGAATTTCTTGATTTCCCAGTCGTTCATCTGGACTGGGTTATTTAGCTGCATGTTAATCTTTCATTTCACCTCTCATTATACACTTCTTCATAAACCCTCAAAGTCTCTCTCGCGCATTTCTCCCAGCTAAACATCTTCGCCCTTTCTAATCCTTTTTTAATCATATCTTCCCTTAACCCATCATTAGTTAAAACTTCGTGCATCGCATCTGCCAAACCATCTACATCATAAGGGTTAACCATAATCCCTGCGTCACCAACGACTTCTGGCAGAGAAGAGGTATTTGAAGTTATCACAGGTGTTCCACAAGCCATTGCCTCTAAAGGAGGAAAACCAAAGCCCTCATACAGAGAGGGGTAGACAAACAAATCCGCGGTATTGTATAGTGCAGGTAAATCCTCATCTGAAACATATCCGGTAAAAGTGACATTTTTTTGAAGATTTAATTTGTCTATCGTCTCAAATATTTTTTTATACTTCCATCCCTTTTTACCTGTAATGACTAATTTGTGCTCGATATTTTTCTTTTTAAGTTTATAAAATGCCTTAATTAAAGTAGGAATATTTTTTCTCGGCTCCAAAGTGCCAACATACAAGATAAACGGAAAATTGAGATTATATCTTTGTTTAACTTCGTTTATTTCTTCTTTATCTAATGGCTTGAATTTTTCATCTACTCCAAGAAAGATTACCTTAATTTTTTCTTCTGGAATATTGAAATAATTTATCAAATCTTTTTTTGTGCTGTTTGAATCTGTGATTATTTTGTCTGCAGTTTTTAGAGTTCTTGGAAAGAGTAATTTACCAAATAATATTCTATACACTGGATGTTCTTTTGGAACTATAAACACAGTTATATCATGAACTGTTAATATATATTTCTGTTTAAATCTAAAAAAGGTTGAACCTTGGGTCGGGTTGTGAATTATATCTAATCTTTTCAGATGATTACTTTGTGTCCCCAAATATAAGTACCATAATATTGTTTTAGAAATTCTTTTAAAAGGATTGTATATTATTATTTTATTGTATTCGGCTGTCGACTCATTCTCCTCATAATTTATCAAATAGATACTTTCCCTATTAATATTAATCAATTCCTTTAATAAATGATAAACATAATTTGCTATACCTGCATAATTTCCTCCATTAATCCAATCTGAAATTACTCCTACTCTCATCTTACTCTCCTACAACTTCAGAAATTAACTTTATCCATTCTTTCTCAAAGTATTCTACAGTAAACTTTTCCTGGCTTGCATATTCGTATCCTTTTTCACCAAGTTCAGGATGCGCAATTGCATATTCAACATCTTCTCTTAACTTATTAAAATCTTTACAGATAATTTGCCTACCTCCTTCCAGTAGTTCTTTCATCCCTCCCAAACCAGAACCAACCACAGGTGTTTTACATAACATCGCTTCGTGCGCGGTTCTACACCATCCCTCCTTGAACTTAGACATTGTAACAACGACAGAAGAAGCTTTTAACAATCTTAAGTAGTCCCTATAACTTAAATTTAAGTTAATAGCAGGAATATCCACTTCTTTTTCCCCACTCGTTAATAAATATCCATCCAACTCTTTTAATGCCTGGTATGCTTCAACAACTCCTTTTGTTCTTCTACAATTTCCAAGATATATAATAGGTTTATTAGTTAATTCATATTTCTCTTTAAGACTGATTATTTCTTCCTCTGTGAATTCAAATACATTCATGTTAAAAGGAGTGTAAATGATTCTCACGTTGTCATATCCTCGTGATTCAAAATACTCTTTCCATAATTTAGACATAACAATGATTGAATCCACCCTCTTTAGCGCATAATAAAAAATCTTCTCCATTATTTTATTTAAAAATTGTATATGTACTGATTTGAAACTATTACCAACATCATATATCACAACTATATTTTTACCCTGTGTTTTATCAAAAGGGAGAGTGATCGTTGAACTAAAGGAACGTATCCAAATATCCTTATTCCCGTGGACCTTGGCCAATCTATAAAAAAGCATAAGGTATTCGTATAATTTATTTTTATTTCTATTTGCTACCACATTAAAAAAGTAACATTTGTAGTGTTTTTGAAGTATATCATTTATTACTTTACTATGTATACCGCCACCTAAGGAATCTATTTGAAGAAGACTTCCAGTTTTGATATTCTTCACTTTTTATTACCTCCAGGAATACTATTCAGTATTCTTGCTAAATATTTGTAAAAAATGAGGATTGATAAACTCTGTGGGTATCTATATAAATTCTTAATAAAATGCATTTTCATCTCCTGTTTAGCTTTTCTTTTATATTTGTTAGCTAAAGTCGTATAATCTTCTGAAAGATAATCAGCTAAGGATTTATTTTCCATCTTGCATCTTGTTTCTGAAATAATGCTTAGAATTTCCTCACTATCTTTTTTATTTGAAATCTTTGGATAATATTCTTTTGCATCGCAAATAACTGGAATAATCTCAACATCTATCTTTTTTGTATCTTGATCAACTCTTATTTTTGCAATTATGGTTTTTCGCGTACTTTTTATATAAGTGTGGTCAAAAATGAAATTACCAAGGCTGTACACTATAGGCTTTCCTTTGTATACTTCATAACCCTGAAGAACATGAGGATGTCCACCTAAGACAATATCTACTCCAGCATCTATAAGCTTTCGACCGATATCGACTTGCTTGGGCGATGGAAAAAGCACATACTCATAACCCCAATGCAGGAATAAAATGGTTAAATCAACAGAATCTTTTATATTTCTTACGTCTTCTAGTATTTTTTTCTCTGAAGCAATTTTATTATACAAAGAGTTGTCTATAAAGTCCTCAATAAAAGAGTAGGCAAGGACTGCAACCTTAAATCCATTAACCTCTAAAATTTCTGTTTCATTCGAAATTCCTACGGGTGTAATATTATTTTCTTTTAAAAAGTGAACAGTTGAACAAAATGCTTTCTCTCCGTGCTCCATGATGTGGTTATTTGCTATTGACAGAGCATTGAAATTCGCAGTTTTCAACCCATCTATTACATTTGGACCCGCTCTGAAAAAATCTGCTTCAAATCCTTTTTTATTAGTTTCATTCGATATTGGTGCTTCTAAATTTCCAAAAACGATATCACCACCTTTAAAAATGTCTTTTACGCCTTTAAAAAGATAATCAACCCCTTTATTTTTGATAACACTTTTAATACCAAACCCAGCACATAAATCCTGTTCTCCAAGCATTATATCGCCAACTGCATAAATAGTTAAAGCCATGGACTTTCACTCACATTATTTATGATAAACTTATATTTTCCGGCCTTTGTCCTTTCGATTTTATCAACAAACTTAAACTCTATATTCCACCCCTCGCTTCTTCCTTTAACGATCTCTTTAATCTTATCCAACTGCTTCTTATCAAAATCCTCTTCTGGAACTATTTTTATAACGATTTTATCTAACTTTTCTTGAACAACTTGATACTCCTTTATCCCCTTACAATACTCCCAAAAAATAAATAAAAAGAACCAACCATGAACGTTTTTTCCTTCGGGTGTAACAAGAACATCTACACTTCTTCCAACCAATTCTTTTAATAACCTATGCCCTCTCCCACAACCGCAAACATCATTGATGATATATCCCAGATCTCCAGTATCATACCTTATAAAAGGCATTGCATAATTATAAAGGCTTGTTGCAAGTATCTCTCCTTCTCCTTCCTTTATTTGATTCCCA
Source organism: Desulfotomaculum sp. (assembly GCA_003485325.1). Lineage (GTDB taxonomy): Bacteria > Bacillota > Desulfotomaculia > Desulfotomaculales > Nap2-2B > 46-80. The sequence goes on from DMZI01000015.1 coordinate 17,675, forward strand.
TCCTTATCTACAACTTCCATGATGCTTCTTTCCGTGTCTATATGTAGTCCTGAATGCTCAGAGCATTCGTAAGCGCCAAGTCCCCCATCGTTTAATCCATAAGCATCATAAACATCGCAGTTGAAAACTTTTCCGATCTTCTCTCTCATATTTGGATATAGTTTCTCTGCTGTTGTGAATACCGCTATAGGCTGATATATATCTATCTTATTTTCTTCAATCCATTCTGCAAAGAAGTAGATTGAAGATGCATAACCTCGCAAAAATTTGGGCTTGAATGAATTAATCATGCCTACATATTGTTTCATCTCTTTCTCTCCCATGTCAAATGAGGAAATTTTTCTTATATTCCTTGCAACTTCATGAGCTCTTTTCTCTAAATACGATTTTGTACCCACATCCAACGAAGCACCTGCTAAAAATGCCATTTTATCTCCCAACTCGAAACCAGCGTATCCCCATCCACGATATAACAATGCTCCCGCGAGGAATCTATCGAACTTTAATAGTCTATATTTAAGAGGAGTGCCCGTTGATCCTCCCGTAGCACCTTCATAATATTTCATTTTATTCAAATTAATAGGCTTAAAATCCTCCCAGTTTTGCTTTATTATTTCTTTCGTTAATATGGGAAGTTTCTTTAAATCCCTTATTTTTTTTATGTCATCGGAATTCAATTTCAAATCATCAAAGAGATTATGGTAATAAGGTACATTGTTATATGCAAAATTAATCATTACTCTTAACTGCTTCTCTTGCTCTTCTTTCAGTTCCTCATAGCTTTTCCGTTGGTTTTGAACCAATTTCTTGTAAGTTGGATAAAAATTCCTGTCTCCAATTTGGTGAGCTAAAATGAATATACTTTTTGAGAGCACCCTAATTACCCTTCCCAATTCCCAAAATTTTTATTTCAAATCCCTCATCTAAGAATTCTTTACAATTCATTATATTTCTTGTATCAATGATATTTTTATTCCTTACAAAATTGGAAGTCATTTTAGCATTTATGTTCTTGAATTCGGTATGGTCAGTCTCAACAATAATCAAATCCGTATCTCTAATAGCCTCTTCTAAAGGCAGCAATGGATATTCAAACTCTTTTACGCATGGATCATATACCTTCACGTTCCATCCTTCTTTTTCGCATAATTTTATCAATTTCAAAGCCGGTGTCTCTCTTGTATCATCAACATTTCCTTTGTAGGCAACACCAAAAATTGTTACCGTAGGATCTTTTATATTTCGCTCTACAAAAATTTTTTTAGCTTTGGATAATATATACCTGGGCATTCCATCATTAATTTCCCTTGCTGTGTTTATTATTCTTGTATTTACCGTACTTTCGGTTAAAAACCACGGATCAACTGCAATACAGTGACCCCCAACACCTGGACCGGGTGTTAAGAGGTTTACTCTTGGATGTTTATTTGCAAGTTCAATAGCTTCTCTGACATTTATACCTATCTCTTCAGCCAAAATCGCAAATTCGTTTACTAACGCGATATTTACATCCCTGGTGGTGTTCTCCATTAGTTTTACAAATTCTGCGGTTCTAATGCTCGTCTTATAGATAGTACCTTTCACAAAACTTTTATATAATTCCTCAGCCAAGTCGGCAGATTTATCATCGCTCCCCCCGACAACCCTATTATTATGAATTATTTCATAAAAAGTGTTACCCGGCATAGCTCTTTCAGGACAATGAGAAAGGTAAATATCTTTATTGACTCTCAAACCAGATTTTTCTAATAAGGGTGTAACAATTTTCTCACAGGTTCCTGGAGTAATTGTTGACTCAATAATTATTAAATTCTCCTTTCTTAAATATGGTACAATTTCTTCTATGGCTCTTTTTACATATTTTAAGTCAGCCATTTTGACTTCTTTGTTGAACAGCGTTGGAACACAAATGATAAACACATCAGATTCAACTGGATGAGTAAATGCCCTTAGGTTTGATTTCTTTAACATTTCTTCCAGCCCGGGTTCAATAAAGGGAGGGTTTTTACCGTTAATGTTTTCTACTATCTCCTCTTTGGTATCGCACCCAAATACATTATGGCTTTTAGATAGCATTAACGCAGTAGGTAAGCCAATATATCCGAGACCTATTATGCATATTTTCATTTCAAGCACTTCCTATCTCCAAATGGATTGGGTATAATGTTGTCCCATTCGTGTTCGGTTAAGGGCTAATTTAACCAATAATCTACTAAGAAGTAAGAATATCCCTGGGAATTATATCGCTCAACAAGTCTCAAACACATTGATAAAATTAGATTATAGCTATGCTAATTTCCAGGAATGCTAAGTTGGTATTTTCCTAAATATGGTTAATCGAACACAAATGAATGTTGTCCACATCCTTGGTTATATTACACTTTCGTAACATGCATACAGCTCCATTTCCATTTTATCCCATGTGTATTCCTTCTTATATCTTTGTTTTGCATTTTCTACTAATTTTTTAATTTCTTTTGGATTTTGATAACACCATAATATTTTTTCTGCAAGATCATTTGCATTTCCCGGTTCAAAAAATAAAACTTCATCATCAAAAAACGTTAAAGACATGCCCGTCAATTTTGATGCTATTACTGGTTTCTCATGAACTATATACTCAAATAATTTATTTGGTACGCCACGTTCGTTAACCCTTGTTTTTAGGAAAGGAATTAGGCAAACATCAGAAATAGAAATATATTTGGAAAGTGTTTTTAAATCAATCCACCCTGTAAACTCTATAAACGCATTAAGATTTTTGTCGTTTACAATACTTTTTAGATAATCCAAATCAGGTCCATCGCCGAGAATTACAAAATAGATGGGAATTTTATCTTTTAATTTTTCTATAGCTTCGATGACTGTTTGAATGCCTCTTCTTTTCCAGATAGTCCCCTCGAATAATATAACAAATTTATTTTCTAATCCAAAAAATTCTTTTTTTACGTGTTCGATTTCGAACAGTTTTAAATCTGGTGTATTCATCACAACAAAAATTTTTTCTGGACTGATATTGTTTCGCGATAAAATTATTTTTTTATCATAGTTATTTGTACAAATAATAGCATCAGAATATTTTATAGCAAATCTTTCAATCAATCTCGCTATTTTTACAAAAATATGATTTTCATCAACTCCAAAATTGCTACTTACCGCTTCTGGTAGCATATCGTGAAGATCTAAAACAATCTTTGTATTAAAAAATATCTTGAATGGAATAGCAGCTAAAATAATAAAATCTGGTGGATTATGAACATGAATCACTTGATACCTTTTTTTAATATATAATAGAGACAGTGTCGTAAAAGATAGTATTGTAAAAAATATAAAGTTAAATAATTTGATTACTATATTATTTCTATTTACCATATTATTTCTTATGTTGGATAATAATGGAAGACGATAATAGCATACGCCACTTATAGTAACTTTCTTTTCTTGCCCCTTTTGTTTAGTACACAAAACACTTACATTTTTATATCTTTTATAAATTGAATTTGTAACCACTAATCTTCTAAAATCTTGTGGGGCGGGCCTATACATTAAAATACAAACCTTCAATACTCCTTTTCCTCCTTTTCCTTCTTTCCCATCTCCCAGATAAAATTTTTGAAGTAATGTACTTGGGCAGGATGGTTTATGTCAACGACAATTCTCATTTGGGCTTCTCAATTTTCTTAGCAATGAAAAATACCCAGGGACTAATAGTAGGAAGACGATTCAATAGCAAAACCTTTTCTAAAAATTCAAAAAGACCAAGCAAAACGTTATTAGAATTTCTTTTAAATGGAATCCAATTGTATCATATACATTTCCTCACTTTAAAACCCTCTTCTTCAAGATAAGACCTTATTTCATCAAAAGAGCATCTATAGAAAGTTCTATAACTACTTAAAAGCTGATGTAATAAATTTTTGTAACTATGTTTATTTGATATGGTAAACATTGAACTACTCCATCCTATAGAGGATGGAGATTCCGCCTCTTGCGCGGAGCCCGTTCAACAGGGTACAATCCGGCCTGGCTTTCCTGTCAACCTTTAGCGGGACCGACCAGGGGTGCCGACGCCGCAAGTCCAGGGGCTATTTGGCAGCAGGCTCATAGCCGGAAGGTGCGCGGTAACCCGCCATTGCGCCCATACTCATACGCCTGCAATCCTCCGGTTGCAACAGCTCACTCTGTACGGTGACAGGCCCCAAGTTATGTTGCGCAAACTTATCTCAAGCCTTTAAAGCTGGCTTTAACACCTTTTATGTTCAAAAACATCTTTTTGTTTAACGCTAACCTTTAAAAATTTGTCAGGCTGCCAGCCGACCCGTCATTCATCCAATGCTTTTATAAGCGGCGGTCTTCTGCCGAATAAATGATAAAAATCCATCTTTTTGTAATACTCTATTACATTCTTGAAAAAACCTTTTTGGTTCAAGATAATCCACTACTTCAATAGATACGATACAATTAAAAGTAAAATTTTTAAATGGTAGTTTATTTGCATCTCCTTTAATAACTGTAACTCTCTCTCATTTAATTTTTCCTTTAATTTTAACAATGCAATAGGATCATTATCTATTGCCACAACATCAATTCCACGTTGGGATATCGGAATACTGAACCGTCCACTTCCACACCCTATATCCAAACAGTTACTGATATTGTTATTCTCTAAAAATGAATCGATAACATCCCACTCTTTTCGAGTAAGATATTCACCCATCTTCGTTGCATTTGCAATGTCCCAATAGTAATCTTCCATTGTATTCTCTCCTACCCAAAACTCCCAAACACCACATCGCTAAACTTCTTATAAATTGGCATTGGCATTCTCTGAATTACTTTTGTTCCCCATTTATATTTTAAATTCTCCCGATTTTCAGTTAAAGATACTGGATTCTTTGGATAATAGCTATAATATAATTTTTTTTCAGCTGTGCCCCATCTCTTTTTGAAATTTATCAGCCCAACATTATCATAGGAAGTTCTTCCAAAATCATAATACTTATATCCATTCAAGCAAGCATCTTCAATGCTTTTCCATATAAATGCATTATAAGGCTGCATCTTTAAATATTTGGGGTCTGCAGCACCATATCCATAAAGAACCGTCTTTTTAAAATATTCCATAATCCCACCTGCAATGATTTTATCATTATATCTTGCTACATATAGAGAAACATAACTATCTAAAAATTTAAACAAGTTTTTAAAGAATTTCCAAGGATGACAAGGAACACCTATTTTCTTCTTTGTTATACAGTTTAACTCGTAGAATTCTTTTAAATCCTCAATACTTTGTGTCTTGCTAACTGAAACTCCCTCTTTATGGGATTTTTTTACTCCCCATCTAGCACTTCCACTATCTAGCTTTTTCCACATTATTCCTAAATCAGGAGACAACTCTAGAATATATGTAGAAAATGCGTTTTGGTATTCAAAGTTATCGAAACCAACTTTATCTTTGACCTCAAAATAATCTGCATTTAAATCTTTATATAAATCTATTGCCTTACCCGCCAAAAAGCTTACAGTAGCCTCATCGCCAATCGGTCCACAATTATGAGCAAACGGAACCGAACATATTCTACTTCCCGTAATTTGACTCCTAACATAAAATAATGGCAGCAGCCCAACTAACTCCCCGCATTCGTCTATCGCAAAAAAATAATGCGCTTTGTAACCGAAGGTCCCCTCAAGGGTTTTCTTCCATTCGGGCGTATGATATATAGTGGCCTTATCGTATGTATCTAAAAGTTTCTTCCATTTATTTTCCTCGACTTTGTTTACAATCTTTATCATTTACGCGCCTTCCCAAAAATTTCTTCCTAATGTTAAACATATTATCCTTTGAAATCTTTACTTAATACCTCTCCCAATGCCAACGTATTTTAAGTCAGGGTTTTGAACAATACAATGCCTTAATGCGTTCCGCCCGTCAATTATCAAACGAGGTGGGCTCATTATGTCGTTAAGGCTTGTCCAGTCAAAATTTACAAACTCTTCCCATTCTGTGGTCAGGATTGCTGCCTGGGCTCCCCCGATGGCGCCAGGCAAGCTTTCAAAAAGTTTTACTTCGGAGGGCAAAACTTTTTTTGTATTACCTACGGCCACTGGGTCGCAGGCGCGTACCTCACAGCCTTCATTTAAAAGCATGTTAATAATATCAATTGCGGGGGCTTCTCTTATGTCGTCCGTGTTTGGCTTAAAAGCAAGACCTAATACAGCTACTTTTTTACCGTTCAGGTCACCCAGGGCTTCTTTTAGTTTTTTCACCGGCAGGCTTCGCTGGCGGTTGTTTACGCTGATCACTGATTTGAGGAGTTCAAAGCTATAGCCATTCATGGAAGAAAAATAGTCAAGGGCACGAACATCCTTTGGAAAGCAAGAGCCGCCGTAGCCAATACCGGCTTTTAAAAAGCTTTTGCCAATTCTGGAGTCCAGGCCAATTCCTTCCGAAACCAATTCTATATCAGCGTCTATTAATTCACATACATTGGCAATTTCATTGATAAAGCTAATTTTAGTGGCCAGAAAAGCATTTGAAGCATATTTAATCAGTTCGGCTGAATTAATGTCGGTAATTAAAACTGGAGCTTTTATCCCGTTATATAAAGAAGAAACAACTTTTCCCGCCTCCTGGTCTTGACAGCCAATGACAATTCTATCTGGGTGGTACCAGTCGTAAACTGCCTGTCCTTCTCTTAAAAATTCGGGGTTGCTTACGTAAGAAAATCTACTATCCTTAAGATATTTATTTATCAAGGACTGTCCCGTTCCCGGAAGAACGGTACTTTTCATGACGATAACAGCATTATTTCGTATATTATCTTTTATCCACTGGATAGCAGACTGTATCTGGGATAAATCAGCATTGCCGTTAAATGGTAACGAAGGTGTCCCTACCGCTATAAAAATTAGAGGAACAGAAATTTCTTTTATTTCGCTTAAATGTAAAAATGTCAAGTGTCCTTTTTTCAAGCCGGGTTTAATTAATTCCGGCAAATCCGGTTCGTATATTGATACCCTACCGTTACGCAGGCTGTTATATTTATCCAAATCTATATCTATACCTGTAACTTCATGTCCCCTTTCCGCCAGTGCGGCAGCCTGCACCAAGCCCACATATCCCAGGCCAATTACCAGCACTTTCATTTTTCTCTTTCACCCCATTTTTTGTTCACGTAATTTTATAACTGGCTCTTTGCTGCCACCATCTGGCAATACTGCCAGCCGTGGTTATCCATACATCTTTTTTTTGAGTAAAAAATTCCAGCAGGTTGCTGTACATATCCAACCTCTTTTTTTCTTTTAAGAAATGAGGGTGGCTGATTAATACAATCAACCCCCGGCCGTCTATAACTTTGTTCCATTTATCCTGCCAAAATAAAAGGGCTTCTTTTTCAGATAACCTCTTATCGATAAACAACTCTACATCCTGAGGAGCCGTTACCGGTAATTCCACCAAATACGGCAGCGTTGTATACGGCAAATTTGTACATACTCCCATTCCGTAACGGGTAGTGGTCAGGTGGTCTACGTCTGGATAACTTGAATCATAGCTAAATCCGCTTTCGGCCAAAATAGTCCATAGATCATCTGTTCTATCCAGCAATGGCGTCCTGAAGCCGGATACTTCTTTACCCAAAGCGTCTTCAATGATCTTCTTGGCCCCTGCCACCCGAAGCTTTCGTTCCTTGGCGCTGATGCTGCTGAACTTCCTGTCGTGGTAAAGGCCATGGCAGCCGATTTCAAAACCTTCGGCAGATAATTCCCTTAACATTGACGGCTCTAACTTATAACGCGGACTTCTGGCGATAAAATTCCAGGTGGACAAGATACGGTGCTTTTTTTCTATTTTAGTAATTTGATAAATTTCCTCACCCGGTTTTTCATCAACGTCGTGGGTCATTACAAAAGCCGCTTTAAACGGCGGCGGCCATAACGGCACGCTGCTTCTTTCAGGAACAAGTATATCTAACGACTCCTTTAATATCTGCATCCAGTTATCAATCGTATTGTCTGCTGGCCAAGTAGTATGTACTTTTCTCTTGCTCCCGATCTTTTTTCTTATAAGACGAACCTGCTGATAAAAAGGCGCTTTGATCAAATCAGGTGTTATATTATAAAGCGTAAGTGACCAATTGATTAATTTTGATGGCTTTGATATTTTTTCATATTTTTCGTGAAGCCGGTCGTAAATCAGATGGAATAAAGACAAGGGAATAGATACCGAGTTCTTTATTTCTTCGCTGGTACCGCAAAGTAATGCCTTACCACTGTTATTTAAATAAGCAAACAACTTCGTCCGGTCAATGTTCTCAAAAGAAGGAACTAGAATAACAGGGCAGTTTTCAAAATCATCCATTAGCTCATATAGCTCATATGAGACCCCGTAACGTTCCAGAAAAAACCTGGCACCCGACAATCCTTTTTTATCCTGAGTTTTAGGCAATCCTACCGTGAAAGCAGTCATCTTTTCAACTCCATCTTTCCTATCCGGTGAAGATTTTTTGGAGGACTTTGGAAATATTTTTGTTTTAACCGCCAGAAAAAGCCCCTAATAATCATAGGTCCAACCAGTCTGATGTACCTTCCGATTTTGATTTGCGACTGCTTTTCCCCAGGAAGATAGATCTCTTTCCGGTAGATGTCCTTGATCCTTATCCTATATGTATTAAACCTAATTAGAAAATCAGAAACGTAGCCGTAACCTCTCCAAAATTCTGTCCAGTTGATGGCTTCGATTGCCCGGCGGGAAATGGCCGTGTAGCCGTCCTGGGTATCAAAAATACGCCAGTACCCGGAGGCAATTTTAGTCATCCAGGAAAGAGTAAAATTGCCGAATAATCTTTTAAAAGGCATTTCTTTGGGCCTGCCTTTTAGGAAACGGTTTCCTTTTGTGTAATCTGCCTCGCCGGCTATTATGGGATCAAGCAATTCAGGCAGGTACTCAAAGCCCATCTGGTTGTCTCCGCCGACTACCGCGGCAATATCGTATCTCTCGCGGGCCGAAGCGAGATAGCCTGTAATGATTCCGCCCCCTGGGCCCTGGTTGGTGGCATGTTGAATTAATTTTATCCGGTTATCTTTTTTTGCCATTTCCTGGACAATTATTGGTGTTTGATCAGTGCTGCAATCATCAATTACAAATATCCTGTCTACCAGGGAAGGAACCCCGGCAAGCGTGGCTCCGATGAGCCTTTCCTCGTTATAAGCCGGGATGACCAACGAAACCCATGCACCTTTATACATTCACTTCACCATCTTTAATAGTTTGATGATTAAAAATTATTCGTTGACCTGTCCTTGAAGATTCTAAAGCCTTTTCTGCCATTAGCACCGCCCGCCAACCCACCTCCCCGTCAGTTAAAGGTTTACTCCTTTGCTTTACGCAAGCAAGGAAATGCTTAAGTTCCTCTTTTAAGGGCTCTGCATAGGTTAAGGGTATGCTTTGCCTGCCTTCATCTTCTACCCGCACCGGAACAGCGTTGTCGGTAAGAATCCTGGCTTCAAAAAGAGTTAATTCCTGCAGATTTAAGTAATCAACGAAAGCGCATTTTTCGCTTCCGATCACAACAAGATCTCTTTTTTTGCCGTACACGGGAACGAGCCAGCTTTCCAGGGCGTACCCCGTGGCCTCCCCAAAATCGAGGGCTAAAAAAGCAGTTTCTTCGATGCCGTTTTTAAAGGTATGGTTCGTAACGGCAGTTAAGCTATGCGGAAATTCGCGGTCCAAAAGATAACAGAATAAGTCCAGCTCGTGAATTCCTAAAGCGTAGACGACCCCCATATCCTTTCGGGGCAACCCAAAAAAGAAACGGTTTGTAAAAAGCATTTTTACTTCGCCTAACTCGCCGAGCTCAATGCGCCGTTTGAGCTCTTTCACTGCCGGATGATAACGGAAAATATGACCTGCCATTAGAATTCTCTTAGTTCGATCGGCAATTTCAATTAATTCCTTTGCTTCAGCAGAACTCATGGTCACCGGCTTTTCCACCAGAACGTCTTTTCCTGCTTCCATAAATTTTTTAACAACCTCAAAGTGAGTAGGAGAAGGCGTAACGATATTAACAGCCTTAATCTCGGGATCGCCGAGCAAAGCGTCGAAATCAAAAACATACTCTACTTTGTACGTGTTACTCATTTTTTTAGCCTGGTCTTCGTTGACATCACAAATTTTTACTTTCTTAACCATACCTTCCTTTTCCAGTTCTTTGTAGGCCCGGATATGGTTTCGACCCCAATAACCTGTGCCGATCACTGCCACGCCAACCATTTAATTCACCTCCAAAAAAGTTTTAATTTTCGAGGCTACATATTCGACTTCATTTTTTGATAACTGAGGGTAAACAGGTAAAGACAAAATATCCTGGACGTATTTTTCGGTAACTGGTAAGATAAATTCTCCCTCTACGCAAGGCTGTTGATGAAGGGGAACGGGGTAATGAATCCCCGTTTCAACCCCTTGCTCTTTTAGGTATGAAGCCAGCCTGTCCCTTTGTTCCGTCCGGATTACATAAAGATGATAAACGTGTTTTGCCCATTCTTTTTCTAAAGGGAGGGTTATTTTAGCATTTGACAATAAATCATTATACCAGGAAGCTATTTTTCTTCTTCTGTCAATCCATTCCGGAAGGTGCTTGAGCTGCAACCTCCCTATGGCTGCGTGAACCTCGCTGAGCCGGAAATTTAAACCCAATATTTCGTGGAGGTATTTTGAAGTGCGGCCGTGATCCCTGAGCATACTCACCTTTTTTGCCAAAGATTCACTGTTGGTAGTGATCATCCCGCCGTCTCCCAAGACCGTCATGTTTTTGGAAGGAAAAAAGCTAAAACAACCCGCGTCTCCCAGGGAGCCAATCTTCTTGCCTTTATATTCTGCCCCGTGCGCCTGGCAGGCGTCTTCGATTATGAATAGGCCATATTTTTCGGTCAGTTCGAGAAGAGGCTCCATATCGCAGGGGTGGCCGTATAAATGTACCGGGATAATCGCCTTTGTTCTTGGTGTAATTTTATTTTGTACGTCATCGCAATCAATTGTATATGTTTCCGGGTCGATGTCAGCGTAAACTATCCTTGCGCCTAAGAATTTTGCTGTGCTGGCGGTGGCGATAAAAGTATGGGCAGGAACGATTACTTCGTCTCCCTCTTTTATTTCCAGCGCCAGCAGGGAAAGCAAAATGGCAGCGGTGCCGGAACTAACACCGACTGCATACTTAACGTTACAAAAGGCGGCGTACTCCTCTTCAAAAAGTTTTAAATTTTCACCTTTAATATAGCGCCCGCTTTTTAATACCTGAGCTACTGATTCTATTATTTCTTCATCCACGTACATTTTCCCAAAACTTATTTTCACCTGTCTTTTTCCTCCCACTCATACGGGATTTGAAAATATCCCACATCGCATTCTAACTCGAAAATACTTTTTATTACCCTGGCCGGGTTACCGTAAGCCAGGACGTTGTCGGGAATGTCAGCGGTAACCACGGAACCCATGCCGATAAGCGAATTGCTCCCGATGGTCACCCGCGGACCAATCGTAACGTTCCCGCCAATTTTCGCATTACGTTTAATCCGGACATGTTTGGCGCAGTCCTTGAAACGCGGGCACGGGGGGTGAAGTACATTTAGAACGGTCACTGAAGGGCCAATCCAGACGTCATCTTCAATGAACACAAATTCAGGGATGAAACAGTTGGAGTGGATGCGGACATTGCTGCCTATCTGGTTTTCAACTTCTATTACAGTGTGACTGCCGACACTGACATTGTTTCCAATAGTGTTATTTTCCCGAATGAGGACACCGTGGCCTGTTTGAAAATTATTCCCTATTTTTGAACCGCCATAAATTACTGAATGAGAACGAACGAAAGCATCATCACCGATAACTAACCTATACACTTTTTTTGTACGGGGGACCAACCCCAAAAGGACAAAATCTTCAATGACAGGGTTTTTTCCTAAAACAACATTTTTATATTGCTGGATATCCTGGCTATCCTTTATTTCATATTGTTCAGCGCTTGTATTCAAATTATCTTCAGAAAATGCCATATAAAAACTCCAATCCGTATCCACAATACTGTGCACCAGTCATGTGTAATGTTCACATAGATTCTTTGCGCTTGGATTATTTTCCGGGGATTTCATTCAAAAACCTCAACCCTTATCCACATAATGACATTTTATTATTAGAATATCTCCTCCAAAAGTACGTACTGCTCCCTTTCGGCAAACCTCCGCCGGGTGCGTCCCTTTTTTCGGTCTGTTCCCGTTTTTTCGCCCGTGTTTTAGAAAACTCCTTTATATGTTATAATTTACCTATTTTCGCGGGTACCGGAAAAATAAAAAACGCCGTTCCGGTTTTTTCATCTCTCGCTAATACGTTAAACTAATTGTACGCAAGAGGATAAAACTGTGAACGGCCGGTTGCGCCATTTCCTCGCTTCGGTTTAAGCGCCCAGATCAAGCATTAGCCGAAGTTCATCAGGTCCGTTCGGTTCCGTGATAAATTTGTCAGAAAGTGAATTTGTTGTCAGGCTAACCAATGCTTCTTACTTCAACGTCCGACAAAGAAAACCCTGCCGGGATTTTTACTTTGTTAATTTTTCGTTGCCAATTAATTCCTCCAGAGAATTAGATTACACTTTTTGTCTGAATTCTGTGATCGCCGTCGCAAAATATAATTTTTTCGCTTGCGGTTTCCTTAACTAGCCGGGGGATCTTCCATCGTTCTTTTTTTCGCGGGCCGGGTATTGGACGGCAGGACTTCAGCAGGCAATATTGTCAAAGAAAAAGGTTTTCTAATTAAACCTTAGTCATGTTAAAATTAAGACATGGAACACATGTACAGCGACGGGATTTGTTGGCAAGCTTTTTGGATTGGAGTTTTGATATGTGATCTCAAACACATGTGTTTTCCTCTTCTTCGAATAATATTTTCAAGAAAAAGTATTTTAAATAAACTTTTGGTTATTAAAATATGAAATGAATTTAATAAATTTGGTTCTTTAGCCGATAAATATACTATATGTTAAAAAAGAAATTTCAATTGCATAATGAACTGATTTATATAATTGCAGCGTCGTTGGCGTTAGCTTTTATTATTTTTATAGGAAACTTGAGTACAATACGGATTATTTTAGGATTGCCATTTGTTCTGTTCTTCCCTGGTTATGTTCTTATAGCGGCGCTGTTTGTAAAAAAGGATGACCTGGATGGCATAGAACGCGCTGCCTTAAGTTTCGGTTTAAGTATTGCAGTAGTTCCCCTTATAGGGCTGGCGCTAAACTATACACCGTTTGGCATCCGTCTAACGCCTGTTCTGATTTCGTTAATTGCTTTTATAGTTATCGTGTCTGGAATAGCTTTCTTCCGGCGCAAAAAACTTTCTCAGGAGGAATGTTATTGTCCCGCCTTTGAAATTAACATACCACAGCTGCAGGAATTTGCAAAAATAGATAAGATCCTGTCCGTACTTCTTGTGACAGCCATTCTCTTTGCAATTGGCAGCATAGTCTATGTGATAGTTACACCTAAAGTTGGTGAGAAGTTTACCGAATTTTATATTTTGGGGACAGATGGGAAAGCTGAAGGCTACCCACATGAACTTGCAGTCAGTGAAAAAGGATTTGTAATTACAGGTATCACCAACCATGAATTTAATGTAGAAAAGTATACTATGGAAGTAGCTGTAGATGGCGGTTTACAGAAACGGCTAGGCCCAATTGAACTAGCCCATGAGGAAAAATGGGAGAATAAAGTTGATTTTTCATACGGCCAGCCGAAAAAAAATGTAAAGGTGGAATTTCTTCTTTATCGGGAAGGAGATAAGAAACCATACAGATCTCTTCATTTATGGGTGAATGTATTGCAGTCTTTAAGCATACGGAATGAAAACAATAGGGAAACTGCTGCTGCAAAAGTCGATGGTGAAAACAATAAGAGAAGTAGTTTGTCAGTTGCTCAGATAGCATATGTCAGATAGATAAAACAAATGAGGAACATTAATGAGCAATAAAGCGGCCCAGGTTCTGGACAGCCAGGGGCAGGTTTCAATATTAAAAGGAATATTAGAAAAAAGAGAAAGCGTTTACCCGTGGCTTTACGCTGTCGGAATAGGGCTTGCCGAGTTACTGGTTGTCGTAAACCCGCGTGCAGGTGTTATTCTGCATATGTTAATTTTGGCAGGCTTGTTGATTAACTCTACATTTGCTTACGGGCAGCCGAGTTCGAAATTGTATATAACGCTCATTCTTGGTCCGTTGATTAGGATACTGAGCCTTTCTCTGCCGCTGGCGCATTTGCCGAGGATATACTGGTACGCGGCAGTTAGTTTGCCCCTTCTAACGGGAGCGTTGGTAGCAGCAAGGTTAAACGGTTATAGACTTTCAGATGTCGGGTTGCAGTTGGGGGACCTAAGAAAAAACGCCTTTATTCACATATTAACTTGCCTGTCCGGAATACCCCTGGGAATTGCTGAGTATTTTATTTTGCGGCCCGCGCCGTTGTTCGAGTCATTTAATCTTGTGGGATTTATCCTGCCGGCTTTAATACTCCTGGTCTGCACCGGCTTTACGGAAGAGGTAATCTTCCGTGGAATCATGCAGAAGGCTGCAAATGACTTTTTGGGCCCGAAAAGTTCAATATTTTTAATAAGCTTTATATGTGCTGTTCTGCATATAACGCACATATCTTTCATTGACGTAATTTTCGTATTTATTGTTGCACTATACTTCGCCATGCTGGTCAAACGGACCGGATCAATTCTCGGCGTGACAATCGCTCACGGTATTACCAATATAAGCCTGTATCTGGTCTGGCCGTTCATAATTTAATTAATTAGGCAATAGAAGAAAATGTTGGAGGAATTTTGTTTTATTTTATTGAATTTAAAAGTGGTAGATGTAGAAATAAGAAAGGGGGGTCAATATAAATGATCTCCACAGTTACTACCACCACGGTGACCACTATTGCCAGCACTACCATGGCAGCGGGGCTGGGGCTTTTAGCAACCTTGGCTCTTATCTTCCTGCTTATCGCCAAGGAATTGGCGGGAGCGCAGGATGTGCAGCTGGGCGGCAGCAGCAGTATAAGTTATGCCGGGGCATTTAACAATGTCCTAAACACTGCAATTATACCCCTGCTGATCGTTTTTGGTTTTATCGTTGTAACTAAAATAATAGAGATACTCTAGTTGATTTAACCAAAAAGGCAAATAGTGGCAAAAACCACCTCGTGGTGGTTTTTTTTTGGGATTAATAGCGGCATTCTGCAGCCTGTGCCAATCCCCGCAGCAGCACTTTTAGTCCGTTTTCCAGAAAGCGGTTCGCCCAGGGCGGCGCAAGGGAGAGCTTGGCGGCTAAACGTGAGTGGTAGTCGAGATCGCCGTATTTGAGGATTATCTTCCGCCAGTATGGCTTATTTAGGAAACCGATCAGGAACTCTATCTCCCCGTTGTCCATATCTAAGAAAATTTCCCTGTGTTTCAACCCGCACCTTATTTCCAGGCCGAAATCCTCATCCCAGGCGTCCTGGTATGTTCTAAGAAAAGCCCTGCTGAAATCATTTTTTTGCAGCGCCTCTATGGCGGTTGCCGCACAGAAGGATGCCCCCTTCAACCCCAGGTAAAGGCCTCCTCCCGAGATTGGCTTAACCTGGGCTGCGGCGTCCCCGGCGAGAAGCACCCTTGTGTCATAAGTCCTTTCCAGATAGCCGATGGGTACTATGCCGCCTGTGGTTTTTAGGACTTCCAGTCCCTTGAAGATTGGGTATTTGGCAATTAATTTTTCGAACAGAAGGCGCGGGCTTTCCCTCCAATCACGGTTCATTAAAGGAGAGCGCCCTATGCCCGCCCTGGCAAAATTTTCTCTGACCGGCATGAGCCAGCCGAACCAGCCGGGGGCAAGCAGATGGTCAAGAAAGATATGGGCGAGATGGCCGCCAAAACCGGGAAGAGATACCTCGGCGGCAAAAAGGGTGACTTTTTCCTGTGCCGGCGGCAGGTCAAGAAGCCTGGCTGCTACGGAATTAAATCCATCGGCGCCGATTAGGAGTTTGCATGTAAAAGAGCAGTTGCTTCCATCACCGGATGTTGTGTTTATTTTAAGTCCGTCAGTTAGGTAGTCAAATGAAACCACCCTTTTGCCGTGACAGATCTTTGCTCCCGCTCCGGCAGCCTGTGCGGCAAGGTCCCTGTCGAAAGCCCCCCTGTCCACAACAACCCCGTAAACCCTGTCTCCTTTAAGGTTGAGGATATTTTTGTTTGGGGTGTGGACTACAGCTCCTTTAAGCTTGTTCAGGACAACTTTATTTGAAACCCGCGAGATTTTAAGAGCCCTTTCGCTGATTAAACCGGAGCACTGCACCGGTTCCCCTATTTTCT
The DNA here is from genome assembly GCA_003485325.1 of Desulfotomaculum sp. Taxonomy (GTDB): domain Bacteria; phylum Bacillota; class Desulfotomaculia; order Desulfotomaculales; family Nap2-2B; genus 46-80. The sequence goes on from DMZI01000015.1 coordinate 34,056, forward strand.
GGTGCTCTTCCAGGATAAGAACCTGATAACCCTGCGCCGCAATGTCCCTTGCTGCGGAACAGCCAATAGGACCGCCGCCTGTAACTATAACATCATAATCCAACACCTGGTCCCCCAGTTTTAGTGTATCTTTTTTCTTAAAAGCTAAGCTGTCTTAAGGAAACCCGACGTATTTTGCGGCAGATAACAGGATTTGTTTTTTCCTGGCTGCCTTGGCGTTTTCGTATTCCTTACCGGCATTTACTGCTGCGTCGGGAGGGAAAGAGTTTTTCTCAAGTTCAGCTTTATACTCGTCCAGTATGGGGTAAAATTCCGCATCGCATTGCGCTTCCAGAGCCCGTCCGGCGGACAGATACTTCCGGGCCAGGCTGATCGGTGATGCCTTTTCTTTTTTTTCACGGACCTTGTCGTACTCGCTCATCCCCGCCGCTACAAGGCTGTTCAGTTTTTGATGGTAGCCGGACGCGACAGCGGTGAGCTTTTTTGCATAGTACGCTTCAATCTGTTTCTCTTTATCTGAAGCGTTTTTGCTTAAAGCGCCGGAAGGTGTTTGAACCTCTGCTCCCGGTTTAACGGGTGAAGTATTTGTGTCCTGGCCTTCTTTCGTGCCATTGCGCTCGGTTTCCAACCACTCCGGTTTAACGGGTGAAGTATTTGTGTCCTGGCCTTCCTTTGATTGCGGCCGGTGTATGAATGGAAGAATGTCTTTTATGCCGCCGCTCCCGGGTGTAACTTGCCCATTTTCCGGCAATTTCTTATACCAAAATTCGGCATAAACCAACAGTGACAGCAGACACAAGACAGCAACCAACAGTGAAAACTTGCTGTACCGTTTCATTTTTATAAGCATTCCTATCTAGGCGCAAAACCTTAATAAAAGCATTTCTTTCAGATTTTCAACTTAATGCAATTGTTTAAAGCGAGGCGTAAAATGGAGTTCTTCAAGAAGTTTCGTATACTCCTCCGGTTTTATCTGTTCCCAGGGTTTTTTTAGAATCGACACCAGCACTCCTTCAATAACGTTTGTGCCAAATGAACGGCCTTCAAACTCAGGGGTTGAGGTAATCAGATAACCGGCGCCCTTTTTGGTTAGAAATTCCACGTCTTTAGGCGTGGTGGTATTCGTTATGATTACCTGCCCGGTAAGCGACGGCAGGTAGCGCCTGATCAGGTGAAAGTCGCCTGCGATTACTCTTGCGTTCTGGTAATAACTGCTGTATTTGTTTACCTTGCTTTCATCAGCGCTTTCCTGCTTTGTACCTGTAGGATAAAGCATCTTAAAGGGCAGCCTGACGATAATGGGCAGCAGTATGCGGGCGAGCTTTTCCAGGCTTGACAGGGACCGGATCGGGTATGGGATGCCCAGGGCAAAGATCATGTCTCCAAAAGTCACATTGCAGCCGGCTTCTACAAGCGCTTCGGCCATGCCGAAACGATCCACCCCGCTGACCATCAGAACCGGTGTTCCGGGTGGCAGGAGACCGGTGTTTTCTTTCAGGTATGCTATTGTTTGGCGCTCCAGTGTATTTTTGAGGCCGCTTCCGTCGACAACCGGGGTTTCTTGGACAGCCCTGACCAGCTTCAGGGCGTCTTTTATAGCATAGCGTTTTTTGCCGGCGTATAGATAAATGTCGATTCCTCCAAGGCCGATTGCGTCTACTTTGCCGTCCAAGTCTTTTAAAACGCCGATTGCCTTTTTCAGGTCACCGTCTGTTCCCAGCCGGCTGATTTCAAACTGTTCCCCGAGCAGTTCCACCTGTACCTTATGGTCCCTCGTGGATGAACCAAGGCTCACGCTGACAATTTTTTTCAATGTAAAAGTACCATTCCTGAAGTTTTATTTACCATTTTAACCAAGAGGACTGGAATTTGCAAGATTTGCACGAAAACTAACCCTTTTGTTGACATTCGCGGGGGCATTCTATATGATAGTTTTCATAACAATAGCCCATTTAAAGCGTTAAGCGGGTGACCTATTGGATTTTTCAATTTCGAACTTGGCCGATCCCTTAAAGTGCATTCCTCTCTTTGCGGCGCTGCTTACTATCCCCAGGCAGATCTGGGGAGCGAGCACGACGCATGTCTTTTGCAACCGCCAGGGGCGGATTATCCTGAAGAATGACGGACACGAACGCGAAGCCAGGCTATTCAACCAGTTCGCCAACGACTTGGACAAGGGAGTCGTCTGGGCGGATAAGGGCTGGCGCAGCACGAACCATCATTACAACCCGGAGACCAAGCGCGGCATCTGGCCCTGGGCGAGTTCAGCCCAGAAATGCGCGGTCTTTTATGCGAAGGCTTTCGGCTTTTGGCAGTGCGGCAATTATAATAAGGCAATGTTCATGATTGGAGCCGCCGCACATCTGGTACAGGACGCCTGCGTTCCTCACCACGCCTCCTGTATTATCTGCAACGGCCACCAGGCCTACGAAAACTGGGTGGAGAAAAGGAAGCTGCAGTTCAAGGTGCAGTCGGCGGGGATTTATGATCATGGCGATACGCCCCAGGATTGGATAATTGAAAATGCCAGGCTCGCTAAGAAATATTACAGCAGGCTGCGTTCCTTCAATGATTACCAGCAGGTTACCGCAGT
>DMZI01000014.1 GCA_003485325.1 Desulfotomaculum sp.
TTTCGTAAAAACGGGAAAAATAGATCACCATGCTTTCGTTGAAATCTTTTTGGACATACGCCTGAGGCTCCACACGGACCAAAATCAGCCCGGGTGCCTTTTTAAGCCTGGTTTCCACGATGATGTCCGCCTCGTGCCTTTCCCCGGCGGTAACGTCGGTAAAAACCTCCTGCTGGAGGAATTTAAGATTCGTAAACTCAATGGTCCGATAAGCTTCGGGGAAGAAAAGCTCCATAAACTCGGTAAAAAATGTCTCCAGCAATTCTTTAAACAGACGGTCGTGGTCAATTTGGCTTGGATTCACCGGTAATTGCTCCTGTTTAGTTTATTAATTCCAGTTTATACTGGAAACGGAAGGCTGGCAACCCTTTTTTAGTCACGGCCATTCACCCCTTGCCGCCTCCTACAATATAATTCAAGCAGCAATTTCCATTAAAAATGAATTAAAATTTTAGGCTAGGGTTGGCGAATGTTCTGTAAATAATCCCTGGGTGTACAAATAAGAACACCCTGGATAATTTGTCCTCGATAGGCGTTAAAGTGCTGCAAATCCCCGGAGATAAAATGCGTGGCGCGGGCTTGTACGGCGGCAAGAAGTACGGGGCGATCTTTTTCCGGCAGAATTACCGGACAGGGTATTTTGGGGTCGGCATCCGGAACTATTTCCACTTCCGCCAATAAATCCTTAAGCCGTTTGAACTGCCCGGGGCTGGAAAGGTTGCGTATTGCTTCTTCAATTACGTAGGCGGATGCGAGTAACCTGCACTGTCTCTGTCTGCCAATCTTCCAAAACACTTCCAGGCTGGCGCTTCCATAGGCTATGGAAAACAATACGTTAGCGTCCAGAAACAACCGGTTCATTAAATATTACCGGGTCTTTCATGGGGTATATTCTCCGGATCCAAACCAAGCTTTTTTACCTCGGATAATGCCCACGCATAGTCTTCTGCAGTTAAAGCATTATTTAATAAAAACTGTGCCTTTCTTTCCGGTGTATAAATCTCAACCGACAGGGCCACCGCCGGACGCAGGAGAATGCCTTCCGGACGCGGTTCCGCAATCAACAGAGTCCCTTCTTCCAGACTGTATTCCTTGCGCAAGCCGGCAGGAATTACTACTGCTCCCCTTTTCCTAACCTTTATGGTTTCAGCATTCACGAACAATCACCTCTCTGATTATCAGAATATCTCATTATCTGAAATTAGTCAAGAACACATAATCATCCATAAGCTGTCATAAAATTCAAGCAGGAATTTCCAACACAAAAAAAGAAAGTAAATGCAATACTAAAGATACATGCAAAAAAACGGAAGGATATCTATAAAAGAATGAATATCCTTGTCACCGGAGGCGCCGGCTATATCGGCAGCCATACCGTAAAGGAACTTGTCAAGAATAACCACCATGTGATAGTCCTGGACAACCTGAGCAAAGGACACCGGAAAGCTGTTTTAAAAGCCAAATTTGTTCATGGAGATACAGGTAACAAAAAGCTTCTTACAGAACTGTTAAAATCGGAGAAGATTGAAGCAATCATACACTTTGCCGCCAGCAGCCTGGTTGGCGAATCAATGGCAAAACCAGCGGAATATTACCGGAACAACCTGGTTAACGGCTTAAGCATTTTAGACGCTATGTGCGAGGCTAAAGTAGAAAGCATCGTCTTTTCCTCAACAGCCGCTGTTTACGGCGAACCGGCCGGGATTCCGATTCTTGAGGATAATCCAACCATACCAACAAATACATACGGCGCAACAAAATTAGCCCTGGAAAGCGCGATGAACTGGTACAGCCGGGCCTATGGATTAAGGTGCATCTCTCTTCGCTATTTCAACGCCGCGGGAGCGGACCCTGATGGCAAACTGGGTGAAGACCACAACCCTGAAACCCATCTGATCCCACTGGTTTTAAGAACAGCCCTCGGACAATCGCCGGATATAAAAATTTTCGGCAGCGATTACCCCACTCCGGACGGAACCTGCATCAGGGATTATATCCACGTGACCGATCTTGCCGCCGCACATATCCTGGCGGTTGAAGCGCTTGCCGGCGGGGCTAAAACCAATGCATATAACCTTGGAAACGGTTTGGGGTACTCCGTTCAGGAAGTAATCCGCACAGCCGAAGAAGTTACAGGGAGAGAATTAAGCAAGCAGATAACTGAAAGACGCCCGGGAGATCCTGCCGTCCTGGTGGCAAGCTCAGATAAAATAAAAAAGGAACTAAGATGGAAACCTTATCTGAACGACCTGCGCACAATAATTGAAACTGCCTGGAGATGGCACAAAGCAAATCCAAAAGGCTACGAGTCATAAAAATCTGGAGGCTATAAATGACAATTAAAAACAAGAAAGTATTGGTTACCGGCGGGGCCGGTTTTATCGGATCTCATCTAGTTGAGGAACTATATAAGGATAACGAAGTAATAATTATAGACAACCTTTCCACCGGCAAGCTTGAAAACATAGAACCATTCCTGAATAACAAGCAAGTCGAATTTATAAACGGCAGCGTTACTGATCTGACGTTGCTTAAATCAGCCTTTCGGGGTGTCGATTACATTTTCCACGAGGCGGCTGTCACTTCCGTTCCCCGCAGTATAAATGATCCTGTAATCACCAATGATGTAAATATTACCGGAACATTAAATGTTCTAATTGCAGCCTGCGACAACAGAGTTAAAAAGGTTGTCTATGCTTCATCGTCCGCTGTTTACGGCAATAACCCAAACATGCCCTTAAAAGAGGAATACGCGCCGGATCCGTTATCCCCCTATGCAGTATCCAAGCTAACAGGTGAATATTTCTGCAAAATCTTTTCGGAAATATACGGCCTGTCTGCGGCCTCCCTGCGCTATTTCAACGTCTATGGCCTGCGCCAAAACCCGGATTCACAGTATGCAGCCGTAATTCCTATTTTTATAAGAAAAATATTAGCTGGTGAACCACCTGTCATCTATGGCGACGGTGAGCAGACGAGAGATTTTGTTTTTGTAAAAGATGTTGTACAGGCAAATATTATGGCGGCTTTAAGCGAAGTTACAGGACCGGCAAATGTAGGCGCCGGAGAAACGACTTCCGTAAACAAACTGACCGGAATTATAATCAAGCTCACCGGCGATCAGGCAACCGGAGTCAAACCGGTTTATTCCGAACCCAGGCCGGGAGATCCCCGCCAAAGCCACGCTGACATTTCAACAGCAAAAACGTTCGGTTTTAGCCCCTGTTACTCGTTGGAAGAAGGTTTAAAAATCACCTGTCAATATTTTAAAATATAATTCCCCATGTTCATCAGTTTCGACAATATCTCCCATTTTAACCCCCGCTAATTACCATAAATTGCCTTGACACAGTCCCTGCTCTGGGTTAGAATATGTTCGTAAGGCGAACACATGTTCGGAAGGAGGTGTTATAAATGGCTGTTAATAAAGTATCCGGCGGTTCTGTGCTTAGCCTTGAAGTGCAGACCGGTGTCGACGCTCAGGGAAACCCGGTCTGCCGCAGCAGAAATTACAAAAGCGTCGACCCAAGCGCCGCAGACCAGGACCTGTACGACGTTGCCCAGGCGATTGCCGGCCTGCAGTCGTATACCTTAAGCAAAATAAGCCGCGTTGACAATGCCCAGCTCGTAGAGGCCTAAACCGTTCAGGCCCAGCATGATCAAGATTTTTTAAAAGGAGGTGCAAAAATGGCCCAGGTTACCACCAAAACCCTCAGGATGGTCTTCAAAAACGAAAACGGCTCCAACTTCACGCTTACGGTTGACAACCCCCGCGAAGACATAACAACCCAGGAAATCCAGGCAGCTATGGACACAGTAATAACTAAAAATATCTTTACAACAACAGGCGGACAGTTAGTCTCGAAGCAGGACATCAAGATCGTGGACAAAACAACCAACGACATCTACGACCCGCAGTAAGACCTTCCTTCCTTAAAAAGCTGTATGGGGAAGGAAGCATGCGACAGAACGGTTTCCTTCCTCTATCAAGCTTTCCCTCTTCAATCCTTCCTGATAAAAACCTTCTTAAAGGAGGCGCCGCCGGTGGAAACTATTTTACAGGCTATCGGTAATGTGGGTTTCCCTATTGTTGTGACCGCTTATCTTTTGGTTAGAATCGAGAACAAACTTGAGGGTCTGGCCGCCAGTATTACCAGCCTGGCAAACGTTATTGACAAAAACCAATAAGAAAAAGCGGATCGCCCCCTCCCCAGGGGGTGTTTTTTTAAGCCCGTTTGAAATGCTGCAGGTATCTTGCTTTTTAAATAGTCTTTCAGCCGCGTTGATTATACACCGAAGTTCCTTCAGACAGACCGGTTTCCAGTGCGATTGCTCAATAACCGATGCACCGATACAACAAGTAAAATACCTGTCAAGGCGCCGCAAGCGTCAATACAAACATCGGAAAACTGAGGACCTCTGCCGGGTACAAACAGTTGGTGTATTTCATCGGTAACGGCATAACCGGCCGAAATGCAAAGAGCAATCGCAGTTCGCATCTTCATATCCAATGAATGCTGCAGCAAAGCAGTCATGCATAATAAACCCAAAACCAGATACAGCAGCGCGTGAGCTGTCTTTCTTGCGGTGTGCTGCCATGCCGTTACGATTTTTGCCTGCTGCGCCTTCGAAAGCTCCTCGAATTGCGGCATTAACACTCCCACTACAATGCGGATCGTTTTTCCGCTGAATGTATCCGACTCACTCGCCGTCTGGGCGGACAAGAAGAAAATCCCTGCCATTCCGATGAGCACAGCTGACCAAAGGATTATTTTAAGTATATATTGTTTAGATTGTTTAGATTGCATAGACTAACATTATACCACATGATTTCCGCTGATAAGCATTAACCGAAAAGCACCGGAAGTCGTACAGAAACCTTGACGGTGGCTTGTTTAAAACTTCCTTCTTTATAACT
>DMZI01000077.1 GCA_003485325.1 Desulfotomaculum sp.
GGCATGCCTATCCACTGGGGTTATGCTGGCCTGGCTCCCGGAGCCTCAGTTAATGATTTAACACCCTATATTGGTGATGCAAATACAAATATCCCGGAATATAAAGCCTTCCTTTGCAATATAAGAAAGGCATAGTTGTGGAACGAAGATAATCATACTTTTCGATTAAACTCTTCAGCCCTTGTTCTCGCCATAAAGCGAGCCCAAGGGCCTTATTCACCTGCGGGGTCCTGGACAGAAGCCTGTATTCCAATCATACAAAGGAAAATTAATAGCTTAAACAATTAGCTATAAATATATTCAATTACTATAATAAAGGATCGCAATGCTTAAATGAAGAATAATAATTAGAGTTCAAGCAGGAATTAAAACTTGTATAGGGGGTTCTCTATGTAGAAAAATATTTAAATTAGCGCCGTTTTTCTTGTTCTTGTTTCCGAGCGTCTTCCTGGGTGTTATGCGCGTGCAGCCGCCTTTTGGTGTGTTTCTACCCGGAACGGTTTGGTTGCCCTGCAAAATAAGCGAGTCTGGCATAACCGGCCCGGATATTACGGACATAATAAAATCTCGAGGTGATAGAAAGTGGAAAAAGAACAGATTGAACAGCTTCGCAAGCTCCTCCCGGACAGCAACTTCGGAGATGTAATGGTTGTAGGCGGAGGCATCAGCGGTATACAGGCCTCTCTCGATCTTGCCACTGTTGGTTTTAAGGTTTACCTGGTTGATTCAGCGCCGACCATCGGCGGCCACATGGCCCAGCTAGACAAGACCTTTCCCAGCAACGACTGCTCCATGTGCATCGAATCTCCCAAGTTCGTTGAATGCAACAGGCACCCGAATATAGAGATCCTGACCTATACAGAAGTAGATAGCGTAGAAGGGGAACCGGGAGATTTCAAGGTAACGCTGTTAAAAAAACCCAGATATGTATTGGAGGACAAATGCACGGGCTGCACTGTCTGTGTAGAGTACTGCCCGGTAGTGTACCCTGATAAATTCAACCAGGAAATATCGAAAAACAAAGCCATCCATATATACTTTGCCCAGGCAATTCCCCTTAAGCCTTATATAGATGAGAGCTGTCTTTACCTTAAAGAAGGCAAATGTACTATTTGCCAGGGGGTCTGTCAGAATGACGCCATAGATTTAAAACAAAAACCGGAGAAGGTAGTAATAAAAGTAGGTGCTGTAATTCTGGCGCCCGGCTATGAACCGTTTGATCCCAAATTGAGAGAGGAGTACAGGTACGGAGAGTTTGAGAATGTCGTAACAAGCATGGATTACGAGAGGTTGTTATGCGCTACCGGACCATACGAAGGCGAGATACTGCGCGCTTCAGACAAAAAGCATCCCCATAAAATAGCCTGGGTCCACTGCGTCGGTTCCAGGCAGGTTCTTCCCGGCGGGAACAGCTATTGCTCCGCTGTATGCTGCACCTATACTCAGAAACAGGTAATTCTGACCAAAGACCACGACGCCGAGGCCCAGTGTTTTATATTTCATAATGATGTCCGTTCCTATGGCAAAGATTTCGAACGATTCTACCAGAGAGCGGAAAATCTTCCCGGGATCCATTTTATCAGAAGCTATATAACGATAGTAAAAGAGGATCCGGAAACCAAGAATGTAACCATAAGGTATTCCACAACTAACGATGGAATAAAAGAGGAAGAATTCGATATTGTGGTCTTATCCGTCGGGTTAACGCCTCCCCGCAATTTCGAAAGCCTTGCGGAAAAATTCGGCATTGAACTTGAGTCCCACGGATTCTGTGAAGTGAATCCTTTCAATCCTATGGAAACCTCCCGCCCGGGAATTTTTATAAGCGGCGCCTTCCAGGGTCCCATCGACATCCCCGAGTCGGTTTTCAGCGCCAGCGGCGCCGGTTCGCAGGTTGGCGAACTCCTTAACTTCAGAAGGGGAAATCTTGCCAAAGAAAGAATCTATCCGCCGGAAAAAGATGTCTCTCAAGAAGAACCCAAAGTGGGTGTCTATGTGTGTCATTGCGGCGCCAATATCGGAAGGATAGTAAATGTTCCTTCAACAGTTGAATATGCTTTGACACTGCCCAATGTTATCCACGCTGAGGAAAACCTCTTTATCTGTTCCACTGAAGCCGCCGCGATGTTAGCGAAAGACATCCGGGAAAGAGGGCTCAACCGGGTAATCGTCGCCGCCTGTACTCCAAGGACGCACGAGCCTCTGTTCCGGGACACTCTCCGGGAGGCGGGAATTAATCAGTATTACTACGAAATGGCAAATATCAGAGAACATTGCTCCTGGGTCCACTCCAAGGAAAAGGAGGAAGCCACACGGAAAGCACAGGATATAATACGGATGGCGGCAGCAAGGGCCTGCCACCTGGAACCCCTGCAGGAATTTGATCTGCCTGTCGACAAGAGAGCTTTGGTAGTCGGAGGGGGCGTAGCCGGCATGACCTGCGCTCTCTCCATAGCCAATCAGGGACATGAGGTATACCTGGTGGAAAAGAATACAGAACTTGGGGGAATAGCGCGAAAACTGCATTATACATTAGAAGGTTTGGATGTACAGGCTTATTTGAGTGACCTTATAAAAAAGGTATACCAACACCCCTTATTGCATGTATATACTAATGCGACCATCACCGAGGCCAGCGGCTATGTGGGGAATTTCGTAACCAGGGTTAAATCCGATAGGGGATTAACGGAAATCAACCATGGCGCCACCGTCATCGCTACAGGCGCTGACGTATATAAACCCACCGAGTACCTTTATGGAGAAGATGACAGGGTTATGACTAATCTTGAGCTGGAGGAACAGGTTGCCAGGAAAGATGAAAGGGTGGTTAGCGCCGAAAGCATGGTGATGATCCAGTGCGTGGGCTGCAGAAACGAGGACAGAAATTACTGCAGCAGGATATGCTGCAGCCAATCTGTAAAGAACGCCTTGAAGCTGAAAGAACTAAATCCCTGCATGGATATATACATCCTCTTCCGGGACATGAGAACATATGGGTTCAAAGAGGATTATTACAGGGAAGCGGCAGGTAAAGACGTAAGGTTCATCCGCTATGAACCGCAGGATAAACCCGTGGTAGAAGCTGTCAAGGAAGGCGGCAAGAGCATTTTAAGGGTTACCGTAACAGATTATGTTTTGGGTAAGAAACTTGAACTGGACGCCGATTTGATTGCTCTGGCTGCCGCTGTTGTTCCAGCCGAAGACAGAAAGGAAGTAGCCGGATTATTCAAGGTAACTTTGAGCCCGGATGAATTCTTCCAGGAAGCCCATGTCAAGTTAAGGCCTGTTGACTTCGGGGCGGAAGGAATTTTCCTCTGCGGGTTAGCTCACTATCCCAAGCTTATGCCGGAATCAATAAGCCAGGCTTATGGGGCTGCCGGCCGGGCCTTAACGCTTCTCTCACACGACACAGTTACAGCCTCGGGATCTGTCTGCGAGGTGGATGAGGATAAATGTATTTCGTGTGGGGCATGTATCATGGCGTGTACATACGGCGCAATAGATTTTTATGAGACGCCGCGGGGCAGAAAAGCCAGGGTCAATGCAGTACTTTGCAAAGGAGACGGCCTGTGCAACACGAAGTGCGCAACAGGAGCTATTTCTCTCAAGCACTATACTGATGAAGAACTCTTCAGCCAAATTCTTGCTGCGGCTGCAAATAAAGAGACCACACAACAAAGCGAGACTGAGGCTTGAAATAATTAGACAGAGCAGTGAATTAAAGAAAATCAAGGAGATGGGGAAGAATGGGTTCGGGATCTAAAGTAAGACCAAAGATACTGGGTTTTGTATGCAATTGGTGCTGCTACGGAGGGGCGGACCTTTGTGGAGTCTCCCGTTTTCAGTACCCCCCTTATATAAGGCTGATCAGGGTGATGTGCTCGGCCAGAGTCGACATGGCGCATGTATTCCTGGCTTTATCAACCGGACAGGACGGGGTGTTTATCGGCGGTTGTCACCTCAACGACTGCCATTATATTACAAACGGGAATTATGATGCTTTTAGCATGGTATCCATTTGTAACAAAATACTGGGACACATAGGGGTAAACCCCGATAGGCTGAGACTCGAATGGGTATCCGCGGGTGAAGGGATTCGTTTCGCCAATATTATGAACGAATTCGGCGCGCAAATAGCAAAGCTCGGGCCTCTCGGTCAAAGTGAAGGAATAGACGAACAGGTATTGAAATTCAGGCTTGAAGCTGCGGCAAAGCTTGTTCCCTACATCAAGCTGGTGCAGACGGAAAGGATGAGTGTGCCTGTAAGAACGGAAGAAGAGTATCACAAGTTTTTCACCAGTGAGGAGTTCAACAGGTTGTTTGAGGAAACAATTGCGGAGAAATTGGCCATAGGCCAAATTATCGCTCTCTTGCAGAAGGGGCCTCTTGCAACACCGGAGATTTCCGAAGCTTTAGGCCTGACCCCGTCCGAGGTATCAAGGTTTTTGATCAGTTCGTCAAGACAAAAGTTTGTCAGGTACGATGAAGGCCTAAAGCGCTATGCCCTGGCATAGATTAAGAGAAGGCTGTGGAAAAGATGTAGAGCAGAGGGAAAAAGGGGAGAACAGGACTGGTGTCCTCCACGGGTTGCAACCCCGTTGGCCTGTTCTAATAAAATGGGGGTCCGGTTCGATTCCGACTTCTCCCCTCCAATTCATGTTAGAATCAATCGGATAACATTAAATTTAAAGCTAAAGAAAGAAGTAATAATTCCGGACAGCAACTCCGGATGTAAAAAGTTTGTCAGGTACAATGAAGGGCCTGAAGCGCTACGCTCTGGCGTAAAGCCGGCAGACACTTATACCAGGATTGCACATGACATTGATCTTTTTTATGCTATAATTGAAAATAAGTAAATAAGAAGAGAACAGTACAGTCTGCAGACGAGATGAGTTTGAAGAGACGACTCGGAGTATTGGGGTGAGGACCAGCATAGCTGGTCTTTTTTATTTTTAGGCCTAAAAAGAGGTAAAAATATGAATAATATTCCATTAATAGAAAGACTTAAATTAACCACTGACTTCTTTCCATTATATGAAAATTTAATTCATTTACCGAACTCTTTTCTTTTAGAAAGCAGTCTTATGATCAATGGAATAGGCAGATATTCATTTTTAGGAGCAGATCCATTTCTAATATTCCGCTCCAAAAATTATTGCATTCAGCTGATCAGCAAACAAAAAAATGTTACGTTAACTGGAAATCCCTTCTCCAAACTAAAGGAATTATTAAATGTATACCGGATTGAAAAATCTGATTTACAATTTCCTTTTTGCGGCGGGGCAGTGGGTTTTTTTAGTTATGACCTGGGACGCCTATTAGAAAAGATACCCGCACAGGCAAATGATGATTTGGGTTTGCCGGACACATGCCTGGGTTTTTATGACTTAATAATCATGGTGGATCATTTTACCCGGGAAGTATATATTATTTCTACAGGGCTTCCCGAAACAGACCCCGATAGGGCTTATCAATATGCTGAGAAGCGTTTGCGTGTTATCCGTAACATTTCAATCAAATATTTGCCGCAGCTGAATGAATGTCCGGAAAGAAGGATGAAAGGCGGTTTTTCCGGAAGAAGTTTAACATGGGATACTGTTTTTGGCGCATCTGAACCAGGTAATACTGGTACAAACAAAATATCATGCCACTTTGATAGGAACAGCTATTGCAATAATGTACGAAAAGCGAAAGAATATATCAGAAAAGGTGATCTGTATCAGGTCAACCTCTCACAGCGTTTTTCTCTTCCTTTGACGATGGAACCGTGGATGCTATATCGCCGCCTGCGTTCAATAAATCCGGCGCCTATGGCGGCCTACTTAAATTTTGGCAATATCCAGGTAATCAGCGCCTCACCGGAACGTTTCCTGAAAGTTGCCGACAGGCAGGTGGAAACAAGGCCTATTAAAGGCACCCGCCCTCGCGGTAAAGACATAAGCACGGACCAATGCTTGCGGGATGAACTGTGGAACAGTAAAAAAGACAGGGCCGAGCTGGTTATGATTGTTGATCTGGAGCGGAATGATTTAGGCCGGGTATGCAAGATTGGTTCGGTACAGGCACAGGAGCTGTTCAGATTGGATGAATACGCGACAGTATTTCACCTGTCCTCAATAATAACCGGGAAACTGCCGGTAGATAAGGACGTTGTTGACCTCTTAAAAGCTGTCTTTCCAGGAGGTTCCATTACCGGCGCTCCAAAAATAAGGGCGATGGAGATTATTGAAGAACTGGAACCCGTAAGAAGGGGAATCTATACGGGCGCAATCGGATACTTAAGCTTCAACGGCAATGCGGACTTAAATATTGCAATCAGAACAATAATTGTTAAAGATGGGCAGGCTTATTTTCAGGTTGGGGGAGGAATCACCGCTGATTCCGACCCTCTCGCAGAGTACCAGGAAACACTTGATAAAGCCCTGGCTCTGATGATGGCGTTGGGACTTGACGGCAAGCCGGGCCATGAAAGGCTGTAATAATCAATGAATACAGTTTGTGTTAACGGCAGTTTTTTAGGTTCTGATCAGCCGGCGATTAACCCTTTAAACCAGGGTTTGTTATACGGATTTGGATTATTTGAAACTATTTTAGTCAAAGAAGGTTATCCTTCATTAATCCAGCATCACTTTAACCGTTTATTTTCCTCCGCTAAAAAGATAGGCCTTACAATTCCTTTTTCAATTAGCGAACTTTTATGGTTAGTAGAACAAACTATAAATAAGAACAATATCAATACCGGCTCAATCCGCCTGACCATTACCGCCGGCAGCGATAAATCAGCAGCCTCAACTGCGCCAACCCTGATAATTTTTGGCCGGCAGCCTTTGGCCTATACGCACGATCACTATAAGCAAGGTATGACCGCAGGCTTTGCAGACATTAAAAGAAACGAACATTCTCCTTTAGTCAGGCTGAAAACAATAAACTATCTGGAAAATCTATTGGCCAAAAGGTATGCGCAAACCCGGGGCTGGGATGAAGCTTTATTTTTTAATACTTCCGGCAATCTTGCGGAAGGCTCGACGAGTAATATTTTTTTAGTCAAGAATGGCAAGGTAATTACTCCTAACCGGGAACAGGGACTTTTGCCCGGGATTATTCGACACATTGTAATGGAAAAATGCATTGCCCTGGGTATTCCTGCTGAAGAAAGGATAATTTCAGAAAAGGAAGTCTGGGAGGCCGATGAATGCTTTCTTACTAACTCACTTATGGGCGTTATGCCCCTAGTAAAGATAAACGGGAATAAAATCAGCGACGGCAGGCCGGGAATAATTTCCCGGAAACTTAACAGCGAACTCAATATAAGTTAGAAATAACATTCAAGCTGGCATTGCAAAAAAAGGAGGTGCGGTTTAAGGACAGGCGCCTCCTTTTTGCACAATAAAGCAGCCTTTAAGGTGTTGCTGTTTGATTCAGACTCTGCGCACTGCCTTGAGGCAGGTAAATTATCTGGCCGACCTCCAGTTTGCCCGGATCTGAAAAAGCATTTGCGGAGATCAATTCCTGTTCCGGTATATTAAACTGCAGGGCTATGCCGCTGACCGTGTCCCCAGCTTTGACAACATACTGGCCGCTTTCCTGAAAACCGTGGACCATCCTGGTCAGTTCGCTGTTTTTGATGAGCATTTTCTTTAACCCTTCGTCAGTGACAGGCTTTAAGGAAATATTGTCAAAGTCACAGTAGGTCCCGCTTCTTTTCGGGTCGTCCGACAGCAGGTAAACCCTCAACTGGTTGACTGACGAAGGCGCCTGAATAACTTCGGTAACGTTCTCCCATCCTGCCGCGTCAAAACTATGCAGGATGTTAAAGAACTCCGGCACTCTCTTTTCGTCCTGGTTGAGAAAGACCACTTTTATCCGGGCTGGCTTACTGGACGTTCCCTTTCTGGTTTTTGCAGTAATGAGGTACTTTTGGCCAGGATTTACGTCTATAATCTGGAATACTTCCCAGTTGTACCCGTTTCTTATAAACCTGTTCCCGTTTTCGTACTTAATCTGGTCCGCCATCCCAATCCAGCCGTAAAGCCCCATTTCGAAATCCCCGTTGATCATCAGTTCATTCTGATCCGTACTTATATCGGTTATCTTCCTGTCTCCTATCTCGCTCGTCCTGGTCACCGTAACATTATCGAAGCAGTGATAGCCCTTGGGATCCTCCGACAATAAATAGATCCAAGCAGTAGCGGCATTTTTGGGAACCATGATAAACTGCTGGGGTATTTTTTCCCAACTATCTCCAACGTGCGTGTATTTGATGTCGTAGAATTGGGGGAGTTTTGCACCGTTAACGTCCAGAAAATTAAATGCAATCCGGGCGGGCCCCCGGGCGGTTCCTTTTTTTGTATAGGCGGATACAGTATATGTTGTATGGGGTAAAAGATTCATTTCCTGCCTTACTTCCCAACTGCAGTTATTGATTATGCAGTGGTTCCCGCTGTCTTCCTTCTGAATCGCTCCCGGATTTCCCCAGCCGAGATCTCCTTTCTCGAAGTCGCCGTTTAAAATAACCGCCTCGAGCACTGTGTTTTCACTTTTTGTTACTTTGGGAGCATTCTTCTTTGAACCGCCGTCCAGGTGAATGCCAATCAGGTAAGCCAGGGCAACCACAAAAACCAGGCTGATAAATACTACAAGCGCAAGCTTTAACTTTCTAATTCTCAATCCCTCCTTTTTTTATATAACCCCTTAGCTTTGCTTAGATTTTATATAATATGTTTTTTGATTTGTTTATGACAAAAGACAATGGCCCTTAATATTCTGGAATTAGATATTAATTTGATCCGGCACCTTCGGGGAAAGTTTTCCATAAGATAGAAAAACAATGATCCTGATCAGTCTTGAGGTCGAGTAAATGGAAAACAGGCAAAAGAAAACTCTCGTTGTCGGCGCGGGATTAGCCGGAAAAAAGGTCCTCGAAGCCCTCGGCGGCTTCTCGAAAGACCGAAAAATTATCGGCTTCGTAGACGACGACCCCCAGAAAAAGGGTACTGGCTTCTGCGGCCTGCCTGTTTTGGGAAACAGGTACGATATCCCCGGGCTGAATTCCAGGTACGGATTTGATGAGGTCATTCTGGCCATCCCTTCAGCCCCTCCTGGCGAAATAAGCAATATTCTTGAGATATGCATGAAAACCAGGTCCAGGGTTAAAATTATGTCCGGTATCCACGATCTGATCACCGGAAGGATAAATGTCCGCCCGATCCGCGATGTCCAGATTGAAGATCTGCTGGGGCGCAAGCCGCTTTCTCTTGATATCGGCGGAATAATCAGTTATCTGAAAGACCAAGTTGTCCTGATTACAGGCGCCGGGGGCTCGGTCGGCTCTGAACTTTCCAGAAGCGCAGCCGATAACAAGCCCAAAAAACTAATCCTGTTGGGGCGCGGCGAGAACAGTATTTACGAAATAGAGCAGAATTTGAAGATCAGCCATCCCCGGGTTAGAATAATCAGCGAGATAGGAGACATCAAGGACGCGGGCAGGATGAACAGGTTATTTAAAAAGTACAAGCCCGGAATCGTTTTTCACGCCGCCGCGCATAAGCATGTCCCGTACATGGAAAAAAACCCTGAGGAAGCCGTCAAGAACAACATCATCGGCACAAAGGTCCTCTGCAGCGCAGCCATGGCAGGAGGCTGCGCAAGGTTTATCTTCATCTCAACCGACAAGGCGGTCGAACCGACAAGTGTCATGGGCGCCACTAAAAGGGCGGCGGAACTTATTGTCCAACTGATGAATGAAAAAAAAGCGACAAAATTTGCCTGTGTACGCTTCGGCAACATTTTGGGCAGCAGGGGAAGCGTGCTGCCTCTGTTCGAAAGGCAGATTTCTCTGGGCGGACCGCTCACAATAACTCATCCCGAAATGACCCGTTATTTTATGACTGTGACTGAGGCGGCGCAGCTGGTAATTCAGGCGGGGGCCATGACCAGAGGCGGAGAGATTTTTGTCCTGGATATGGGAGAACCAATCTCAATCAGGGATCTTGCTTTTAAGATGATCAGGCTGAAGGGTTTGGAGCCCGGAAAGGATATCCCCATAAAATATATCGGGATCAGGCCGGGTGAAAAAATCTCGGAAAGCCTATTTAATAACGAAGAAAAAATTATGCCCACAAAGCATGAAAAGATAATGGCTGTATATGGCAGGAACAACCGCGAAAGTGTACAGCGCCTGCTGCATACTCTGGAAGACCCGGAGTTTCCTTACGCAGAAGCGCATGTCAGAAAACTGTTGAGTGATTTTTTGAACAATTTAAGAGAAGCAACATAAAAAACAGGGGCCGGCGCTTCCCCTCACCGGGTGCTGTCGGCCTTTTCCCAGACAGGGGATACATTGCCTGAAAGAGCCTTAAAAAATCCAACCAGAGACGCCAGGTTAAACATACAAAAATAATAAGGCACAAAGAACAACCTGTTTCTCAGTTTTAACATTTTACCGGCAAGGGCGAGCGCGTAAAAGGCCAGTTGGGCGGCAAAAGCAGCCAGGTAAACCGAGCCGCTGTTCCTCAAAAACCAGGAAGAGCCAAAAATAATAATCTGAAAGAAGGGAACCATATACCTGAGCAGCCTGTGGGAGATCATCATCCAGGAGTAAACAGGGCCGTATTTAAAAGGGTTGTAAAGGCTGGGCCCCGTCAGTATGCGCCGCCACGTCCTGCTCAACATCCTTACTTTGCGCGCGTATTCCTCTTCGACTTCCACGGCCGCTTTCTCGCATGCAACAGCCGCAGGTTCGTATAAAGCAAGCTTTCCCCTTTTAACCAGCTCGTGCGGAAGCTCCAGATCATGACAGTAAAGGTCGTCTATCTCCAGATAATCACCGGCCCTGACCGCATAGACAGCCCCGTTTCCAGCGGTAACCGAAAAAAGGCGCGATTCTAAAAAGCGCAGGTACAGCTCATACTTCCAATAAAGCCCTTCCGAAAAGCCGCTTCCGGTCTCTTCGTTAATATACTTTAACCTGCCGCAAACATAACCGGTTCCCGGATTCTCAAACCGCTCCGCCAGACGCCATAACGCATCCTTTTCCCAGATTGAATTTGCGTCTGAAAAAAATAGAATCCTCCCCGTGGACACCCTGGCTGCCTGGTTTTGGGCAAAAGTTTTTCCTCGCCGCTGGTCTACTTCCACAAGGATGACGCCCTTGTTCTCATATTTCCTGACCAACTCGTTGGTACTGTCCGTAGAATTATCCGAAACAACAATAACTTCCAACTGCCCGGAAGGATAGTCAAGCTCCGCCGTGTTGAAAAGTTTCTTTTCGATAACTTTCTCTTCGTTATGAGCGGCAATGATCAGCGAAATCCGCGGCCATTCCGGTTTATCGGGAAGTCCAGGTGAATCAGGTTCTCTTTTTGAGATCAGACGCACAAGTAAGGACAGGAAAACGGGATAAAGAAAAAACGTGTAAAAAGTAAGGGCGGCAGCCGCCCAAAATAAAATTATCATCCCCGGCGCCTCCATAAATAGGTTCAAAAACATATTATGCGGTGCAGGCTTAAGAAGTTTATACCACGGATAAACAACCTGCAGCCTTTATCTGTCCGGCTCCTTAACCAATTTTCGGTAACACCGCTATTCCCGGAAACATATTTTATGTTTAGCGGGATGCGAGGAGGAAAAGTGCTGATGCGGACAGTTATCGCAGGTGCATGCTGGATGGACTCCCAAAGATGAGCGGAAAGATCTTGAACAACGGCAGGAACTGCTTTGACCCCGGGGCTATGACCTGTATAGGACTGGATTATGAAGGGTACGGACAGGCGTCTAAAACACCCGTCCTGCCGGCATGTGTGCGAACGATGACTGCCGGCAGTTTTTGCCTGCTGACCCTGGCCGAAAGCGAACAATGGACTAACCTTCTTCAAAAAGTGAAGACCTGCGATATCCATTATGAACCCGGATATTACAAGGTCTTTGAAGGCAATGACCAGGCGCGCCTTTTTGTTTACCGGCAGGACAGCGAATTTGTTGTCTACCCCTTCCTGCTCAGAAAAGTTGATCACGGTGGTAAAATTCCCGCCGGGAAAAATTA
This sequence comes from Desulfotomaculum sp., assembly GCA_003485325.1. Lineage (GTDB taxonomy): Bacteria > Bacillota > Desulfotomaculia > Desulfotomaculales > Nap2-2B > 46-80. The sequence goes on from DMZI01000077.1 coordinate 12,041, forward strand.
TTTTGACATAACCAGCCCTTACGGCTACGGGGGCCCCCTGGCCTCACCCGGCGCTGACGGGCAAACCTTCCATGATTTCTATAAAAGTTTTGAACGGTTCTGTCAGGACAGCAAAATTATCACCGAATTTATCCGTTTTCACCCCCTGATCCACAATCATGAGCAGGCGGCCGGTTACGTTGAGGCCGAAAGGAATTCAAGCGTAGTTTTTATAGACTTGTCACAGACCGAGGAACAGATCTGGTCCGGATACGATTACAGCAATAGGAAGAATATCAAGAAAGCGACCCGCAGCGGCGTCACCGTAATTATTGATCACACGCCGCGCTTTTTTTCTGACTTCTCCATGATTTATCGCCACACAATGGACAGAAACAACTCCAGGGATTTCTACTACTTTCCGGACAGTTTCTTTGATAAAATCCACCGCTTTCTGGACGGAAATTATCTGTACGCGCACGCCTTCCTGGAAGGAAAGCTAATTTCCACGGAGCTTTTGCTTTACGGCAGGACTTTCATTCACTCTTTCCTGGGGGGAACTCTCGCCGAATATTTCTCTTTCCGCCCGAACAACCTGCTCAAACACGAGGCCATCCTTTGGGCAAAAAGAAGGGGCATCGGATATTTCATTCTGGGCGGCGGCCGGAACGATGATGACGGTATTTTCAGGTATAAGCAGACCTTTGCCAAAGACAGCCTGGCAAATTACTACATAGGCAAAAAAATACATGACCAGGATACCGTCCGCCGGTTGACCGGCCTGACGGACGAAGAACAGGGACAAAAGGCGTTCTTCCCGCCTTACCGGAGGTGCTAAGAAGATGTATTTAAAAAAGATTAACCTATTCTTTAAAAGAGCTTTCGACATAGTCCTGGCCTTATTCCTCCTGATTTGTTTCAGCCCGGTTATCCTTCTAATAATTCTGGCGATAAAACTGACTTCCCCCGGAGAGGTCGTCTTTAAACAAAAAAGGCTTGGACAAAACGGTAAAGTTTTTTACCTGCTCAAGTTCAGGAGCATGATCAGGGGGGCGCAGCAGATGGGCTCGGGGATGTTCCTAGAGGAAAACGACGACCGGATCACACCTTTTGGAAAAATCCTTCGCCGGACGGGGCTTGACGAACTCCCCCAGCTTTTTAACGTTTTAAAAGGCGAGATGAGTATTGTCGGCCCCAGACCTGCGCCGCTGCATCACCTGGATAAATACAATGAGGAACAGAAAAGAAGGCTTTCCGTAAAACCCGGCATCACCGGCTGGGCCCAGGTTAACGGCCGGGTGGCCCTGTACTGGCCTGACCGGATTAAGCTCGATCTCTGGTATATCGACAACTATTCATTTAAATTGGACCTGTTCATTTTATTCAAAACCGCCCTCTCGCCCCTGGACAGAAAAAGTTCCGTAGCCAGAACGGACCGAAAAGAGAAGGACCCATTCATGAAATATTAAAGCGTGATGAAAATTGGACCTGCAGGGCAGAACCATACTGGTTACCGGCGGAGGGGGTTTCCTCGGCTCCTATTTCGTTGCCGATAATGCAACAACTGAAATTCAATAAATATTTTTTAAAAAATACATATTACGACAAATATTTTACAGGCAATACATTATTATAATAGCAGGCCAAAGGAATCTTTTGGTTTATGAGAAACTTTATTACCTTATTATTCACTATTTTGTTTTACACATTTAATACCAAATTAGATTATAGATCCATCTATAAAATTAAAGATTTTAGTAGGATTGTTTTAAAGAAAGGAGATATCGTACATTGCTGCAAAAAGCCAGAAAAAAGATATTATATCCTTTTGTTTCAATTGCTTTTTTTGTCGCAGCTGCCCCGGCCAGTTACTTTTATTGGCGCCAGCCAACGCCTCTTTTATTGAACATTGGTTACCTTATGTTCTTGAAACTCGGCTATTATTGCAACCCGTCATTTTTAGCGGGTTGGTGAAAAATATTTACCTAAAAAATAAATCCCAAGGACATCGAAAAGGCAAATGAGATAGTAACTAAAATTGATTAAGCTATGTTGTTTAAGCTTTTTACTGAAATTCTACCCATATGGCGTAATATAAAAAAGTCAAGAAAGCTAAAAAATTACTCTAATAACCAAGCAGCGGATCGTCCCCATTAGGACAGCTGCGGCCCTTTTCACGGTAACAACACTGTTCCCGGAATCATATTTTATTTTTAGCGTGATGCAAAGGGGGAGAGTAATTAATGCGGTTGGTTATCGTCGGGATAGGCTGCAGGGACTTTGTTGCCTGATTTATCCATTTTCATCCCCTGATCCAGAACCATGAGCAAGCGGCAGGGTAGCCCTGTACTGGCCTGACCGAATCAAGCTCGATCTCTGGTATATCGACAACTATTCATTCAAACTGGATCTGCTTATTTTATTCAAGACCGCCCTCTCGCTCCTGGATAGAAAAAGTTCCGCAGCCATGGCGGACAGGAAAGAAAAGGACCCGTTCATGAAATATTAGAGGGTGATGAAAATTGGACCTGCAGAGCAGGACCATACTGGTTACCGGCGGAGGGGGTTTCCTCGGCTCCCACCTCTGTGAGACGCTGCTGGAAAGCGGAGCGCGTGTAAAAATTATCGATAATTTCACATCGGGCAGGGCATCCAACCTTGCCGGAATGCTGAACCGCCTGGAGTTGATTGACGGCAGCATTGTCGACGAGTGTATAGTGGAAGAAGCGAGCCGCGGTGTTGACACAGTGGTGCATGCGGCCTTTCCGATGGCCATAAGGCAGCGCTCCCTGGAAACAAGCGCCATAACAGATGCGACGGCAGGCTTATTCAACCTCCTTAAAGAAGCGGTTAAAAACCGGTCCATCTTTATCTATATTTCTTCCATAGCGGTTTACGGCGAACAAAAATACAATCCTATCGACGAGAAACACCCTCTGGAACCCGTCCTGCTTTACGGGGCTGTAAAGCTTTCCGGAGAGCACTTCTGTTTTGCCATGGCCAGAAGCCACGGCTTAAAGACTGTGGTCCTCAGGGTAGCGGACATATACGGGCCAAAAAACACAAGGATCAACCTGCCTGTACAGTTCTTGCTGGACGCCCTGAACGGCCGCCCCTTAAAAATATTCGGTTCCGGCAGGCAGTCGAGGACCTACACTTATATAGACGATTATCTGAAAGCGGTCTGCGCCGCCTTAAACAAACCGGCCGCAGTCGGCCAGGTCTTTAACATTTCAAGCGGCAAAGCAGTTTCTGTCTATGATCTGGCAATGCTCGTCAAAGAAATAACCAGCAGCAAGGCTGTTGTAACTTTTGAAAAAGGGGAAGCCGATGAAAGGCAGCTGATCATCAACAACAGCCTGTCCAGGCAGGTCTTAAAACTCGGCCAACCGGTCAGCCTTGAGGAAGGCCTGTCCGCAACGTGGGACTGGCTGCGAAATAACCCGCATTTTTATAAAATTTGACACCCTCCTAAAATAGACCCGGTGATAAGCTGAACAATGCGACGGTTCCGGCGCCCTCATTAAAGGGCGCTTTTTTTTATAAATCACCAATAAACAGCCGACAGAATAAAATAAACCGTTCGGAGGTGGCTGCATGCCCAAAAAAGTTATCTTCATTGTAATGCCCGCAATAATTGCTTTTGCCGTCCTTGTCTGGTTTTTTAGCCCGCTAGTTAAGGCCGGGTTTAAGTTGATCCTGCCTGCTCCTGCACAGAAAGCACAACCCCAGCCGCCTAAAAAATCTCCCCAAATAAAACCATTGAATATTCTGGTCGTCGGGCTGGATAAGGCTTCTTCAATTAACGGGCCGCCCCGTCCCGCTCCCTGGCATTCCGATGTAATCATGCTTGTGCATGTTGATCCCGTCAGGCAGAGCGTAAACTGTCTCTCGATCCCCAGGGATACCAGGGTATATATAAAAGGCCACGGCCTCGAGAAAATTACCCATGCTCACGCTTACGGATCAATGCCACTCACAATTGACACCGTCGAACAGTTTACCGGTATAAAAATTGACCGCTACATCAGCCTGGATTATGCCGTTTTCGCCCGCCTTGTCGACATGCTGGGAGGAATCGAGATTAATGTGCCCAAGGAGCTGAAAACAAAATACTTTGCTTTTAAACCCGGAAGGCAGCTGATGAACGGTCGGCAGGCATATGTATATATCAACAACCGGAGTGAACCAATGGCGGATTTAGATAGGATTAAAAGGCAGCATTATTTTTTTGTGGCCCTGTTGGAGACATTCAAGAAGCGCTCCTCGGCGCTGGACCTTGCCAGATTTTATTTTGAAATTAGAAAAAACGCGTTTACCTCATTCACTTTTGCAGACGCGATGCAACTGGCAATGTTTGCCGGGCGCCTCAAGCTGGAGGACGTGAATATTGAAACAGCGCCCGGGCACGCGGAATATATTGACGGCATCAGCTACTGGATAGCGGATCAGAAAGCCTTAAAGCAGCAGGAAAACAGATTATTCGGATTAACATAAAAGAGGAGCTTGAAAATGACGATGCAAGTACCGTTATCTCTGCCCGATCTGGGCGATCGGGAAATAGATGCAGTGACGGCCGTGCTCAAAAGCCGCTGGCTGAGCATGGGGCCGGCCGTTGTGGAATTTGAAAGGAAATTTGCCGAATATCTTGGTGTAAAATACGCTGTTGCGGTAAACAGCGGCACTTCGGGCTTGCACCTGGCCGTCCGCGGCCTTGGCATAGGAAAAGGCGACGAAGCAATTACAACACCTTTCAGCTTTATTTCCTCGGCCAACTGCCTGCTCTTTGAAGGAGCGCGTCCCGTCTTTGCAGATATCGACCCGGAAACCTTAAATATAGACTGCTCTTTAATCGAGGGCATGATTAGCAAAAACACTAAATGCATCCTGCCGGTGCATATCTTCGGGCAACCGGTTGACATGAGCCTGATTGGATCAATTGCTTCCAGGCATGGCCTGGCCGTTCTGGAAGACTCCTGCGAGGCCGTAGGCGCCAGGCATAACGGCCAACTGACCGGCGCCCAGAGCGATGCGGCTGTATTCGCTTTTTATCCCAACAAACAGATCACTACCGGAGAGGGAGGCATGGTCGTTACCAACCGGGATGACCTGGCTGGCCTTTTACGCAGCATGCGCAACCAGGGGCGCGATGAGGGAGCGGGATGGTATGAGCACAACCGCCTGGGCTTCAACTTCCGGATGGATGAGATGAGCGCCGCCCTGGGAAGGGCCCAGCTTGACAGGCTGCCCGAAATACTTGCCAAAAGGGAATGGGTGGCCGGTAAATACACGGAAAAACTAAACAATCTGGCCGGTGTTTCAGTACCCAGAATTGATCCTGCAGTACAGATGAGCTGGTTTGTCTATGTAATCAGGCTGGACCCCAGAATTGACCGCGAGTTTGTATCCGGGGAACTGGCCGGCAGGAATATTGCCAGCCGGGGCTACTTCTGGCCTATCCACCTGCAGCCCTTTTTCCGTAAAACATTCGGTTACAAGCCCGGGGATTTTCCGGCGGCCGAAGCAGCCGGGGCGTCGACACTGGCTCTTCCATTTTATACAAATATGCCGGAGGAACAGATTGATTATGTCGTCAGTAATCTGGCGGATATCCTGGGCAGGTTCTAACTGCCCTCCTGATGATAGCCATAGGCAGGCTCCCATGCTGCTAACGCAGCGCCATCAGTGGGATGAAAATTCATCAATAAAGGGGGGTCAATGCCTTAAGTTGATTTTGAGCCTTTATTCAAAGGACGAGTGAACCCGAGGTTAAGCGAGGGAATTGTTTGAGGCGCATTAGCGCCGAGTTTTGACCGAGCCCGAGGGTGAACGAGTTCGTACAAGTATAAGAGGCGAAAATGAGCACGTAGGCAGTTGACCTCCCTAATGCACACCAATTTTCAGGATTGCTAAAATTTCTTTTCTCCTTATGGCAAGGAGGCGGCTTAAAATAAGTAAAGGATGCGGGGTTATATTAATCAGCGTTTTTCTTTTGACAATAGCGTTTCTTGAATTCCTCTATATGGCGCCCGGCCTGCTGATGTCACAACTTCTTTACTTCAGCGATCAGCCGGAGAAGGTTGACGTGATCATTGCCCTGGGCAGCGAACCGGCAAGGGCGGGGTGCGCCGCGCGCCTGTACGGGCTCGGGTTTTCAAACACGATCATTATCACGGGCTGGGGATCTTCGGTTGACAGGATGGCAGAAAGAGCAGTCCAGGAAGACGCTGAAAGGCAGGATCTCATTCTTGAGAAAGAATCAATCAGCACTTACCAGAACGCTCTTTATTCGAAGAAAATTGTCCTGAAAAAAAATTACAGTTCCGCAATAGTGGTCAGTTCGCCCTACCATATGAGGAGGGTGAAGATGGTCTTTGACAGAGTTTACAGAAATAGCGGTGTAAAATTGCTTTACTGTCCAACCGGCCCGCTAGACGGCAAAACCATAGACAAGAGGACAGCGCGTACGGAATGCGTCAAACTTATCTATTACTGGTTCAGATATTGGTAAGTGATAGTGGGGACGGGGTTGTTGACAAACTCAGGGATGATAAAAGAGGATTGCACGACCTGATCGCCGCGCCTGCGTGATCTATGAGTGAACTAAATAATTAACTAATCACTAAGCTGAACTCAAGCGACAGGGCGGCGTCGTTGACGGTAACCAGCGTCCACGATTTTCTGCCGGGTTCGGGCTGAACAGAAAATTCCCTGGCGGCGCTGATGAATTCCACATTTTGAATACTGTGATTGACAAGGATTTTCAATATCTCCGGAGGGTGGTATTCCGAAGGGACCCGCCCTTTTGTTTTTTGAGTAATTTTCCCTCTGATATGATTCCCCTGCAGCGTAAAAACAACATCGTAGGCGAGCAGTGATTCCCGGTCAAAGTATTCAACAACCTCCCCCTGAGCTTCGCCTGTTAAAGGGACCATAATTTCCAGGGCTTTTAATGAACAGTCGGGAATAAAGGAAGGCGGTTCGGGGTATAAAGGCACAATTGCGTTTTCACGGACAAACAGAGGTAGATTGCCGTCTTCGGAGGCATTGGTCTGAAATACCCTGTCTCCCTCAATTTTATTACCGTTCCACCATGAATACCAGACGCCCGGTGGAAGATAAAACATACGGGTTGGCGCAGTATCCATCAGCGGAGCAAGGAGCAGGTGCGGCCCAATTAAAAATTCCGTCTCGTAAAATTCGGGGTTGAGCGCACTTTCAGTCGGCGCGTGATAAAATACCGGCCTCATGATTAACTGACCGTTTTGATTCGCCCCGTACAAAAGGGAGTAAAAATACGGGAGCATCTGGTAACGCAGTTTTATAGCCTTGCGTGCGCTGTTTTCAACCTGTTCGCCAAACGACCAGGGTTCCTGATCTTTTGTATTCCTCCTCGAATGGGTCCTGCTGAAGGGGAACAAAGCGCCCTGGAGAATCCAGCGTTCATACAACTCGGGGGTCGGCCCCCCATAGTATCCCCCGATATCCGGCCCGGAAACCGGCTGCCCGGAAAGCCCGAGGTTTAAAATCATCGGGATGCTGGCCCTTAAATGCTCCCAACTGCTGTAATTGTCTCCCGTCCAGGTTGCTGAATACCTCTGGTTTCCCAAATAGGCTGATCTGGTCAGAATAAAAGGCAGACGGGTAACTTTTAAAAGCCCCTCGTAAGTCGCCCGTGTCATCAGCATGCCGTACAGGTTATGAACTTTCTCATGTGAAAATTTCTCTGTTCCGGATAGTTTTTGAATTGCATCACAGGGAAGGGTGCGCCGCAGATCAAAAGTAGTCGGCTCGTTCATATCACACGAGATTCCGTCCACTCCGGGTTTGACAAATTCAGAAATCATCTCTCCCCACCATTTTTGGACGGATGGATCGAGGAAATCTGGGAAATGGCACTGCCCGGGCCAAACGCTTCTTGTCACATATCCCCCGTCTTTGTTGACTATAAAAATTCCTTTGCTCAACCCGTTTTTGTAAGGTTTATAACCGTGTTCTACCTTCAAGCCGGGATTGACGATGGTTATTACTTTAAACCCTCTGGCATGCAAGTCGTCAATCAGCTCACGGTAGTCTTCAAAACCCTCTCCCCAGGTAAAGCTCTTGTAGTGGTCCATATAATCTATATCAAGGTAAATAGCGTCACAGGGTATATCCCTGTCCCTGAAAGAAGCGGCTATCTCGCGGACACGCTCGGAAGGGGCGTAGCTCCAGCGGCTCTGCTGATACCCTAAAGACCATTTCGGTAGCGGGGCCGGCCTGCCGGTCAGCGATGTCAACTGCTCCATGACTTCAGGAAGGGTGGGGCCTAAAAGGATAAAGTAATTCAGCTCCATGTCGCGTACGTAATAAGACATCCTTTTTCCGTCTTCGGAAAACTTGAATACGGAGTAACAGGGGTTGTCAAAGACAAGGCCGAAGGCCGGCCCATCAACGTACTGGTAAATTACAACCGGGTACGACTGGTAGAGAGGTGTAGTGCCCATCTTATACATCAGCGGAGCCATGTTCCACATGACAATAGTCTGTCCGGCCTTGTTCATCGGAGGCGTATTTTCGCCAAGGCCGAATACTCTTACATCACCTGGGCGGGGCAACTGTTTTTTGACGACAAGCCAATTTCTCTTGGTTTGCGGGTGGGAAACCTGGGTTAAAACCAGTTCGGCATCCAGCAGATAAGACAGCGTCCCGCTTCCTTGGTCGTACCGTAAACTGGCTTCCTGGCCGGCGGGGAGCATCAGTTTGAAACGGATGGCCTCTTTTGTCCTCTCAACATCCCATCCAGTCTCAGTTACACTGTCGAAATCAACTGCCCAGGATCGTTCCATCAGCCAGGGCTCACTTTTGAGTTCCTGACTGATAAAAACCCAGAAGATTCCCTTGCTGAAAGGGCTGCAGATCATTTTTTCTATCTTATGTATAGCCATCTTCAGTCAACCACGCTCTTTACAAGTATACTGCTTGATAATATTATAATCCAGTGTATCCAGCTACATATTTATCAACATACTATGAGAAATTGGAATATTTTTGTCTGCAATATCTGTATCAGTGATTGCCTGAAATCGCCAGCAAAAATAAATTTAACAAAAAATTTCTGAGTCAGAGTCAGACAACCCTTTTTCGGAGAAAATAATGAAAAAAAGAGGAGGATTAGTGATGAATATAGATCGTGCACGCCAGATATTGCGTTCGGATGAAACCATCACCGTGATGCTTGACGGCTCGCCTGTCTGGATTGAAAGCGTAGACAAAAGCGGTCTGGCCAGAGTTAATTCTTTAGACGGCAGGGGAAAAGTCAAAAGCGTACACGTCCTCGATCTCACTGAAGCCTGAGCCAGCAATAAGGGGTCAGGCTTGACTTTTTGACTTCCAAGACTGACCCCCTGCTACGCGATAATACCATGGGACCGGTAAATAAAACAAAACCACCACTTTGGGAACGTTTTTACGGATCAGCTGTTAAACAAATTAGTTATTCATCTATTTTTTTTCTCCGCTGTTTAACACATTCTGAAAGCAAGTATTCAATCTGCCCGTTGATGGAACGAAAGTCGTCCTCAGCCCAAGCGGCTAATTCCTTCCAAAGAGAGGGAGATAATCTCAGCAGGATTTGTTTTTTATCTTTTTTATTATCACCATTTTCCAATAGGTATCCCCCTCCCTAAAATTGATCAGGCTCTATTTATTAGCATTTTCCGCTTCAACAATTATTTCTTGGTGATAACTTTTAACAAATATTAGTATATAGAGCCACTGTTAACAATGGGCTGGGGGTCCTTATTTCCACATAGTACAACCAGTAGATTACTGACCATAGCTGCCTTGCGTTCTTCATCCAGTTGTACGATATCTTTTTCACTAAGCTTGGCAAGAGCCATTTCTACCATTCCCACGGCGCCCTCAACGATCATCTGTCTTGCGGCAATAATAGCTGAGGCTTGCTGCCTTTGCAGCATAGCGGCAGCGATTTCCGTAGCATAGGCTAAATGGGTAATTCGATCTTCTAGTATTTCCAAACCTGCGATATCAACTCTCATTTGAATTTCTTCCTTCAACTTGTCTGCAACTTCCTGACTGCTGCCTCGTAATGACTTTTCTCCTTCTTCAGTAAAGGCATCATAGGGATACAAACGAACTATATTGCGCAGTGACGAATCGCACTGGATAGACAGATACTCGGTATAGTTGTCTACATTAAATACTGCCTTGGCGGTATTAACTACCTTCCAGATGATAACAATACCGATAATGATAGGATTACCCAGTTCGTCGTTAACCTTCTGCTTTTCATTATGTAAAGTCATGCTTTTTAGAGAAATCTTCTTATTTATTTTTTTTACATTAGCTCCGTGGATAGAAGATTTACTTGCTGAAGCTTGTTCAATGGTAACTACAGCGCCGGCTGATTCACCGGCAGAAGCGGGATTTACAGCTACAGCGAAGGGATTAACGAAGAAAAAGCCCTCCCCCTTCAATCGAACAGAACGGGCCCGAACAGGAAGAGGTAAAAAGCTCCCGCTGCGATCGAACTAACCCATAGGCCAGGCGCTGCTCCTTCTTCAGAAAGGTATTGCCATAAGTTAATTAAAAACAATAAGTCAAACCTGCCCCCCTGTTATGCTGTAGTTATGTATCTACTTTTTTGCAAAAATGCTGCTTTGAAAAACAAGGAATATCAACGTTCTCATTTAAAATTATATCTATAACCAGTTAAGGAGGTAAGCTTAAAGATGATTAATGTCCTTGGCATCTGCGGCAGTCCGGTTAAAGAAGGCAACACCGACGCATTCCTGGAGGAAGCAGTCAATTCAGTGAAAGGTCAAGAGGTCCGGACTAAAACGATAAACGTAAGCAGGCTGAAAATAAACGACTGCCTGCAGTGCAGTTTCTGTATCGCAAAACAGACAGAAGAACGTTTCTGCCGGCAACAAGACGACATGCTGGAAATATACCCTCAGGTTATTGACGCCGACGTGCTTGTCCTTGCTTCCCCTGTATACCTGCACAGAATGTCAGGTTATCTTGCCAGGTTCATGGACCGTCTGGTCGCTCTTTACAACGGGAAAAAATATAACCGCGCCCTAAGGGACAAAATCGGGGTAGCGCTTGCAGTGGGCTGGTATAGAAACGCCGGTCTGGAAACCACTCTGCTTTCCATAACTTCGGGAATGATAACTTTAGGAATGATCCCCGTCGGAGGCTTCCCGGGACTTGGAGGAACAGCGGTAAGCAGCAAAAACGGTTGCGGTGTTTTCGACCCAGGGGTGCGGCTGGGCGTACTGGAAGATGAAACCGGCATGCAAACAGGCCGAAACACTCTGATGCATGCAGTTGAACTGGCTAAAATATTCAAAGCCGGAAAAGATGCTCTTAGCCGTTAGGGAGAGGTCAGGCTTGATTTTTTAAATTTCAAGCCTGACCAACTGTTATTCTGTAATCTGCTCTTAGTTTTGAGACTTATTAAGCAGGTATTAAATAAAACAGCCCTGCTTTTTAGGGCTGTCAACAAAAATATATTGTTGCAAAATTAATCACTTAAAATTGCACCATTATCATCTGCCCCGAAAATAACTCTCTCACTAATTACTTTCATTGCCTCATCTGCTGTGTATACTTTTAAATTATCTAATCCAACTAAATCAGGCCTGAATGACATAGGGATAATATATTCGTCTCCCGATTTTGAAACCAAATATATAGCATCCATCTTAAAAACTCTTATATGCTTTAGTTCTTTAAATTTGGTTAAATCATTATTGATCAATAACTCAGCAATTAAATCGTTGTCTGAACTTAATTGGACAAAATCTGGAGGAATATTGAGGCCTGTTAAACCCACTTCCCATTTACCGTTGTTTTCCCATACTGTAGAAGAACTAACCACTCTACCAGAATTATCTAATATGGGCACTTCCCATAAATATTCTCCTGAAAGAATACTACCAAATTGGCCACTTAATTTAAATTTTTGAACAAAACTTTTGTCTGCCGTATATACTTTATAAGGATTTCCCATGCTTGTGGGTTGATATTCTTCAGGTTTTGAGCGAAATTGTTCAGGAAGGAAACTCGGATCCTGACTAATTATATTCATTGCTATGGGGAAGTCAGTATCAAAGACAGATTTGACCTCTACTTTTTCGGTAGCATTTTCAAATGCATCTTTACTAAGCTTATCTGAGATAGACGATTGAGTATAGCCTTTAGTTATCCTTATACTACTAATGATAATCATCGTTAGGAAAATGATACTTGCAACTATTAAAAGTTTTTTATTCAAATATTACACCCCCATTAAAGAGTTATTTCCAAAATGCTGAATTACACCAACTAAAAGTATTTATCATGTACGAATAACTACAACGATGACCTAAACCATCACCAGGATCATTATAAAGAACGTCTTGAGTCAAGTCATCATTATAACCCTTCAAGGCCAATGCGTGTCCATAACCATAATAATTTGAACATACCGCAGCTATAGGTCAGGACTGCGGTGAAAGAATTATTCGAGCTGAACAAGGGGGATAACGCTGTTCTTTTTGGCAAAGAAATCTGTGACATTATTGACGCCGACTCACCCCAGGCCGGCCAGAATATTTTTGCCGATGTCGCCCTGGGCGAGTATTTCAGGAGTTTCGTAGCCTACGGGACAATCGCCTTTGCCCTTGTCCTGAATATCAGGGAAGCCGAGTTAAACCCTGCCTCCCTCACCGCAAAAACAAGGCAAAAATAACGCGACATCCTTCAGCTGCCTCATAGGATTGCTTCCCATCTCTTGAAAAATAATCTTGGCCTGTGAAACAGGCCAAGATAGATTAAACATTTCAATTGAACCGGCTGACAATTGGAACCAGCAGGCCTGCCAAACTGGCAAAAGCCTATACCGATGAGCAAGCAGCCGCCGGCGCTGTTGCTTTATAGAAGGAACTTTCTTTCTCCCTAAGGACTTCAAGGCCTACAAGCCGGTTAAAATCATCAAATGAGTACATCCTGTCCCTATACCCGGCTGTTGTACCGGTCTTCATCAGTTCTTCCAGGACACCCCTTACTGCAAAAGCAGCCGCAAAAAGTGTGGAAACCGGGTAAACAACTACATTATAGCCGATCTGCTCAAGCTCTTTCATCGGCAGCAGGGGCGTTTTTCCCCCCTCTATCTGGATAATCATGGTGGGGGCGTCTATTTCGCGGTTTATCCTCTCCATGTGCTCTATCGATTGCGGGGCTTCCACGAAGATCAGGTCCGCCCCGGCCTCCCTATACTTGTTTGCGCGGTAGATGGCATCGTCAATGCCGGTCACCGCAATTGCATCCGTCCGGGCCATAATGACTAAATCGGGGTCCACCCTGGCATCAATAGCTGCTTTCAATTTCGCCACCATTTCGTCCGTTTCGATGATCTGCTTTCCTTCCATGTGGCCGCAGCGCTTGGGAAAGAGCTGGTCCTCTATGAATATGGCCGCGACCCCACCCAACTCAAACTCATGCACTGTTCTCATTACGTTTATAACATCACCGTAGCCCGTGTCACCATCGGCAAGAACCGGAATGTTCACTGCTTCGGTAATGTTCTTTGTATGCGTCACCATTTCAGTCATGGAAAGTATCGAAAGGTCAGGTTTACCCAAAAGTGTTGCTGTTGTAGGATAACCCCCCGTAGCCAGGGATTTGAAGCCGACAAGTTCAATAAGTTTGGCGGCTGTCGCATCATGCGCAATCGGCATGGCTAAAATTTCGTCGCCGTTGATCAGTTCTCTAAGCCGTGTTGTTTTTCTCATTTTCTCTCCTCTATTTTTCTTTTTGTATATTCTATAAGCCCGCCCGCATTGATCAACTCACTAATAAAGTCGGGATAAGGAGCAGCTTTATATGTTAATCCTGTGGTAGCGTTTTTGATCAGCCCGGCCTCAAGATCAATCTCCAATATATCCCCGGTTTTTGTGCCGTCAACCACTTCGGAGCAATCAAGTAAAGGAAGTCCGATGTTGATTGCGTTTCTAAAAAATATCCTGGCAAAACTTTTGGCGATTACGCAGGAGATCCCGGAACCCATAATCGAGATTGGCGCTATCTCCCTTGACGAGCCGCAGCCGAAATTAGTTTCTGCCATGATTATATCTCCCGGTTCCATCTGGGCCGAGAATCCGGGGAAAATATTTTCCATGCAGTGTTTACCTAGTTCCAGCGCATCTGAAATTGACGCGTAGCGCGCCGGGATAATTGCATCCGTATCAATATTGGCGCCGAATTTATGTACTCTTCCTCTAAGCGTCGCCGGTCACCTCCCTTGGATCAGTCAGCCTGCCGGTCAAAGCGCTGGCAGCGGCGGTCGCCGGGTTGACCAGGTAAATCTCAGACGACGGGTCTCCCATTCTGCCGATAAAGTTCCTGTTTGTAGTGGAAACACAGCGTTCTCCCGCAGCCAGCACACCCATATGGCCTCCCACGCAGGGCCCGCAGGTCGGAGGACTTACCATTGCACCCGCTGTGACAAAAGTTTCCATATAACCCAGGCGGAGCGCATCCAAATACACCTGCTGTGAACCGGGAATAATTATGCAGCGGACCTTTTTGCTGATTTTCCTTCCCTGCATAATAAGATGGGCGTAATAAAGATCTTCCAGACGGCCGTTTGTGCAGCCGCCGATGACCACCTGATCTATCTCAATTTCCCCTACCTTGCCGACCGCCATAGCGTTGCTGGGCAGATGGGGTAGGGAAACCTGGGGTTCAATCTCTTCAACATTGTATTCAAACACCTGCGCATATTCATCGTCGCCGTCATTTTTATAAATTGTAAAAGGCCGTTTTGCTCTTGGAACGAGATATCCCATTGTCTTATCGTCTACCTCGCAGATACCCGCCTTGGCGCCAGCCTCAATAGCCATGTTGGCGATCGTAAAGCGACCGTCCATGGAAAGGTCCGAGATAGCTTCCCCGGTGAACTCCATAGCCGCATAAAGAGCGCCGTCGACACCGATCCGGCCGATTGTATAAAGGATTAAATCTTTGCCGGTTACCCATTTGCCGGCTTTACCGTTATACGAGAATTTGAACGTCGGGGGCGCTTTCATCCAAATTTCCCCCGTCGCCATTGCCACAGCTATATCGGTAGACCCCATACCCGTAGCAAAAGCGCCAAGCGCCCCGCAAGTGCAGGTATGTGAATCCCCCCCGACCACAACATCACCGGGAAGAACCAGCCCTTTCTCGGGAAGGTAAACATGTTCAATCCCCATGTCTCCGCATTCAACATAATGAAGTCCTTGTTCAAGCGAAAAGTCCCGGATCTTTTTAATCTGTTCCGCTGCGGCGACATCCTTGTTGGGTGTGAAATGATCCATTACGAAAACCACTTTTGAGGGATCAAAAAGCTTTTTAACTCCCAGCAGGTCAAGCTGCTTGATTGAGATATACGCTGTCAGGTCGCTGGCCATGACCAGATCCACTTTTACATTGACAAACTCCCCGCTGGATACAGATTCCTTTCCTGCATGGGCAGCAAGTATCTTTTCTACAATAGTCATTTAAACCCTGTCCCCTATTAAAACTTATGACCTTTAAGCCCGCTTTCTTATATATAAACGTATCCTTCCATGATTCTTCTGGCCGTCCTGTACATGGCGGCTTTCTCCAGATGGAAGGAAGAATTATTCTCGGAAAACTTGATATCCACTGAAATACATCCCGAGAAATGGCCGATTGTTACAGTTCCGTTACGCCCCGCTTTTGGTTTGACGAACTCGTTGACAATCGATCCCTTCATCTTGGCGGCAACCCCCGTTGTAATGCATCCGGTGCCGGGGTATGCCTTATGCATCATTCCTGCAGCATAGACCTTGGACAGTATGGTCACATCATCGGTCCGCATCAGTTCACCAGTTGCCGAGTTGACCCAGGGTACGGGTTCCTGGACCAGAGCGAGCATAGGCATAAGAGCAGCTTTTGCCTCTATGTTGGACATGCGGGCCGCTTCAAGGCGGATCTGCTCCATCGATTCAATAAGTTCCCTGTTTGAATCAAGGTCTCTTGCCGATTCCGTGCCCTTTAAGCTGAGATCTCTAGCTCTGACGAAGGCAACAACGGTGGAAACGTCAATTATTGAAGCCTCAATTTTACCAAAGTTCCTGACTTCGAGCACATCTTTCGGTTTACCAGTAGGCAGAAGGCTTCCGGTAAGGGTACCTGTGGTCCCGGAATAATCCAGCGATATTTTTGAACCTGATCCCGGTACGCCGTCAACCGTGAAGTCGCCTTCGTAGACCGTTTTACCGTTTTTAGTAGGAAACTCAACGTTCAGGTACTTATCAACATTCACACAGTAAACCCTCACCGTTGCTTTCCGGCCCTGCGCCCTGACCAAACCCTCGTCAACGGCATAAGGACCTACGGCTGCGGATAGGTTGCCGCAGACCCATCCCCAGTCTATCGTCGGCTCCGTAATGCCGACCTGGCCGAAAATATAGTCTACGTCGGCGTCTTTGCGGCTGGGAGGGCCGATAATGGCGACCTTGCTGGTCAGTATGTCCGCTCCGCCGAGGCCGTCAATCTGCCTTTTGTCCGGACTGCCGATAACCCTTAAGATAACTTTTGTCCTCTCTTCAATATCCCGGGGAAGTTCATTTTCATTGAAGAATACGCCTTTGCTTGTTCCGCCCCTCATAATTACACACCGGAGCTTTTTCACTTCTTAACCCCCTCCTGTGTTGAAACCTTTCGTAAATTCCCAGCTTTGCGCCGGTTCGGAAAATAAAAAAAGCCCATATTTTTCATCCCCCAGGGACGAAAACTACGAACTTCGCGGTACCACCCTGATTGGCTGTATATAAAAACACAGCCCACTCTTAAAAAGTACGGAAACTTCATCCGGTATGGGAATAACGTTCCGATACCCCTTCCCTCTAACGCTGGAAATGCGGCTTAGCCTACTCGCCATCAAGGATTTTCAGCCTGCTCCTCCGGAGTGAACTTCAGCTGTCCATATCTAAAGGCGCTCCCAGTCACGGCACCTTCTCCCTGAAAAACTGGGTCCAGCTATACTTTTCTCCTTCACAGGATTTTGTTTTGATTTACAAGTAATATAGCATACCTAAAAACACTATGCAATATGTCGGCCAGGCTATTTTTAAAAATTTTTTATCCGAAGCAAGCCGGCGCCGCTGCCGGATGTTTTTCGATGCGTATAAAAAACTTTTGACAGGGAAACTATAAAAAGGAAAAAACATATACCCACAAGGAGGATTTCCAAATGCCCAAAAATGAGACCAATGAACCATCACGACCGGCAAAAAAGACACCCGATATAGAAACTGAACAGGGAACAAATCCCACTAACTATACCCAGTACTCCAGTCAGGGCGGAATGCAGTCACAGCCTTACGGGCAGCCTCAAGCTTATGGCCAGCCCCAGCAGCAGGGCCCCATGTTCTCCAGACCAATGGGCGCCCAGCAGCCTATGGCTTCACAGCCTTATATGCAGCAGGCGTTCCAGCTCTACCAGCAAATTCAGCAGCTTAAAACCCAGGCAATACAGGAACAGCAGTATAACCAGCAGTACATGAAACAGTCCATCAACCAGGCTATTTCTCTTCTTAACCAGGGGATGCAGTATCTGCAGCCTGCCGGGGCGTTTTCCCAGATGATCCATGCTATTGACAATATGCAGCAGCTGCTCAAGCAAATTGCAGGCCAGCAGGCCCAGGAGTTCCAGCCGGGTCAGCATACATACGGCAGTCAGTACACTTATCCGGGACACCAGGGCCCGTACACTTATTAACCTTTTTGACAACGAGAAATTACCGTTAAAATAGATTCATTAAAGCAGCGCCTGGTCCCCTTTAAACAAAAGGGGACTTATTTATCTCCTGCGTTTGATTGACTAAGAGGGCCCTTTGATAAAAGTTATTGAAATAAAAAATCTCACCAAGTATTACGGCAGGCAGCGGGGCATTATTGATGTCAGCTTCAATGTTGAGGAGGGCGAGATCTTCGGCTTTATCGGCCCTAATGGCGCCGGAAAGTCAACCGCTATCCGGACCATCCTGTCCCTGATTTACCAGACCAGCGGAAGCGCAAAGATATTCGGAAAAGACTGCCTGAAATACGGTCCAAAAAAGAAATAGGTTATCTGCCCTCGGAAGTGCTTTACTATGAAAATATGAGGGTGATTGACCTGCTGAAATACTCGGCGAGCTTTTATAAAAAGGACTGCAGCAAAAGAATAACTCAGCTTGCTGAAACAATGGACCTGGATCTTAAAAAGACGAATCAGCGATCTGTCTTTCGGCAATAAAAAGAAAGTCGGTATTTTCCAGGGTCTGCTTCATGACCCGAAATTAATTATTCTGGACGAGCCGACCATCGGTCTTGATCTTTGAACCTGTGTTTTTCGTCTTATCTCTTATAATTATTGCGGCAATGTCAGTTGCAACATTTGTTTTTTATAAAAGAAAGGATTTAACCGTTTGACGTGCGGAGATTTAATCCCGATAATAGATTGGGAGAGGCGGCGAGGCCTCTCCTAAGCGAGGTGATTGTGGTACTAGTTGGCTTATCTCAAATCCTTCAAGTTAATATAGGTGTACCTTCGTTGTTTTCTCTTGACCACGAGATGCGAAAGGTAAGCCGCCCCTGTTAAGGAAACCATCAGGGCCTCGGTAACAATGGCTCTTTTGGAAAGAGTTCCTTTCAGATGAGATCTGTTTAAGAGCACTCTTCTAAAAATCTTCTTCATCATAAACATCCCTTTTGTACCTCCTTCTTGCTGAATATTCGTCAAAAACAACAACTTACCTTTAAGTAAATTATGGATCTTTGTAGTATGCATTCAAATATCCATACATTTAAAAGTCTTGCCGCAAGTATATAAGAAGGCCTCGAAGAATATTAAAAACGCGTATTTTGGCTAAATAACTTTGTCGACAGTTAAGCTTTGTTGAGTGAGAACCATCCTTTTTGCATTTTCTTGTCATCTTTTAACGGAATAATTGTCAAGGAATATACCTCCTTTTACCGAAATAAATAACAATTGCAAAAAGGAGGTTTGGATTGTGGAGCAGTACATTTACGCTAAAAACAAGGCGGATCTCTTTGACAAACTAATCAAGATAAAAGCTTACAAAGAATCTTTATATGACGGTAAAGAAGCAATAGTGACATCTCAGCTGAACGATGTAAATTTTAACGGTTGTACTCACAAAAGAATTTGGATAACCGTTAACCTCAGGGAATGCGCAAAACAAGGCTAAAAGCAGCCGCGTACCGAACTTCGAATCAGGATACCGGGGCGCCTGAAATATCAAACTTTACAAAGAATGTTGTCCCTTCCGGGCTGGTTTCTATGCTTATTTTCGCATTATGCCTGGTTGCTATTTTATAACACATGGCAAGTCCCAGGCCGGTGCCGTAGTCTTTAGTGGTAAAAAACGGGATACCCATTTTATCCAGATGCTCCGGCGGGATTCCTTTGCCCTGATCACTTACCGCCAAAACAACCTCTTTCCCTTCAACAAATGTTCTCACAGTAAGGTAGCCGCCTGGCGCCATAGCCTCAAGCCCGTTGCGGATCAAATTGAGGATCATCTGTTTGATATCATTTTTTTCCAAGAGCATGTCGGGTACCTCTTCAAGTTCCATGTTGATATACTTGTCTTCTTTGATAGCGTCTGTTTCTATTAAGTAAATTAAATCGTTAATTAAAACGTTCAGGTTTTCTGGCTCTGCATCATAGGCCCTGCTTCTCGCCAGGGTGAGATATTCTGTAATAATCGAGTTCGCCCTGTCTAATTCACTGATCATAAGCTCAAACCGGTCCGCATATTTCTCGAATTCTTTTTTATTACCAATATACTCCAAATAGCCCCTGACAACCATCATTGGGTTTCTGATCTCGTGTGCAATCCCCCCGGCCATCTCACCAACCAGTTTTAAACGATCCAGACGGGACATTTCTTTTTCAAACTGCCTGAGCTCTGTAATATCATTTGTAATAATTAGAATACACATCTCACCATTAAGCTCAATAAACTCTGTTGATAACAGACCGGTGCGCTGTTTACCCTGTTTTGTATAGAATTTTACTTCAAGGTTATTTATCGGTTTCTTCTCATCCATTGACTTGATTAATTCCGGTGGCGGGCCGGAACTGCCGTAAACATGGTGTTCTTCATATGTCGTATCTATCAGTTCTTCTTTAGAATAACCAAGATTGGCCATAGAAGTATTGTTAATGTCAACGCAATTTCCATTCAATGTTCGGATGTTCATCATCACAGGGCTTGAATTAAACGCTTTGAAGAAGCGTTCCTCCGACTGGCGCAGCTTCTCCTCCATCTGCTTGCGTTCGGTAATGTCAAATTGATGATACAAAATGACGCGCTCATCATTAAGCTGGACAATTTCCGCAGATGTAACAAGGCTTAAAATTTTCCCGTTTTTAGCCCTGACTTTAATTTCAAAGTTCTGCAGCCGTCCTGAACCGTTAATTCGCTGAAATGCCTCCACCCGCTGGGCAGGGTCAATATAGGCGTTTAATTCCAGGGAGTTGCGGCCGATTATCTCATCACGCGAATAACCTGTAACTTCCGTAAACTTGTCGTTTATCTCTATGAAGCGTCCGTCTAAATTTTGGATATACATCATAGCCGGGCTTGAATAAAAGGCCTTGCAGAACCGTTCCTCGGACTGGCGAAGGTCCACTTCCTGCAGTTTCTTGGCAAGGGAACGATAGCGCTCTTCACTTTCCTTCAGCGCAACCTCGGCTTTCTTGCGCTCGGTTATGTCGCGTAAAATACCGATGACGCCGATGATCTCACCCGATTTGTTGCGGTAAGGGAATTTGTTGGCAAGAAAGATACGGTCGCCGTCTTTTGCAGGAATCGTTTCTTCAAAAATTCCACTTTTTCCTGACGTAGTAAC
The DNA here is from genome assembly GCA_003485325.1 of Desulfotomaculum sp. Lineage (GTDB taxonomy): Bacteria > Bacillota > Desulfotomaculia > Desulfotomaculales > Nap2-2B > 46-80. The sequence goes on from DMZI01000077.1 coordinate 32,939, forward strand.
TTCTAAATCATTCTCCCGGTTTAGTTGCCCCGCTTCATACCCGAAATATTCGCTGATATCATAACCTATAATCTCGTTGAAGGGTTTGTCCGTTATCTTTGCCAGCGCCCGGTTTGCGAGCACCATCCGGCCTTCAAGGTTTTTGACGCCGACCAGATCTGAAGTTCCATCAATAATGTTAAATAACAGGGTTCGATTTGCGTAAACGGCTTCTTCCACCTCCTTGCGCAAGGTGATGTCCTGCCCTTGCGCAATCGTGGCGATAATGCCGGTTTTATCTCTATTGTAGACATTGGCTGAATTCCACAGGACTATATGAATCGAGCCATCGGCGCCAAGGATGGGAATTTCAACCGCTTCCCAACGCTCTCCCGATGAAGTTTGCCTTATATGGTTTAAGGACTCCCTCTTGCTGTTCTCCGGAAATAGAATTTCCAGGGGCAGGCCTAAAACCTCGCCCTCAGTGTACCCCGTCAACCTCTCGAAGGCATGGCTGAATATTGTTATCTTAAAGGAGGTATCCCAGACTATGATAGGAGCATTTGCGTAACCGATCAGGTTTTCCAGGTAATCCCTGGTCTCCATTAACATTTCTTCAGCGTGCTTATGTCTGGTGATATCCCGGACCATACCAATTATCAGCGCCGGTTTTTCACCGCCTCTTGCTGCTTTGCCAATTACCTCTATGAATTTAACCGCGTCATCGCTTCTGACAATCCGGAATTCGTCGCGGGCTTTCTTCCCCTTACTTGCAAATCTTAAGATATCTCTTGCCGCTTTTTCCCTGTCCTCAAGATGAATCATGTTAATGAAAGCATCAAAGGAAGGCTGAATCTGCCCGGGGGTCAGCCCCAGGATGCGGTAGAACTCGTCGGACCAAACCATCCGGTTATTTTCCAGATCCCAGGAGAAACTTCCTGAATGCGCGATCTCCTGAGAAGCGGCAAGGTTGTTGTTGACTATTCTCAATTCGTTCTCAATCCGCTTGCGCCCGGTAATATCATCAAAAGCGGATATCGCTCCTATGATCACTCCTTCCCCGTCCAGCAATGGATTGGAGTTCCATATAGCCGTCTTACGCGTTCCGTCTTCCCAGACAAAATCTATTTCCAGGTTTTTAACTGTCTCGCCCTTCCATACCGCACGCTGAACCGGTATTTCTTCCGGGGATAGTTCTTTTCCCTCATGGTACATTTTTAAAGGCGAATTGTTTAAGCCGGAATCTAAAAAAACCTTCCACGGCTGAATCCTTAAGAATTCCGCCGCTTTCTTGTTATATTTTATTTTCCGGCAAGTTTTATCTAAAGTTATGCTTATGCCGACAGGGATTGTATCGAATAATTTCATAGTCCGGTCTGAATTCAGGTCTAAGCTGCTAAAAAGAGAACTAATCATATCAGCGCCAACCCCACCCTCGATTTTTTGTTTAAAACAGAATTATCGCATTTCGGTCTATAAATTTGACAGGCGTCTTTAAAATCCTTTGATGAATTTGTCGAAAAATAGGTTATAAAATGTTTTTAAGCGCTGACAGCAGTGCGGCTTGCATACTCTTATAAATTAAATCGGTCATTTTTCTTTTTAATTCACAAGAAGGAAAACAGCTGTTCATGGCGAAAATTTACCTAAAATTAGCAGGTTAACTAGTAACGGATATTCTGACGTCAAAAGCGGTCCTGGTCGGCTCACCCACCCTGAATAACGGGATGCTTCCCTCTGCAGCCGGCTTTCTGGCCTAAGTAAAGGGCTTAAGGCCGAAAAAAAGAATCGGTTTTGCTTTCGGGTCCTTCGGCTGGGGCGGCCGGGGGGCGGTAAAGGTCAGGGAAGAACTCCAGTCCATGGGCTGGGATATGCCGGGGGATGTTTTGAATATCAAGTACAGGCCGTCCGGGGATGAAATTGAAGAAGCAAAGATGACCGGGTTCAAACTGGGCCAGGTGATCAAAAACGGCGATTAGCCTGACAAATTTGGTTGGGTCATTAAATAAATAAGGGCAACGCAAAAAGAAGGAGAAAAATGAAAAAGATGAGTAACAGCTGCGGAGCTTCCGGCGGTGTCTACGGCCTTGCCTTTATCGGCGCTCTTGTCTATTACATTCAGCATGCGGCCAATTTCAAGGAAGGCGTGATAGGCTTCTTCAAAGCCCTCCTCTGGCCGGCGATACTTATCTACAAAGTAATGCAGTTTCTGAAAATGTAATTTTGATTTAGGGGCAGCATCATTCTTACTGCTGTGCTATGGCCTGGTTCATTGAACTCCGGACAGGGGCTTGAGGCTTAATCTTTATATATCTGTCGCGTTCGCCTTTATTAATAATCATCTTCCGAAGCCGCAGGGATTTTGGGGTTACCTCCAGCAATTCATCATCCTTAATAAATTCGAGGCATTTTTCCAGTGTCATAATAACCGGCGGTATCAGGCGCAGGGCGTCGTCGGAACCGGAAGCCCGCGTATTGGTAAGGTGCTTCTTTTTGCAGACATTTACCGTAATATCATCATTGCGCGCGTTTTCCCCGACAATCATGCCGGCGTATACCTCAACACCCGGTTCAATAAACAAATTGCCCCTCCCTTGGGCGTTGAAAAGTCCATAAGGAACGGCGACACCGCTTTCAAAAGCCACCAGTGAGCCCCTGGTACGGGTAATGATTTCACCCTTGAAAGACTGATAGCATTCATAAACGTGGTTCATCACACCATTGCCCCTGGTATCAGTTAAGAACTCGGACCTGTATCCGATCAGTCCCCTGGACGGGATTAGGAATTCCATCTTAACAGTATTCCCCGCGGCGTTAACCATGTTCGAAAGTTCACCCCTGCGTTTCCCGATACCTTCGATAACAGTCCCGACATATTCAGCAGGGACCTCGATGAATAATCTTTCGACGGGTTCGCTTAAGACCCCGTTGATATTTTTAAGAATTACCTCCGGACGGGTCACGGCAAATTCATAACCTTCCCGGCGCATGAACTCAATCAGTATGGAAAGGTGAAGCTCCCCCCGGCCGGATACCTTGAAGCAGTCGGGATTTAGTTCTTCCACACGCAAAGAGACATTGGAAAGCAACTCGCGTTCCAGTCGATCCCGCAAATTGCGGCTGGTCACGTAGGTTCCTTCAAGACCCGCCATGGGGCTGTCGTTAACAATAAAATTCATGGAAATGGTGGGCTCGTCAATATCCACGAAAGAAACAGGCTCCACCAGATCCGGCGAACAGATGGTGTCTCCAATATTTATCTCCTGCATACCCGACACGGCTATTATTTCCCCGGCCCGAGCACGGTCGGTTTCCACCTTTTTAAGGCCCTCAAATGTATAAAGCGTATTTATCCTGACCCGTTTCTCCTTGCCGGCCGTATTGCACAAAATTATATCCTGGTCTTTGGAAATAACACCCCTGCTTATTTTGCCGATACCTATCCTGCCAACATAGTTATCGTAATCTATTGACGAGACGACTAACTGCAGGGGGCCATCCGGATCGCCCTCCGGGGCGGGCATCTTTTCTATGATCATATCCAGCAGCGGTTTCATGTCGGCTGAAGAATCGTCAAGAGAAATTTTTGCGTAACCTTCTTTCGCGGATGTATAGACAACCGGAAAGTCAAGCTGTTCCTCACCGGCCTCAAGATCGATAAACAGGTCCAGCACTTTATCTACGACCTCTTCCGGCCGTGCGCCCGGCCGGTCGATCTTGTTGATCACCACAATAGGTTTCAGGCACGCTTCCAGGGATTTTTTCAAAACAAAACGGGTCTGCGGCATGGAGCCCTCAAAAGCGTCAACCAGCAGAAGCACCCCGTCAACCATCTTGACGATACGCTCGACCTCTCCGCCGAAGTCCGCATGGCCGGGGGTGTCAACAATATTAATTTTAGTGTTCTTATATACGATGCTGGTATTTTTTGATAATATCGTTATCCCGCGTTCCCGCTCCAGTTCGTTATTGTCCATTACTCTTTCGGGCATAACCTGGTTATTGCGGAAGAACCCGGTCTGTTTAAGCAATTTGTCAACCAGAGTGGTCTTGCCGTGATCGACGTGGGCTATTATAGCTATATTTCTTAGAGATTTTTCTTCCATAATATGTATCCTTATATGTATCCTTTCAAACTGCCGGGCTTTTTTAAAAAACGCACAGCGAACCAGCCTTCGCGGCTGCTTAAATGGCAATATTAAAGACCTGCCAAATCAAAGATTACAGCAGGCCTTTGTTTTTCTTGCCGTTAAAGCCTAATAACGACTGCGCGGCTGATAGCAGTCCCTGCAGTAAACCGGTCTGTCTCCGCGAGGCTGGAAAGGCACCTCGGTCTGTTTGCCGCATGTGGCGCAGACAGCCGGATGCATTTGGCGGTCCTGGCGGGAAAAACCGGAGTTTCCACCTCTTCTGTTTTGAGCTTTCCGGGCCGAACGGCATTCCGGGCAGCGTCCGGGATCATTGGTAAACCCTTTTTCCGCGAAAAACTCCTGCTCCGATATGGAGAAAATAAACTCGGTTCCGCAATCACGGCATGTCAGCTGACGGTCTTGAAACATTAAAAAACCCCCTCAAATTTTTTATCCAATGTAATTAGGATTATCAACCACTTTAACCCCAACCCATTGAACTTGAGAGAGCGTGATTTGTAATACCTAATCTAAGGACGATATAATAATAACATGAGTAGTTTTCAAAGTCAAATCAATATATCTGTAATAATTTGTCTAAAAATGTTTTATAAAAGTTGCTCCGAGAAGCTTAGTTTAGTATCAATGGTGGGCGATACTGGATTTGAACCAGTGACCCCTTGCTTGTAAGGCAAGTGCATCGTCAGTTGACAGTTTTTTCTTTGGCATGGTGAAGCCTCTCGCGCCTCTAAGCGAAGTGTAGGCGGGAGAGGCTTCACTAGCTCCCAATTAGGATATTGTCTAACGACATCTTCAAAGTAATCATAAAGCGGGCGTCTGTCCATAAAAAAGAAACGTCCACCATAAATAACCTTCATATAACCACCGACTCTATATTTCCGAAATTCTCCATTTTCGCAAATGAGAGTTAAAGGCGGAATAATTGTGATTTCGCGCTTTTTCATGCCAATACTCCTTTCCTCTTAAAGGTTCAGTAGATGTATGATCGCTCTGTTTTGAAGTAATAGCAAGTTATATTAAGCAAAAAGTATAGATGTGTAGGCAAAAATATAAGCCCTGTGGCAAAGAAGATTTTTACCACCGGGCCAAAATTTATAAGTGCTTATCTTGCTCTAATCCTAATCTATGTAAAATCCCAAAACTGTGCCATTCTTTAAACCTTTTAACGTCTCCTATACTTTTAGTAATCGCCCTAAAAGGGGTGCATTATTTTACGATGGGGGGCATAAAATAAAAAAGCACCGTCCTAAAAAGGTGCATT
>DMZI01000012.1 GCA_003485325.1 Desulfotomaculum sp.
TATTAATCAGTGTTTCCTTAGAAAATAAAAGTATTCCTCCTCCTTTTCACCCCTCTCAAAATAAAATACCGGGTAGCCCATTGCAAAGAAACAAAGACTACCCGGCAAAAACATATACCAAGTCAACTCTCCTTCTCGCAATGGAAGGCACGTCGGTTTCCCAACGTACCCTGCCGGCCAAGAACCATAGCTTTAGACCTTAGGCTGTTTGGCTCGGAGAGTAAATATAAAATTTAAAAGCTTTGCCCAAACGAAAAGGACAAAGCTTTATTTCAGTAAAGCATGTTCTCCTTTCCATAACGGGAGGCATACCGATTTCTCAATACACCCTGACGACCGGGAAACCATACCCTATATAGCTTAGGTTTCCGGGTTCGGAGATTCTTTTACTTATAATATATGAGTAGTATATATGAACTTGTCTTACCGGGTCAAGCCATATTATTACAAATTCACTACTTACTAAACCCTTTCTTCATTAGCTGACTTAATCTTTATATTGTTTACAGTTGCTGTATCAACCATACATTGCTCACGGGTTACCAATGAAATTGGCCTGTCTGACAGGCCTCCCCGGGTAAGAACGCTATCTTTCCCTCCATCTACCCGCCCCATCTACTCCTGACAGCCTTTGGTAGCAAGGACTTCGCTTTGTATGGCAAGCTCGCCCAACTGTCATTAGCCTCACCTGGGGTTCGTGGTCCTTGGGCCGGAGGATTTCCGCCGGCTTCCTTCAGATTCCGCCTCGCGACGGACACCCTTGCCTTAGGCTAGCGGTTACTGCTACCTTCACCGTTCGGGACTTTCACCCTATAGATAGCGCCCATGCCGGGCACACCACTTACAATGGGCTTTTCATAACGAAAAGTCCATTTATCAAAAGAGAAAAAAATACCTTCGCCAAAAAGCGAAGGCAGCCCGTTTCCAGGCTATAACGAGAAGAGAGAAGTAAGACTCCTACATTATTCCTCCCGCGGGAAATAATTATACCTTTAAACGTTATTTCCGTAAAAAAGCCAGGTAAGAAAGGAATTCTCTACCTGGCTTTTTCTTTGTGCTTTGCTTCCGGCGCAATTGGCCAAAAGCATGCGATCGCCTGTTAAATAAATTATAATGTGAAGGTGGTCAAAAACAAAGCAAAAACTAAAGGGCCATATGCCATACCTGCCTCGGCAAACCGTATGAAAGTGACCCAGGCCAAGGCCGGAGCGGAAGCCCTCAGGATACAAAAGCAAGAGGTTACTCCGGAGTTGATTAGATTACGTGAAATTGAGGCGCAGCGCGAGGCAGTGGGAAAATGGAACGGCATACTGCCGAATGTTACCGGCGGAACAATACCAATAAAGAACAATACCAATAAAGAACAATACCAATAAATAAAACCCTGGTTTTCAATCCGGTATTGAAAAAGAAGGATATTGATGTCACTGGAAACGAAATAATTGAAAAATATTATCCCAACATAAGAAAAGGAATAGGAGACAGGAAGCTAGAAATAATATAAGCTATCATAAAGGGGGCTTAAGTTAAGATTCTATACAAAGGAGCAACAGCGTGAGCAAAAAACACAAACCTGATAAACAAAAACTGGATAAACAAAAACCAGATGAGGAAAGGGAATTCCTACAAGCCTTCGTTATTAGTTCCAGGATATATTCGGCGGTAATTATTGTCGCATTGTTAGTTCAAGGGTTAACAAAATGGATGTCGGAAGACATTTCCAGGCTAGTGATTATCTTAATGGCCATTTTTATTTTCCTCGATTCTTTTAAACTGTACCTGCGGGGGAAAAAAATCAGGCCATTGTTTTATATTTTGTTAATGATCCTGTTTCTGTGCGCGGCATTTATTTTCTCAAGGCGTTAATAGTGTTTAAGATATTTACTTCTAATCCTTCTTGTAAATCCTGCCATAAACAGTATGGCGGTGCGGCTCTTTACCATTGAGGCTTGTTTTTCCCTTGTATTTGTGAATATGGCCTTTAATATATGGAATGGCTTCACCTGTTTCTATATTGAACCTGTGCGCATGACCGTTGTTAAAACTTGTCGTCACCGCAATTTCATGAGTGTGGCTGTGTTCACCCGGGGAACCGGGCCGGGAAATGCCTTCAATATTATGTGAGTGACCGGCCTCTACATCTGTTCTGCCAAAATATTTGTGAGAATGTTTTTCGTCCATTCCTGCGCCCCCATCTAAATTACATCTTTATTCCTAACTTAAAATATGTAATAACTCTTTCTAATGTTAACTATTACCATATATTCCTTATAAATGCGCAAAAACAAATTTATTTTTATTCTAGAGGAATTTGCTATTTCTTATAGAAACACTAAAATAATTTTCATTATCTACTTTGGGTTGGAAAGGAGTGATTAGCTTAAAAGATAAACGATCCTAAAAAATATTTAAGAAAGGGAAAATAAGATGAGCGGAAACGGTGCAGGAAAATTCCCAATTCAGGTCATCGCTGTGACTATTTTAGGAATCAGCTTAATAATCTGTACAATGATTTTTACCAGCGCATTTGCCAGGGTAAGATCAAGCTCAATAATAACGGTAACCGGTTCAGCGGAAAAACAGCTTAAATCCGACCTTATCGTGTGGGACTGCAGTTTTACCAGAAATAGCGCCCAGTTGACCGAAGCATATGCCGCTCTTCATTCGGATTTAGAACAGGTCAACAGTTATCTGAAAAGCAAGGGAATACCTGACAGTGATATCACGATAATGCCGGTCAACGTCAACACACTTTACGCCGTGGACAATTTCGGGCGGGATACAGGAGAAATTAGGGGGTATAATTTAACCCAAACAATAGAAGTTCGATCAAAACAGGTAGATAGTATAACCAACGTTTCCAGAGAATCCAGCGAGTTGATCAACAAAGGAATAAACCTGCAGTCGATGCCTCCGCAATATTTTTATACAAAGCTCAGCGATATAAAGGTTGATATGCTGGCAGACGCTACTCTCAATGCAAAGAAACGTGCGGAAAAGATAGCCATTAACGGGGGAGGCAAGATCGGCCCGCTGTGCTCTACAAAGATGGGAGTATTTCAAATAACCCCCGTCTATTCCACCGAAGTATCTGATTACGGGATGAACGATACCTCGTCTTTAGAGAAAAAGATTACCGCAGTTGTTAATGTGGAGTTTTATATTAAATAAACCGGTTTCGCCAATAAATAATAGCAGACATCCATGCCGCTTTCAAGCGGCGCCAGCTACAGGGATGAAAATTCATCACCAAAGGGAGGGCAATGCCTTAAGCGCAATTTTGAGTCTTCATTCAAAGAACGAGTGAACCCGAGGATAAGCGAGGGAATTGTTTGAGGCGCATAAGCGCCGAGTTTTGACCGAGCCCGAGGGTGAACGAGTTCGTACAAGTATAAGAGGCGAACATGAGCACGTAGGCAGTTGACCTCCCTAATGCAAGTTAATTTCCAGGATAGAATTTATTTTTATCTACCCCCCGGCGCTTAACCGGGGGTTTTGTATAAACATAGCCGGAACCGCTGTTATGCACATCCGCCGGAAAAAATTCATAAACTGATTAAGGCAGATAAGAAAGGATGTGTCTAACTATGCCGGTCTATGTAGTGCAGCCGGGGGACACTTTGTTTATTATTGCTCAGCGCAATAATACAACTATAGAGAAATTAATTGAATTAAACAGTGATATAACTGATCCTGACAAACTAACCGTGGGCCAGAAGATACAAATCGGAGAACAATCCGGGGCCGTTGAACAAACCGAAACTGTTGCACAGGAAAACGATCCTTCAGTCACCCGCCTGATCGACGGCTTCAGGTACACCATCATAACAGACCGCGGCAATTACTCCCGCGGTGAGCCGGTACGCCTTAGACTGGTCAAGACAAATATTACAGACACCCCAATAAGTTTGAATTACCGGACAAGTCAGCGCTTTGATTTCGTTGCTTTTCGGGAAAGGGAAGAGATCTGGCGCTGGTCGGATGACCGGGGATTTAGCCGGGCTGTGACCAGAATTATTATCCAGCCGGGCGGAAGTCAAACCTTTAATGCTGTCTGGGACCAACGGGATAATACGGGAAGGTTGATCCGGCCGGGAACCGTTACTATCCGGGGATACAATGTTGCACGGAAGTTACAGAACCGATCTGTCTCAATAACCGTTAATATAAGGCCGTCCGAAATTCCGGCGCCCATACCGGAATGCCCCAGCGGCAATTTATTAAGAAACCCGGGATTGGAAGAGTGGAGAAATGAAACTTCCCCGGTCGGCTGGAGCGGCCAGAATATACACCGCACGCGTTTGTCTAAATCCGGGGATTTCGCCGCCGAGATGGGATCGGTTAGAACTTCAAGGGCATTGCTTACGCAGTCTGTAAACGGTGTCCCCCGGCGAAATTATAAACTGAGCTTCTGGGCCCGTGAAAATCAGAAAACCCCTTCGGTGGGAGATTTCACCCTGGGTGTTGAAGTTTTCTTCTATGATGCGGCAGGAAGGTTTATTACCCGCGCCGATCCCGTTTTCAACCAGAATACTATTCCGGAAAGATATAACCTTTACGCCCTTACAACAGGTTTGAGCCCTGCCGGAACGGCAAGAGCAGAAGTACGCTTCCTTTTTACGCCAGGACGGGACAATAATAATACGGTCTCTATTGATGACGTTGACTTCAGGTGCCTTTAAAAAACGTAAAACCACCCAAAGGGTATAATATATACTCCAGCTTTGATTTTACCCTTGAGAACATCTTGGACAAGTGATAGAATTCATTAGTGTAAAATTTTAGGATAAATAGTGCGAAGATGAATTATCTTTCAGTAAATAATCATGTTACCCAAGCATTTTTGGCAACTTGTTTTGTTTGGGCGATGACCGCCTGCGGGGCCGGCGCTATCTTCTTTACCAAGAATTTAAGCAAAAAGATTCTTGACGGATCGCTGGGTTTTGCCGGCGGGATTATGATTGCAGCTTCTTACTGGTCACTTCTCGCACCGGCCATAGAAATGTGCAGAGAAGATCGAATCACCTGGTTTGCCCCGGCGGTTGGTTTTTTAGCCGGCGGAGTTTTTCTGTGGGTTGTTGATAAAATATTGCCCCACCTCCATATAGGCCTTTCCGAAGAAGCCGAAGGCATGAAAACATCCCTGCAGCGGGTACAACTGTTTATCCTGGCGATTATTTTGCACCATATACCCGAAGGTCTGGCCGTAGGTGTTGCTTTCGGCGCCATTTCCTCCGGTTCGTCATCCGCCACTCTACCTGCCGCAATTGCCCTGGCTATTGGGGTCGGGATTCAAAGCCTTCCGGAAGGCCTTGCGGTGTCGATGCCACTGCGCAGGGAAGGTATGTCCCGTCTGAAAAGTTTCTGGTACGGACAATTATCAGCAGCTGTTGACCCCATTGCCGGTGTAATTGGCGCATTATTCGTCGTTTATATAAAAACCCTGCTGCCATATGCGCTTGCTTTTGCCGCAGGGGCAATGATTTTTGTTGTTGTCGAAGAAGTTATCCCGGAATCCCAGCGCGGCAGCAATACAGACCTAGCCACCATCTTAACTATTCTTGGCTTCACGCTGATGATGGCGCTGGATGTTGCATTTAGTTGAAAACATTACTTTAAAAGACCATAAGAAAACGGCAGAGGCAAATCACCTCCGCCGTCCCTTTTATATGTACTGTTCTTTATGGCATCCTTTTAACTCCGTCCATATTGGACCCGCCGGGGCCTTTTGTAGCGTATGTTTTACAGCAGGTGGACATGCAGGCGCCGCCCGCAGGAGTCGGTGAGAGCTGTTTGGCCATCGCGGCGTCTACAGTATCGGGCTGACTGCCGCTGAAACTATCCGAGGTGACAAGAATCTCGTTGGCTTTGCACATGTTTCCCTGGTTCCAGTAATGACAATCGTTTACAAGACAGTGGATATGCTGATCCATTTTTTCAAGTCCTTTCCCTTAAAGAATTATTTTTATTTATTCTTTACCTTGCGAAGAATTTTATGTAAATCAATAAAAAATGACAACCTAATTTAATTCCGCCTGCTGATCGTCAACACAGGAGGTTTTTGTATGAATATCACCGGAGATTACTCATTGGCTGCGCCCTGTGGAACTGTTCAAAGTTAAGCCAAAGGATTTTATTGACCTTATGTCGAAGAAATAGATGTGCCGATAAATTTATATTTTAATGAAGGCTTTATGAAAACACAAAAACAACTCAGCCTGTTCGCCGGCGGTTTTGGAAGCGGGAAAACAGAAGTTGCCCTGAATTACGCTGTAAACCTTCATCAAAAGGGTTTTCCTGTAACAGTAGTAGATCTGGATATTCTAAACCATTATTTCAGAGCCGGCACGGCTAAAAAAAGCCTGGAAAAGATGGGTATTGCCATGATCTCACCCAGAGAAGAACTGGCTTACGCGGATCTTCCTGCCCTATCCCCGGGTATATATAGTGTGCTTCAGGGAGGAAAGGGTTACGGTGTTCTGGATATAGGCGGTGACGATCTGGGCGCAATAGCGCTGAGCCGTTTCAGGGAAGATATACCTGAGGACGGCCACTGTTTTTTTCTGGTGGTTAATCCGTACCGGCCGATGACAGCTGATGTTAAGGGAATCGATAAGGTCAAAAGAAGCATCGAAAGCGCATCCAGGCTTAAAATCCATGCCCTGGTCAGCAATCCCAACCTTGGCCATGGAACGGATATAGAAACAGTAATGAACGGGCACCAAATTGTAATGAAGGCATCGGAGGAACTCGGCCTGCCGGTTGATTTCCTTAGTATTCGCAGGGATCTGGCTGATCTTATAGCAGTTGAACTGCCGCTGCTGCCAATGGACCTTTTTATAAAGCCGCCCTGGTAAGAATTTTTAAAACTGATATAAGGAATTTGGAGGGAAGCGCGTTTGTCAAAAGTAACTTTTCGGGAGGACCGCTGTAAAGGCTGTCAGCTCTGTACTACCGCTTGTCCTAAGAAAATAATTGTTATGGCAAGCAGCATCAATGAAATGGGTTATCATATCGCATCTGTGACTGAGCAGGAAAAATGCACGGGCTGCGGCCTTTGTGTAATCATGTGTCCTGACATGGTAATCGAAGTGGAAAGGGGGCAGGCGGGTTGAGAAGATTTTTAATGAAGGGGAATGACGCTATCGGTGAAGGGGCTATTCTGGCCGGGTGCCGTCACTTTTTCGGCTACCCGATAACACCGCAGAGCGAAGTTGCGCATTATCTTGCTAAAAGGCTTCCTGAAGTAGGAGGGCTTTTCATGCAGGCCGAAAGCGAACTGGCCTCCATTAATCTGGTTTTTGGCGCAGCCTGCGCCGGGGCCAGAGTAATGACTGCCTCCTCCAGCCCGGGAGTCAGTCTGATGCAGGAAGGGCTTTCTTTTCTTGCAGGATCTGAACTCCCCTGCGTATTGGTGAATATTATGCGCGGAGGCCCCGGCCTTGGCAATATAGGGCCTTCACAGGGTGATTACTTTCAGGCAACCAGAGGCGGAGGTCACGGCGATTATTACACGATTGTGCTGGCCCCAAATTCGGTGCAGGAAATCCTTGACATCATGAAAAAGGCATTCGACCTTTCCGACATGTACCGCATGCCGGTGGTAGTCATGGCGGACGGCATTATGGGGCAGATGATGGAACCGGTAGTGATTGACGAAGAAAAAAGTGTTGAGATACCTCCCCGGCCGTGGGCTACTATAGGCAGGGATTATCACGAGGATAGAAATGAGATTAATTCTCTATTTGTTGTCCTTGAAGAGATGGAAGAAGTGAATTTAAGGCTTTTACACAAGTATGAAGAAATTCGCGCCAAGGAAACACTCTGCGAGGAATACATGCTGAATGACGCCGAAGTTGCCCTGGTGGCTTTCGGCACTGTCTCACGGATTTGCCGTGCGGTAGTTGACAAAGCACGCGAACAGGGTATCCGGGCCGGATTAATCCGTCCTATTACGCTGTGGCCGTTTCCCTATGATGTAATCAGCCGGGCCGCCAAATCGGCCCAATGCCTTTTGGCGGTGGAAATGAACATGGGTCAGATGTTTGAGGACGTTGAAATCGGCGCAAAAGGCCGTGTGCCTGTATACCATTACGGCAGGCTTGGCGGAATGGTTCCGCTGGCCAAAGATATTTTAGAAGAACTGAAGAAAGTTAGCGAAAGGGGAGGAACAGGCCGATGAAAAAAATTACTGCAAGGCCATATAGCCTGAGGGACGTTCCCTTTCATTACTGCCCCGGCTGCATGCACGGAATTGCCCACCGCCTGGTTGCCGAAGTGATTGACGAACTAGGAGTCAGCGGGCGCACTATTGGAATTAGTTCGGTCGGATGTTCGGTTTTTGCAAAGCACTATTTTAATGTTGATATGATTCAGGCGGCGCATGGCCGTGCTCCTGCTGTAGCCACCGGCGTAAAAAGGGTGCTTCCTGACCGGGTGCTTTTTACATACCAGGGGGACGGCGATCTTGCCGCGATAGGAATTGGTGATTTTATTCACACCGCTTCCCGCGGAGAAAAAATAACTACTATTTTTGTTAACAACACCGTTTATGGTATGACAGGCGGACAGATGGCGCCGACTACCCTGATCGGCCAGGTAACCAAGACAACCCCCTTCGGCAGATCGGTAGAAATTAACGGGAACCCGATCAGGGTCTGTGAACTGATTGCCCCGGTTGAGGGCGTGGCCTACGTGGAAAGGGTGTCGCTGCATAATCCCAAAGAAATAATCAAGGCAAAAAAGGCGATTAAGAGAGCATTTGAAATGCAACTCAACGGGATTGGCTTTTCCCTTGTCGAAGCCCTTTCGGCATGCCCGACCAACCTTGGACTGTCCCCGCTTGAAGCTATCAAATGGATGGAAGAAAAGATGATCCCTTTTTATCCGCTCGGGGTTTACAAATCACCTGCGGGGGTGGTCTAAATGCATGAAGAAATCTATATTGCAGGCATCGGAGGCCAGGGTACCCTTTCAATGGGGCAAATGCTTGCCCTGGCGGCAACATCGGAGAATAAGGAGGTCTCCTATGTGCCCTTTTATGGACCGGAAAAACGCGGGGGTTTTGCAAACTGCGGCGTCACCATCTCCGACCACCCGATAAGTTCTCCGATCATATCCGAACCTTCCGTGCTGGTGGTAATGAACAACCTCTCCCTGAAAAACTACGAAGATTCAGTCATCCCGGGGGGAATTATTATTCTGAACAGCTCCATGGTTGACCTGGGTGTAAAAAGATCAGACGTCCGCGTAATTTCCATCCAAGCAAGCGAGGAAGCCGAGCAACTGGGTGACGTCAGAGTCACCAACAGTATAATTCTTGGCGCATTAATAGAGTTGACCGGTGTGGTATCCGCAGGCGCCGTAGAACAATCCCTTGAACAGATCCTGCCTGCACGAAACCTGGATATGATCCCGATTAATCTTAAGGCACTGGAAAGAGGATCGGAACTGGCCAGGAATTATAAAAAGGCATGGAGTAATTTATCTTAAACAGCTTCGTCAAAAAAGTTGCAATTAGACTTAAAAGCCTCCTGATATTCTTACAAGGAGGCTTATACTATTTTTTCCCCTGGTAAATTATTAAGTCATGTTATTAACCGGCAAATATATTGTCACTAAATGGTGACAAATCCATATTATGTATTAGACGGCTTCTAATGCTCCATATTCCTCCTTTTTAGGAAGGAAGCCTTCACAGGGCTTCCTTCTTTTTTGTTTTATATTCCCCCTTACAAAAGAAAAAGGAAATATATATACTTAATACGCGATATACGCGTTGAAAAACAGGAAGAACAATAAAGTATGTCGGTTTTAAAGACGTCGCGTTGTTTATTTCATTAAGGAATCGAAGAGGAATTACATGGACGATATTCAAAAGCTTGAAGAAAAAGGACGCAAGCAACTGGAAAGCGGCGATTATAGAAAAGCAGTCAGGACTTTTAACAAGGCGCTTGCATTTCAGGAAGATCATGTTATTCGCAACAACCTTTCAATGGCTTACTACTTGATGGATGATTATGATTCTTGCCTTCAATCACTCCAGCTGAACCTGGCAGATGGCGGTCCCCCCAACCCCTATGCCCACAGCCTAGCCTGTCTGACCCTGGTTAAAACCGGACAGCTCAGGGATGCCAGGATTCAACTGGAAAAAGCCATTAAAGAAATGGACGAAGGAACACGGGCGCTGTCCCGCTTCGGTAAACCTCCCTCCTCCTGGGATGAGTATACAATTATTATTCTGCGTGCAGCCGGAGCGCTGCAAGATCATAGACTGGTCTATGAATTATACAACAGGTGGCGCAGCCGGCAAAGCAACTGGGAGACCGCATATTTTGGCGGAGTGGCTGCGTTCAATCTAAAAAAGTACCGCCAGGCAGCCAGTTACTGGACTTCTATAGCCGGCAAATGGCTGCCGTTTACTATCTTGCAGCGGATCGCCGTGCTGGCGGACAGAAGAACCATACCGCATTTTACCCTTGAATATGCCCATTTTGACCCGGACAAAATTATGAAAATAGCCGAAGATGCTGCAGGTAATCCAACCAAAATGCAACAAATGATGAGCAACAGTACGGTCAGGCTTTTCTACCTGACCAATATTCTTGAAGAAGAAATGGAAATGGAATCGAGAAAATTATTTTTATCATACATGGTTCGTTACGGAGGAGAGTGGGGCTGCCAGTTGGGAAAAAACTGGTTGCTTTCACCGGCTATAAACGACGAATTAAAGATGACAATAGCTATGGCCTTTGTTGAAATCGGTGTTTTTCAACCCGGTGAACCCATTCAAGTATATTTTGACAACCAGCAGCAAGAGGTACGCGTACATGAGTTTGTCCCCAGCCGGGAGATGGACGCCAGAATGGTCCCGGTGTACGAAAAAGCCGTGAATCTTGCCAGGAATAATAATTATAAGGAAGCCACCCGCCTGCTGGAAAGTTCCTTCTATGAAGAAGGCAACTTCTATTTTCCAGCCCTGCTTCTGATGATCCGGCTCTATCATAAACAGGGAGAGAAACAGAAAAAACATCATTTAATCGGAGTACTGGAATCTTTTTGCGAACAACTGGACGACTTCAAACTGCATCTTGAGGTGGCACATATGTACCTGGATATAGGAGAAATTGATAGAGCTGCGTTACACGCTGCCGCAATAGAATCACAACACCCGCCAACGGAGAGTGAAGAATCCGAAATGCTGGATGAGATTTTAATGAAACTCTTTTTAGAAAACGATATCAACTCGTACAGTGATTTTATAATTGAAGATTACCGACGGCAAATTGAGGACAAGCGCCTTACTCAGATCCCCAGCCTTACCCAGGGCATAAAAAACATGCCGGCCAACTGGCTGAGCGCTGCCTGTCAATTATACTTACTTGCGCCGGCGCGTCTGCGTAAAGACCGGGAGCGGCAAATCATTACTTTTCTGCAAGAAGAACAGAACCTCCAAAAAATTATTCAGGACCTGGAACCGCCGGGCAGGGAACTTCTTCGCTACCTGCTTCAGCATGACGGATGGCGCCGAATCAACACGCTTACCCGTAAATTTGGTTCAATGGAGGAAGACGGCTTCTACTGGGAGGATACGTTACCAGAATCAACGCTTGGACAACTATGGCTCCGCTGCCTGCTTTTTGTCGGGCGTATGAAACTCAATGGACGCAATACGAAGATAGCCGTCGTTCCAATTGAACTCCGGCCGGCGCTTTGCCGGCTGTTGAGCTAAAAACAGATGCTGAGACAATATCAACAACCAGGGTGCTAACCTCAAAGACCTTATCGTACGGCCCATAACTTCCGAAGAGGAGAACGACTGGAACACCCTAATGGCCAAGCACCACTACTTAGGCTTTCGCTGCCTGTCAGGCAGGAGCCTCAAATACGCAGCTCTGCTTAATGGCCGATGGGTGGCGCTGATCGGCTGGGGCGCCGCAGCCTTGAAATGCAGCCCGCGGGACCGGTGGATCAATTGGTCACAGGAGCGGAAGTACGAACGGCTGCAGCAAATGCAAATAAGTAAAAGAAATGCAATAATAAAAGGGATAATGGGCAATTGAAGGTGTTACATTAAGGCAATTATCTAGAATAACAGGAATATCAAAGAGTGTAATTGATAGAATATGGGGACAAGGCACCTGTCCCCCCCACTCTCCTCTCTTTATAAGGCGGAAAGAAGATTTACTTAAACGTGTTTCCGGTTAACTGTCGGATACGATTTTTAGGCTTATCTACGAACAGCCTCTTGTTTCGTGATGCGCATTAGTATACCGTGACCCGGGGAAAACCTGTCTAATTGGTCTCCTTGAATCATTCCGGACGCAAAGAAGAGTCATTGACAGCGAACTAACATAATGTTATCATAATTGCAGTTATGCTGTTGGGAGTGATAAAAATGTTGCGAACTCAGATTCAGCTTTCCGAACGGCAGGTTACTGCTTTAAAGGCCAGGGCGGCCGCTGAAGGAGTTTCCCTGGCCGAGTTAATTCGCCGGTGCATCGATCAAACGCTTGCTTCTTCAATAGATCCGGAGCCTGCGGAACGAATCCGGCGTGCTGCAGCTATTGCCGGCCGTTTCAACTCCGGTACCAGAGATCTGGCAATTAACCACGATAAATACCTTGCGGAGACTTTTTGCAAATGAGTGTTTACGTAGATACCTCGGCTTTTCTGTCTGTTCTGGACGCTGATGACGAAAACCATGAAACGGCGAAAATAATATGGACAGATCTGCTAGAGTCCCGCGAGGGCATTGTCTGCAGCAGTTACGTGTTGGTGGAGACCTATGCCCTGATGCAGCACCGGTTAGGCATGGCGGCAGTGAGAGCTTTTCATGAAGACGTTTTTCCTGTCCTGCAGTTAGAATGGATCGATGATTCCCTACACCAGCAGGCCGCCAACGCCCTGCTCACCGCCAACCGGAGAAATTTGAGTCTGGTTGATTGTGCCAGCTTTACCACCATGCGGTGTCTGGGTATCAAAAAAGCTTTTGCTTTCGATAAACACTTTTCCGAACAGGGATTTACATGCCTGCCATCGGTCTAAGCCTGATTTTCGGGGAATTTTGATGCTCGAACTTATAAATGCCTGCAATTGAAGATTACGTCTCTTCAAGATTGGTGCAGATAGTAACGCCAGCAGTCCATATTTGATTTTTTAAAGCCCTGGGAAAGGTAAAACCCCTGGGCAGGCCGGTTATCTTTATCAACCAACAAAGTAATTCTAGAATAACCTTCTTTTTGGGCCAGCTTCTTTATTCCCCCCCCCCAAAAAAAATATTTGCCTAAGCCCTTTCTTCTCGCACTCTTTTTAATAATAAAATCCTCTAATAAAATAACCTTGACCCCTGTCGCCGTGCTCACGGTTACTAAAAGATTGGCCATGCCTAGGATTTCTTCCCCTTTTTTGAGCAATAAAAGAATACCGTAGTGGGGTTTTTCCAGAATGAATTCCAGTCCCCGCCGCTGTTTATGCCAATTAGGAGTAAAATCTTTCTCCAGCGTAAAAAGCTCCTGCAGCAACAGGCACATTTCCTTGATATCTTCCTTCCCGGCTTTCCTTACGGTGAGCATATTTCCCCCTTTTATAAACATTATCTTGACATGATCCTAATTTAACTCACAATCTCTAATAGCTTTTCATAATTTTCAACCACGCTGTACTTGACGCTGTTATTGCTGATTTTTGCCGGAGCGGGTCTTCTTTTCAAACTCCAGGCGGGCTAGGGGATAGTGCTTCTGGCTGAGGTCTATCCCTTCCAGGTAAAGGTAGCCGTCGGTCCCGGTGGTTCCCTTAACGGTGATACCTTTGACGTTGATCTTTTTGACCAGCTTTTTGTTATAGGCGTCCAGCCGGTAAACCTTGTTATACTCCTGCCGGTGATATTCATGTTGCCCTGCTATGTGTTCAGTGGGTATTCTTCATACCAAGAACCGACTTACCGTACCAGCGGCGGTGCGCATTTTTCCCTTTTGCCTCAGATTAATGGTCCGGGCAATTCTTTACCAATGACATTAGAATGCTCAAGCTACTTTTGAACGACAGGAGGCAGGCTGGCAACCATTTCTTTTGTTACCACCATTTTTTCGGCCGTCGCCGGAGGAAGGAATGCTTTTAATTCATTTCTTACCATCGCATTAAAACTCCATATTCCAGATGATAAAATAATTGAATATTTTTCACTTGCCAAGAGGGAACGAAAAGATTGAAATCCATCCCTGCGTCTTCCTTCTTCTATGGCAATCGAAAATTTTGCGCCAGGGCATTTGGAAAGGCTTGAACTATAGCTTAAAGCCATGGTTTTAGTCTATTTTGTGGCGTAAAACTTCCGATTGACCCTTTAAGAACCGGGATGGCGGAGTTCTTCCAATTTTGTTCAAATTCACTCCTTCTTTTGGTTGAAAGGTACCGTAATTGTTCATCATAATCGTTATCGTTGACTGCTTTCAGGTAACGTATTACTGTTTGTTTTGCCTCTTCTTCGTTGCTGACAACTGGCTTATTTTTTTCATTATCACGATTATTAGGAACGGTACATCCTGCAAAAATTTTATACCACCCATGTATTTTTAAATATCTTTTGTTGCTTGGGTAGTTTGAAATTTCATAGTCTCGCCGATTGTCTTCGTGGCAACATATAAAAATCAGAATCAACATTGGAAAAGAAACCCTCCACGCCAGAGCCTTTGATTGCAGAGGGATTGAACTAGCCAAGCTGCTAAAATTCAGCAACACGGCGTAGGGATTCGGGAAATACGGGAACACCATACTGAATTATTGACCTTGAAGTAAGGTTTCTCGACTCCCTCCCGGTCGGAAGGCCAGATGGATTCTCCACAGTATACATTAAAGCCGCTGTGATACCAGGTCAACATATTCTCAATTATGAATATTGAGTCGTTTAAGAAATGACGGATTAAGCCTGCGGCAAATATGCAGGGTAACTGGCTTGCCATTCCATATTGTCCGAAAGGCTTAGACATTGACACAGAAGAAGAACGAAATCGCTCCGCG
>DMZI01000070.1 GCA_003485325.1 Desulfotomaculum sp.
AACTCGTTCACCCTCGGGCTCGGTAAAACTCGGCGCCATGCGCCTCAAACAGTTACCTCGCTTTACCTCGGGTTCACTCGTTCTTCGAATGAAGGCTCAAAATCGCACTTAAGGCATTGCCCTCCCTTTGCTGATGAATTTTCATCCTCCTGCTGGTGTCACTTTAGCGGCATGGATGTCTCTCCAGGCGGGAGGCCAGGTTCACCTCTTCGCCGATTACCGTATAGTCCATCCTCTCCGGGCTGCCGATGTTTCCCACAACTACAACCATAACCAGAGGGGCAACAGCGTTAACCCAGTAATGCAGTTTAAGCCAGACAAGAAACACAGCAGCCAGCAGCAGACCGGCCAACAAAACAACAGACGACAGTCCGGTCCAGGGGCTTCGCCTTGAGAAGACCACGGTCGCCAGCCAGACAACTATTAACACAAAAACGTATACCGGCCAGCCGGCCCTGTGGAAATACTGACCTGTCAAGTAAGTCATAACGGCGTTGGCATGTATTTCCACCCCGGGTGAAGGCAGGGCCGCTGTAAGGACGAGGTTGCTTTTGGTAAACGGGTTCTCGAAATAGTCATTTTTCTCGGCTGGAGTATCAATACCGGCGAGGATTATTTATCCTTAAAGGATTCCGGCTTTATCTTTCCATTTAAAACGTCTATGCAGCTATATGTCTCAAAAGTCTTTGCCGGACCCCAAAAATTAATTAGAGTCTGGTAATCGCTGTCCAGAGGAACCGAATAACCGTTACAAACAGGCCAAGGATTCCGGAAATAATATACTTTCTTGCCCGATTCCCCAAATTTCGTAAAGGAACCACCACACAAGTCAGAAAGTTGAACCCGCAATATGGCATTATTAATCCTCTGCAAAAATTGGTCCTTTCCTGTCTGTCCAGGGAAAATTTGAAGAAAAATGAAGGATTTTTATTTTTTTAGTTTTTTTATGTAGAAAAAAATACCCGGGGATTACAGAAATGAATTTGTTTGAGTGACTTTTAATAGGTCACCTGGTTGGCGATTTCCTGCTGCAAACCAGCTGGATGGCTGAAAAAAAGGAAAACGAGTTTTGGCCGCTGGTTGCCCACAGTTTGGTTTATACGGCTTCCGTTTCATTGTTGGCCCTGCCGGGCGGAGGGCTTTCTTTTCCAGCCATTTTCCTGATTTTTTTAACTCACCTGCTGCTTGATAAACGTTCGTTTGTAAATTTTTGGGCTTGCCAGGTTACAAAATCAAACAACAACCTGTGGCTCAAGATAATTATCGACCAATCATGGCATGTCATCGTCTTAGCGATTGCCACACTAATTCCATCCTCTTTGATTTAAGCCTTGTTTTCTTCCTCCCCGGCCTGTTTCATCAGGGCGGCGAACTCTTCGGCTTCCAGCGTCTCTTTCTCCATTAAAGTATTGGCTGTCAAATGCAGGACATTGATATGCTTTTTCATAATTTCCTTGGCCCGGTTATAATTCATTTCCACAACCCTGTGCACTTCCTTGTCGATTGCCGCCGCAACTTCTTCTCCGTAGTTGCGGTCCCGCGCCAGGTCACGGCCCAAGAAAATTGTTTCCTGCTTGCGTCCCAGGGTCAAAGGGCCAAGATTCTCGCTCATCCCATATTCCATGATCATTCGCCGGACAATCTCGGTGGAACGCTCCAAATCGTTCTGGGCGCCTGTGCTGATCTCCCCCAGGACAAGATCTTCGGCGACCCTGCCGGCAAGAAGCATAGTCACCTGATCAAGCAGCATGGATTTTGTCATATAATAACGGTCTTCCTTGGGCAGAAGCAGCGTATAACCTCCTGCGCGGCCCCTTGGAATGATCGACACCTTATGAACCGGATCAGTATTCGGCAGCAGGTACCCGACTACGGCATGCCCGGCCTCGTGATAGGAGACAAGCTTTTTTTCCTTCTCGCTGATGACCTTGGACTTTTTCTCGGGACCTGCAATCACTCGCTCAATTGAGCTTTCCAACTCCCTCATGCCGATGTCTTTTTTGCCGAAACGGGCAGCCAGTAAAGCAGCTTCGTTGACCAGGTTGGCCAAATCCGCTCCTGTAAACCCGGGTGTGCGCCTGGCCAGAATATCCAGGTCCACATCATCACTCAAAGGTTTGTCCTTAACATGAACTTTTAAAATTTCTTTACGGCCGGTAATGTCCGGAATGTCTACGGTTACCTCCCGGTCAAACCTTCCGGGACGCAGCAGCGCCGGATCCAGGATATCAGGCCTGTTGGTAGCTGCAATAACAATGATCCCCTCATTGGGGCTGAAACCGTCCATTTCCACAAGAAGCTGGTTCAGGGTCTGCTCCCTCTCGTCGTGACCTCCGCCCAAACCTGCCCCTCTCTGACGGCCGACCGCGTCGATTTCATCAATAAAGACGATACAGGGAGCATTCTTTTTGGCCTGGTCGAACAGATCCCGGACCCGAGAGGCTCCGACACCGACAAACATCTCCACAAAATCGGAACCGCTGATGCTGAAAAAGGGAACCCCTGCTTCCCCGGCAACAGCTTTGGCAAGGAGGGTTTTTCCTGTTCCCGGGGCGCCGAAGAGCAGCACCCCCCTGGGGATACGCGCTCCGAGCTCGGTAAATTTTTTAGGGCTTTTCAGAAATTCAACCAGTTCGACGAGTTCTTCTTTTACCTCATCAGCGCCGGCAACATCTGCAAAAGTAACTTTTTTTCTTTCATCAGTATGCAGCTTAGCCCTGCTTTTCCCAAACGACATTACCCTGTTTCCGCCGCCCTGTGTCTGCTGCATCATAAAAAAGAAAAGAAGAACAAAAATAAGAATCGGCACAACACCTGTCAGGATATTTGTCCATAAACCCGGCGGAGGCGGCTCTTCTATGGTATACTTAACCTTTTTATCCAGAAGCAGTGTGATAAGATCGGCATCGTTCTTTAAGCCTGTCACTTTAAACTTTGTGCCGTCTTTTTTCGTACCGGTGATCATGTTGGTCGTATCCCTGGCCTGGATAGTTACCTCCTGAACCTGCCCTTGTTTTACAGAATCAAGAAATTGATCATAACGCCAGCGCTGTATGTCAACGTTTTGAGGTTGCGCATATTTGAGCAAGGCTATGATTACTAACAAGATTAGCAAATAAATACTAAGGTTCTTAAGAACCCTGTTCAAAAAAGCCACTCCTTCTTGTTTTTATAAATTCCGGTTAAAATCTGTTTAGAAAAAACTCCCGTCTAGTAAGAATTGTAACACATCCCGCACTTTGTTTCAATTATGCCGTTGTGGCGGAGCTTCCCGGAATCTGAAGATAAAGACAGTTCACGGTCCCGCCGGTTACTTTCCAATCCTGGGATAAACGCAGGCCGCCGACCCAGACGATATCGTCGCCGCTGACCACCAGTGGAATCCTGTCCCGTTTATAACGGGCGATCTTGCTGTCAATAAAAAACTTTTTAAGTTTCAGCGTCCCGCCCAGCCCTAAAGGAGAAAAAACATCCCCTTCCAAACGCCTCCGCACATAGAGCGGGTATTTAATAAGATCATAGTCAAGCAGGGCCTCATTTGGGGACATTTCGGCAAACGACGGGGCATCCTTCAAGCCGATCAATTCCGCTTGAATACAAAGATCTATTTCGGGAATATAAGTCACCCCGGGTACAATTAAGGGGTGCTTGTAAGGGAGTACGGGAACCGGTTCCGCTTCCCGGAAAAACTGCAGGACACTGTTGGTCTTCAGCGCACGGATTCCCCTTGGAAGGATCATAACCCGCCCGCCTGCTTTTTTATGTAATAATTCCATCAGCTTTTCAACATGGTGGTAAGAAAGTTCCTTTGTCTCCCCGGTTACTTCACCCCAGGCCAGACGTAATACGCGCCGGCATAGCGGGGCAGATAAGGAACGCAGCATATTATTATCTAAAGCAACCGTGCCGTTTTTCTCATTCACTCTTATATTTTTCAGGTTGATCAGGGCCAGTTCCTCAAGATAAGAATCCTCTTCGCTGCAAAGATTGCCCAGCTGCACCAGCGCATTGATAATTTGAGGGTTATATTCACGTTCCAGCAAAGGAAGCAAATTCAAGCGGATACGATTCCGTGTATAAACCGGTTTCAGGTTTGAGCTATCCTGCCTGACAGGCAAATGATGCTGCAGGCAATATTCTTCTATTTCCTTGCGGCGTATTTCCAGGAGCGGACGAATGAACAGGCCGCGCGCATAAGAAATGCCTTTTAGCCCGCTTATGCCGGCGCCGCGCAGAAGATTGAGAAGGATTGTTTCCGCCTGATCGTCCGCATGATGCCCCAGGGCCACCCTGCCGGCGCCCAACTTGCCGGCAAGTTGTTCAAAGAAAGAAAAACGGATTTCCCTGCATGCTTCTTGAAGGGACAAACCCGAGTTTTTATGGTAGCTTTTCGCATCAGCTTCTTCGATATAACAGGGCACCTCCAGTTTTTCGGAAAACTCCCTGACCGAACGGGCATCCTCTTTTGCTTCCTCGCCCCGGAGCTGATGATTCAGGTGGGCAACAATCGGGATTATCCGCAAGTCGTCCTTTAGGGTCCACAAAATGTGCAGCAGGGCAATCGAATCCGGTCCCCCGGAAACGCCGATCAAAACCTTGTCCCCAGGTTTTAACATTCCCAATTTCCCGATCAGCAATCTAACCTGTTTAACCAAGTCAACGCTAGCCAAAAAATCGACACCTTAAAACAAAATTTTATACTATATATTTCCACACTGATACATTTTTCCCTCCATTTTTTTATCAAAGCTTCTTTTTTCAAAATATACCGTCAGTATAGTTATATCGTCAGGAATCCTGTCCGTCCCTCCAACACTGGTGACAGCTAAATTCAGGAGAAGATCCGCAAGATCCTGGGGTTCAATCTCGCCCGTGCCCTGAATTACATCCCTGAGCCAATTTTCCTTTCCCTGCGGCCCGCTGTATATATCCAGCATCCCATCGCTTACCATAACCACAAGATCACCCGGGGCAAGCCTTCTTGAAACAGTTGCAACTTCAATATCTTTTATAATTCCCACCGGAAGTGAATTAGCCCTGACCGAATTAACTCTTTTACCCTGCTTCAAGAAACTCGGCGGGGCGCCAATTTTTGTAAATTCGGCCTGACCGGTATATAAATTGAGGGTTATTAAATCAACCGTAGCGAAACTGTCCCCAGGGAACCTTAACATCATCAGGGAATTTACAGTTTTAACAGCCAGTTCCCGGCTTAATCCCGATTCCAAAAGATTCTTCAAAAGAGCCAGGGCAGTACCGCTCTCCCGAGCCGCGCTCTCTCCGGTACCCATCCCGTCGCTCAACATGAAGGCAAACTCTCCCCCTTTTAAGTGAACAAAAGCGTGACTGTCACCGCAGACAGCGTTTCCTCCCTTGCCTATTTTGGCAACGCCCACTTTGACCTGGTACTTAAGCCCGGGGTATAACCTTAAAAAGCAAAGGCCCTCCCCCAGGGGGCCCGCGCAGTTAACCGACGGCGCCGATAAAGGTCCTTTAAAGAATTGGGAAAGGACCGGGATTAACCTTGCGGAGCAATCAAGGCAATCTGAGCAGGGCAGCCTGCTTATACCCACCTCAATACCATAATCATCATTAAGGGACATTTTAACGTCGGTAACGGGGATGCCTGAATGCTTCAGCTTGTCCTTCAGATAAACTTCCCTGCCGGCGAACTCCTGAACCTCCAACTGCAGTTCGGAAGACAGATCTTCAACTATTTCCGACATGCCTTTGAGCTGCTCGGAAAAGATTTCCTTGCTTTCCAAAATACGCTTGGTCCAGTAGAGGTTTAATTTATAAGTTTCATACAGACATGCTATTGTTATGGCCAGTTCTCTAGCCCTCGTACAGCGCCTTTTTAAAAACTCCGGCAAATCTGAAACCGTTATCTGGCCGTACAGCTCAACCTGGGCAAAAGCATCCAACAGGCTCTGATAGGTAAGGTAAAATTCCCGCTCCCAGCAGATTTGGTATACGCCGCAGCCGTTGCATACCTTTTGACCTATTTCCCTGAAAAGAGCCTGAAGCGCAGGCTCGCGGCGTTCTTCCGGGGCGGCCACGCAAGTTTGCGCATACCCCAGAGAAAGATCTTTGAAAACACACGACCATTTATTAAGACGGTTTCTGACCAGTCCCTGCAATCTGCTGCCGGTTGTAACCGGAGCGATATTTCCGGATATAAGCAGGGAAAAAGATTCCGAAAACTTTTCAATTTGCCGGATTGGAAACAGGAAAAATAAAATAATAGCCAAACAGCTTTCGATAACTATGGCGATCAGATTCCCGAAGTTCTTAATGTAAATAAGTAAAATTAGATTACCAACTAAAAAACCTGCCGCAACTCCCTGTTTTCCCAGGCCCCGGCAGAACCCTGCCACAAAACCTGCAAAAGAGTATACTCCCGTTAAAATAGGAACAGCCACGTAAGCCAAACCAGGGATAATTCCCATCAGGGCGCCGGCAATGGCGCCCTGACCCATACCCCCGCCACAGGCAAGGATAAGGATAATGAAACGGCTCAGCAAGCCCTGAAGGGAAACCCCCCTGAATTCAAGCCCGCTTGTACCTGCCAAGACACCTGCCAAAAGGATCAAAACAGATAATAATTCTTCGACTTCCAGGCCTTGCGAACTGCTTATCCTGGAAAGAGAAGGGAGGGCTTTCAGAAAAATTAAAGTAAATATGCCGGCGAAAACCGCTTCAAAAGTAATACTGATATAATCATAAGGAGAGGAATCAACAAAGGCGAGGAAGCCAATTTTAAGAATCAGGCTGAGCGCAAAAACTATGGCGGGTATCACAATTAATGGCTTTTTAATATTATCCTGCGGATAGGTAAGGAATATCCAGATAAGCATTACTGTCGCGCAGTCTATCATCAGGGGAAATCCCTTAACAGCTGTTGCCAGCCCCAGCGCCAACCCGATGGCAGCAAATAATGATGAAGCAGGCATAACAAAGGTAACAGCTCCGGCAAAAGCAGCAGCGAAAGGGACAAGTTCCCCAAATAAAAATGATCTGCCCAAAAAAAAGCCTGCCGCAAGGAAAAAAAACTGTTTTCCGGAAATAGAAGTTCCAAGTTTGATGAGCAGGTTTTTTTTCTTGCTTTCTTTCTCCTGCTGATCCTTGGCGATCTTTTCTGCAGGATCTTTTACAGGTAATGACTTTATCCGGGCAATACCGGCAGTATGCTTGACAGGCTTTTTCTTTCTAATCCCCTGTTTCTTTTTTAACCGGCGAAAGGGATAAACTTCAGATTTATTTAACACCTTAAGCCCCACCTCTTATACATTCAATTAAGGGTTGGCATCCCTTAACTTTAAATTATAGTATAAGCGGCAGGCATTTATTGTCATTACTGGTAACATGCGTTATTTTTTTATCGACAATTTACAACCCGCTGTCTGACTCCCGAATTGCAAGGCCATACATAAGATCTGCTTCACTAACTTTCAGCCGGGGCAACTCCAAATACAAAAGGATCTGTTTAACAATCCGTACTCCTGCTATTATTATATCCGCCCTTTCCGGCTGAAGTCCGGGCAAACAGCGGCGTTTTTCAAGTGGAAGGGCAGTTAATAAGGAAAGCGTTTTTTCGACCTGTCCCGCCGACAAGTCGAAACCGTGGACCAATTCAGGATTATAAACTCGAAGGGAAAGGGATATGGCCGCAATGGTGGTTACAGTCCCGCCGACCCCGATAAGATCTACAGGGGAAATTTTTCGAATTTCTTGAAGAGGAGAAACCAGCAGGGAAAGAATTTCCGCATCAGTAAAATTACCTTCTGTGGCGCGTACTACGCCTACCTCCACACTCCGGCAGGACAACCCGCCCGGTGTTTTCCAGGTAAACTCGGTACTTCCGCCACCAAGGTCCATAACAACCGCGTTTTGACTGTCGAAACCTGTATGCAGCCCGCTAAGCGCTCCCTGGTAACTTAAGAGAGCTTCCTCGGCGCCGGAAAGCACTTTGACTTCAAGGCCCGTCCTTTTGAAAACAGTTCTGAGGAAATCTTCACGGTTAACTGCATTCCGGACTGCGCTTGTTGCTGCAATAACAACCTTTTCAACCTGCCAGCCAGGAGTCCTTTTTAAATAATCATCAATTACGGTTACAGTATTGCCGATTGCCGAGGGCATAAGTTTGGCGGTTCCAATTCCCTTGCCCAATCTGGTAGTAACCAGATCAGTATGCAGGGGCTTTACTTCTTTTTGACGATTAACTTCTGCAATAAGCAGGCGGGTTGAGTTCGTACCGACATCAATTACTGCGACTCTCATAAATCTTCCTTACAATTAATATTAAAGGGGCATCCGAGAATGCCCCTGGTTTTGCTCTATTCTTCACGCCTTGCCGAACCCCGGCCTCCACGCTTAGCTTCCGTACTGCGCCGGAGGTGAGTCTGCTTTTCATCACTTTCTTTAAGAAATTTATTTAATTTTTCTTCAAAAGAAGCAGCCAGCCTGCCTTTTTGGTAACCACTTTCTCCAGCAGCCATAACTTCAACCTGTTTGA
This sequence comes from Desulfotomaculum sp., assembly GCA_003485325.1. GTDB lineage: Bacteria > Bacillota > Desulfotomaculia > Desulfotomaculales > Nap2-2B > 46-80. Next base: position 8,516 of record DMZI01000070.1, read on the forward strand.
TGGACAGGCCAATTTTACCCCGGGGATCGATTGAAATTACTTTAACTATTACACGATCATTCTCTTTTAAAAAATCATTAATATCCCTTACATAAATTCTAGCAACTTCCGATATATGAACTAAACCTGTTTCGCCATCCGGGAGTTGGATAAAAGCACCAAAATTAGTAATTCCCTTGACGATCCCTTCCATGACACTCCCTAATTTAGCCGGCATAACCCTTTTTAGATATCCTCCTTGAAGCCAGAAAAGACCTATGTAAATTATATGCAGGAGAATAAAAAGGTGTCAAGAGATCATCTTTATTGTTTTTTATCTGATTGTGTGGTTATGATCCGTGATTCGCCGGACTTAACCAGCCCTAATTTCTCCCTTGCCATCTGCTCAATATACTGATCTGACTGAACAAGTTTTAACTGCTCGCGCATTTGGAGATTCTTCCCCTGAAGCTCGACCACCTTTTTTTGGACTTCCTTCATTTCGTGCTGCATCGCATAGAGTTTTTTAAACTGCAGTGTAAAAGAAGCAACAAGGTAAATCAGCAGGATAACAAGTATTAAAGATGAAAGTCTGCTGATTGAAAAACGAAAAGTTTTTTTGCGTTTAGGAAGGATTATACGGGAGCTGATTTTTCCTCTTTTCTGCCGGCGGGCGGGCGAGATCAAGATTCCCTTTCCTCCTCCTCATCTACACCAAAAATCCCCAAGTTCCCGCGGACTACTATAACTACCTCATATCCTTTATTGCGGGCACGGTTGAATAATGTTGCCACTGTGCTGCTGCTCAAGTGAAGTTTTTGAGCAACCTGCTCATTGGAATGTCCCATTTCCTTCAGCACAATCACCTGGCGCTCGCGAAAACTTAGTTTCTCAACGCCTCGAATTTCTATTTGCAAAGGATATTACCCCGGTTTGTCCACAATTCTTGTACAACTTGTGGACATTTTAATATTATTATTCTTTATTTTATAAAAAAATCCTTCTATACTAAGAAAAAAATCTTGCCAATCTTTTTGAACGTTTTAACAAAAAACCGGATGCCAGAAACAGACAATGTAAAAATTCTGTAAAATAACAAATAAAAAAAACGGCTTAAAAGTTTTGAATAAAACAAAACACCAAGGACCAATCCTAAAATAACATAAAAACGGACTTCACCCTGGTTTGCCAGAAGAAGAAGAATAAGAGCCGCTGCGGTAAACAACAACCAAAAAAGGAGATCGCCTATAAAAACAGCCCTCCTTTTAATATATAAAACCCTGCCGCAGGCCCTGTAAAAATCGTATAGCAGCCCACCCAGGAACCCAATTCCAATTATGCAGGCGAATGTAAACAAACTTTCACCCAGGGCCATTTAATTACCACCATCACTTGCTGAAACGGCCGAATACCTTATTCTTTCCCCGTAACCTCTGAATAGTTTTAGAATTTTCCTTGAACTGGATTACTGCAAAAAACCCCTGTGCGGTGAGTGTGCCCTTTTCCAGATCAAGCTGGGTTATGCTTAAGCCTTCCCCTTTGAGAGATAAAATGCCCATATTGGTATCCAGCATTATTTCATCATCGTTGAACTTTTCTACATGCTTAACACCTGCAAGCGCCAGATTCTTCCGGTCTGTAAGCGTCACCTTATTACCGGCCTGTTCCTCCATTCAAACCTTCTCCTTACCGAAATTTATATATTCTTATGCCTTAGAGAAGGAGGAATATGCGCAAAAAAAAGTGGCCTTTAAGGGCCACTTTTTTATTCCCAGAGTTTGCGAATTTGTATATTCCTATAATAAAAACTTACAATATCTTCCGGTGACGAACCTTTCTCAGCCAGCTTTTTAGCCCCCCATTGACACATCCCTACCCCATGCCCGAATCCTCTTCCACTAAGAACCAACGAGCCTTCTTTAACCGCAACGCCGGTAAGTAAAGTGGAACGCATCAACTCACTGCCTATGGCAAGCCTCAGAGCCGGTGCGCTTACCGTAACGTTTCCGAGTTGCAGCTGCTCAACTCTTCCAGAAGGACCACGTTTTACGACTCTTGCGGATTCAATAGCCCCGGCATCTTTTCCGGTTACTTTTTTCACCGCCCGGCGAACCTGTTCGATCGGTATCCGCTTTTCCCACAGGCGATTCTCAGGTTTTGTGATAGATAGGCAGTTATCTTTCACTCCCGCCTTTATATAGGGAGTTGGCGTTTTCGTATAACCGAGCCCCTCGGCCGCAGAGGCTGTAACCCCTCCATCGCAGGCATTAAACCAGGCTTTAATGTACTGACCATTATAAGTGACCACTTTACCCCGGGTAAGTTTCACAGCCTGGCGCACGCGATCGTTTATTCTTGAAGGATCATACGCCTGAGATTCCTGTACATCAGTGGACACATCGGTACCGTGCAGTTGACGCACTCGACCGCTTTGAATGTTTTCCATCGTAAAGGTTCTTGCCAGGATTGCCTGAGCTGCAAGGGCATTTACCGGCCAGGCGGGTTCCATTTCCGCCGCCACTACGCCGGCTATATAGTCCTCAAGCTTAATTTGCTTTTTTTGCCCGGTCTCGCTCACGTAAATCGAGATTGTTGGCTCTTTACGCGGGGCGCCAGGAACCGGCTTGCGGGAAACCTGGCGGGCGCACGCCGTCGCCAGAAGACAGAGTATAAAACCAATCACCAGCATCCCAGTGAACCGCTGCTTCATTTTTTTCCTCCTTATACAACTAAGTGTTTTTATTCTTAACCCGGAGGAAAAAAAATATGTGTTCACTGAAAGGTAACTTAACACCTCCTGCCAGCTTTTTCCGCTTATAAAAAGATAACCTTTGCTATTAAATAGTCCTGTTTGGCAGGACGTTATTTTGGGCAAGGCGCCCTCACTTAAGGTATCTTTTTAGAGGAAGTTCTTAAGGGCTAAACAAGCATACCATCCCTCATAACACACCACCTCCCATAATGGTATTATATGTTAATTATAGCATTATCAGGCAAGCTGTATTGTATACTAAAAAAGCCAATAAATGACCCCAAACGAACATAAAAAATGAAGATCGCCAGATCCCTTCTGCTTGCTCTTAATTACTACTAAAAGCAATAAAAGAGGGCCTTTAAGGCCCCTACAGGTAATCTTCTTGGTCGTTTCCTATTTTCCTGTCTTCAAGGATTATGTACATTTGTGAAACCAGCTTGGCAGGCATACTCTCCGCCAACATGCAGACTTCCACCTTAAGCCGGCGACGCCCCAAGCTAATTTCAACGATATCGCCGGGTTTTACATCGGTACCTGCTTTTGCCGCACGCCCATTTATACTGACCAGTCCCCGATCACACACTTCCTTGGCTATTGTTCTTCTTTTTATCAACCGGGAAACTTTCAAGTATTTATCTACCCGCACAATATCACCAAAAAATGAAAATGATTCCAAAAAGCGTTCTAAATCAGGAAATTACTTCTCTTAACGATTTTCCGGCCTTAAACACAGGCACACGGGTAGCGGCGATGTCAATTTCCTGCCCCGTTTGAGGGTTGCGGCCCTTACGGGCAGCACGTTCTCTAATCTCAAACGTCCCGAATCCTACCAACTGAACCCTGTCACCCCTTACCAGGGCTTCTTCGACAGTTTCAATCAGGGCTGATACCGCCCTTTCTGCATCTTTTTTAGTAAGATCCGATTTTTCGGCTACCTGTGCAATTAGTTCTGCCTTGTTCATAAATACCCCCCTCAATGGATTTTGGTATGTTTTTATTATTCGCTATATTTATTACAAGTTCCTTCCGCCAAGAAAATAATTCCTACTTTTTTTATTCTTTTCAACTATTTTTGCCTCTTCCCACCAAACGTCCAACTGATCCAGGGAGAATTCGGTGATCTCCTTGTTATTGATCCAGGCTTTTTCCTCAATATAATGGAAACGTTTGATAAATCTGTTAACCGTCCCAGAAAGAGCTACCTCCGCATCAACTCCCAGAAGGCGGGAAAGGTTTGTCAGGGCAAAAAACAAGTCTCCTACTTCCGCCTCCACCTCTTCGGGAGCATTTTCAGCAATGGCCAAGGTTAGTTCCTCTAATTCCTCCTTAACCTTTTTCATTGCCCCCCGGTAATCAGTCCAGTCAAACCCGACTTTAGACGCCTCGGCTTGTACACCACCTGCCCGTAAAATAGCCGGGAGGTATTTGGGGACATCATCTAAAATTGAATCCTGAGGGCTTATTTTTTTCTCCTTGTTTTTGATCATTTCCCAGTTCGATTCAACCTCAGCGCTCTCCGCCACTATAACATTGCCAAATACATGGGGATGTCTTTCAATCATTTTTTTAATAATCCCGGCAATTACATCATTAAGATCGAAAGCGCCTTTTTCCCTGGCAAGCTGGGAATGAAAAACAATTTGCAGTAATAAGTCTCCCAGTTCCTCACATATTTTATACACATCTTCCTGCTCTATAGCGTCAACAACCTCATATGACTCTTCCAGGACATATTTTCGCAAAGTCATGTGCGTCTGCTCCCTGTCCCAGGGGCAGCCGTTCTCAGAACGCAGGATCTCCATTATTTCAACAAGCTGGTCCATCGGGCAGCTTGCTTTTGCGGTTTCCGAACCGGGCGGCAGATAAATACTGGTCAGATGATCTATCCAATCGAGGCGATCTATCCTGTACAAAGGATGTTCTTCAATTCTTTGAAGATCAGGGACTCCTGCGGCCCTGACAATAACAACTTTATAATCAGGCGGATAGCTTTCCATTAAAAGCAGCTTGATATCCGAGGCAATAAGGCGATTGTAAACCTGAAGTATTATGTTTCCTATGTTTGGCTGAGGGAGTTTTCCTTTGAAAGAGGAACCGTCCAGAATAAGAAGTCCTTTTGAAGGGTCAATGCCTAGGGCGGCTATTATGGCGTCAAGAAAGCTCATCGCCGGCAGAACATCAACGTCCAGGTTTAACGAAGCCGCCTCTTTAATAATAAGCTCCACCGTTTCTTCCGCAACAAACGGATTGCCCGGCACGGCATAAATAACAGGCCCCCGGCCGGCCTGCTCAAGCACACTGGAAGCTATTTGTTTATACACATCCTGAAAGTTCGTTCCAGCTTCGTACAAGCTATCGAAAGTAGTGAAAACAATCCCCTGTTTTTTTAACCACGGCACAACAGGATGCTCCCCTGTACGAAGGAGTAGCCGCTCACCCTGCTTCAAAGCCTCCCATACCATCAGGGGAATTTGCCCGGGACTTCCGGGACCCAACCCCACAACCGTTATTCGGGCTTTTTGTTTGTGCGGTGTTTGGTTCTCCCTTTGGCAAGACGCCGAAGACATTATTTTTATTTTCTCTCCTTTGGTCTTAAAAGAAGGTTTTTGGCAACATCCCTTCTCCAACACACAAATTCCTTGACGATAAGTAATTATTTGGTCGTTTAAAATCACATTAAAAAAGTGGCCTCCGGCCACTTTTTTTTACTGTTCCATTTGTTTGGCTAAAAACCCGGCTGCCGTTTCCGCCAGTTTCAGCTCCAGTTCACCCATTCTTTTTTCCGGTTCTTTTGAGGCCAGAATCACAGCACCAATCGGATCTCCGCCACAAATAATCGGCGCGATTACTTCCGAAGAATATTTACATTCACCATTATCTATAATCATACACTCTTTACAAAACGGATCTTCACCGGGGTTGTTAATCACCACCGTTCTACGCTCTTCCATAGCCTTTTCAAGAGCAGGGCCAATCGGTTTATTAAGATATTCCTTCTTAGGAGCACCGGCAGCGGCAATTATCGTATCCCGGTCAGCGATACAGGCGATATGCCCTAAAGCTTCATAAAGCGAATCGGCATATTCTTTGGCAAAGTCCCCTAACTCTCCAATGGGTGAGTATTTTTTTAGGATCACTTCACCTTCTCTGTCAACAAAAATCTCCAAAGGATCGCCCTCACGGATACGTAAGGTTCTGCGGATCTCTTTGGGGATTACCACTCGACCTAAATCATCGATACGACGGACAATACCAGTTGCTTTCACGGATCACCCTCCCTCCTTGTTTTTAAACTGAGCAATAGATCCTTTATTGATAGTATATAACAAGGAAAAGAAGGTTATTCATTTTTTACCAATACCTACGAAATAATTTTCAGGTTTCGAAAAAATTCAATATTATTCGCTTCCTAAGCAACTGCCACCCATATTTTAAATTATCCTTTAAAGTCAGGCAAGCTAATTTTTATATATTTACAAAAGACGACGCAGAAAGTCCTCAATAAAGGCCAGGTAACTGACAGGCTCCAAAGGAGAAATCCTTGTTTTCAACCTGATTTCAAATTCGTCGGAGTTGTTGAACTTGACCTGATTTTGATAATGACGGACAATAGCGACGAGTTTTTCACCGCTTAATGAGTGCTGACTGTGAAACTGCATCCGGTAGCCGCCTGCATGTCCGGTAAGGTTTTTTACTCCGGCCTGACTGGCCAGCGCTTTTGATCTTGTGATCATTAAAAGGTTGCGTACCGGCTCCGGTTGATCCCCATAACGATCAACCAACTCTTCCTCCAGGTCCAGTATTTCATCCTCCCTGCGGAATGACGCCAGACGGCGGTATAGATCAATTTTTTGATCGGGATCAGGAACATAACTGCTTGGAATATAAGCTTCAACAGGCATTTCTACGGAAGTGTCTACCGCTCGTTGGATAGTTTCACCTTTGGCCTCCCTGACAGCCTCCTCCAACAAACGACAATAAAGATCAAATCCGACCGCAGTAATATGACCGTGCTGTTCAGGTCCCAGTAAATTTCCGGCGCCGCGGATTTCCAAATCTTTCATGGCTATTTTGTATCCGGAACCGAACTCGGTAAATTCACGAATCGCCGCCAGCCTTTTTTCCGCCACTTCAGAAATAATCCGGTTCCTGGGGAAAGTAAAGTAAGCATAGGCCAGTTTGTTTGACCTGCCTACTCTTCCGCGAAGCTGGTATAACTGGGCAAGGCCAAGATTCTGCGCATCCTTGACGATCAGTGTGTTTACATTCGATATATCCATTCCGTTTTCAATAATCGTTGTGCAAACTAAAACGTCATACTCGTAATTAACGAAATCAAACATAACCTGCTCCAATTCGTCCTCACGCATCTGGCCGTGGGCAATGGTAATCCTTGCCTCGGGAACCAGGCCCTGCAGCCAATAGGCGATGCTGTCAAGGTCAACAATCCTATTATGTACAAAATAAACCTGGCCTTTACGTCCCATCTCCCTGCGGATCGCCTCCCTGATCAGCACGGCATCTTCTTCAAGAACATATGTCTGGACAGGAAAACGGTTTTCCGGCGGGGTCTGGATCAAACTTGTGTCACGCACACCAACCATTGACATATGAAGAGTGCGGGGAATTGGAGTAGCTGTCAGGGTAAGCACATCAACATTTTCCTTTATTTTTTTAAGCTTTTCTTTATGAGCGACCCCAAAACGCTGCTCTTCATCAACTACGACAAGCCCCAAATCTTTGAAAACAATGTCTTCCTGAACCAAACGGTGGGTCCCGACTACTATATCCACCTTGCCGGCGCCTAAGTCGGAGATTACTTGCCTTTGTTCCTGGGCGGAACGAAACCTGCTGAGCATTTCAACTGAAACCGGAAAGCCGTTGAAACGATCCGTAAAAGTATTGTAGTGCTGTTGGGCAAGAATAGTTGTGGGAACCAATACGGCAACCTGCTTTCCCTCCGTCACAGCCTTGAAAGCAGCCCTTAAAGCAACCTCTGTTTTACCATAGCCAACGTCGCCACATAACAATCTATCCATCGGCCTCACTTTTTCCATATCAGCTTTAACCTCCTCAACGGTTCTCAGCTGATCGGGAGTTTCTTCATAAGGGAAAGAAGCCTCAAACTCCCGCTGCCAGATAGTGTCCGGATTGAAAGCATACCCGGGCAGTTTTTGGCGGGCGGCATATAAAGCCAGCAGTTCACCCGCCATTTCACGAACAGCTTCTTTTACCCTCCCCTTGACACGGGACCACTCGCTCCCTCCCAAGCGTGACAACCTGGGAACCTCCGCCTCTGCGCCAAAGTATTTCCGGACGAGGCCTACCTGATCCGTAGGCACATACAGCCTGTCTTCCCCGGCGTACTGAACAAGCAGATACTCCTTCTGAACACTTTCTATTTCCAGAGAAACTATCCCCTGGTAACGGCCTATTCCATGATTTTGGTGAACTACGAAGTCGCCAACTTTTAAATCGGCAAACGTTTGCGTATGTTTTGACTGCCGGCGCCGCTCCCTTTGATTTTTTACCGGTCGGCTGAAAATTTCACTTTCAGTAATTACCACCAGGTTACCGGAAACAAATTCAAACCCCTCATTTAAAGCGCCTAATGTTATTACAACCTGTCCCGGTTTTAATTCCTGATTCAAGTTTTCTGTTGTAAAGGAGCTAATTCCAGCGTCAATTAAAGATTCCTGCAGATGAAGGGCACGCTTTTTGCCTCCAATTACCAGGACGATTATGTAACCCATTTTTATGAAGTATTTTATTTCCTCAAAAAGAGTTTCCAAATGCCCGTGAAAAGCTCTTCTACTCTTTGCAGTAAAAGACAGAATATTTTGGGAGATTACCTCCTGTGCTTGTCTTTGCAGCAAAGACAGGTAAATAACCCGGAAACGGCTTAACGATTCCTCAACATACTGCCAGTCAACGTAACCGCCGGACTGCATGGGAAGAACCTTTCCGTCAATCATCAGCTCTGTATAGATCTGTTCCCGTTCCCTGCCGATACTTTCAACGATTTCTTTTATTCTTACGGGGTCGTCCATGAAAACGGGACAGTCTTCGGGCAGATAGTCAAACAGGGTTACAGGCCTGGGATAAAAATAAGGCAGTAACTGCTCCCATCCCAATGAATAATACCCCTCCTGAAGTTGTTGGATTACTGTTTCGGTAAACTCAACAAGGTTATCGCCTGCTTCGCCGGCGCCGGCCCGCTTTATCTTTTTCAACTGGTTATGATAATCAGCTTCTATTCTTTTTAACGCCGCGGCCCTGATTTCCTCATTGGATACCAATTCCCTGGCGGCAAAAAAGGTTATTTCATGAACGTTTTCTTCCGACCTCTGCGATTCCTCATTAAAAATTCTGATCGAGTCCACTTCTTCGTCAAAAAATTCTATCCGGAAAGGGCGCTTAAAGTTTAAAGGAAATATATCAATAATGCCGCCCCGGCTGCTGAACTGACCCCTTCCCTCAACTAAATCGACATATTCGTAGCCAAAGCCCAGAAGCCTCAGTTTGAGTTCCCTCAGATCAACCTTTTCCCCGACCTTTACGCAAGTTTTAGTGCTCAAAAAGACATCCGGCGGGGATAACCTTCTAAGCAGGGCTTCGATTGGAGAAACAACTATCAGGCTTTTCCCCTTTCCCAACGCTTCCAGAACCTCCAGCCTCCGGGAGGGCGCTTCCTGGTCGTGGGCCAGAACCTGAAAGGGCAGCAGCTGCCAGGTAGGAAAATAACAAATCCGGGTATCTGGCAAAAAAACGCCTAGTTCATCAACCAGAGCAATCGCTTCGGCATCTCCAGGCGTCACAACCAGCACCGGAACCTCCTGCTGGCGGGAAACTCCCCCGATCAAAAAACTGCGCTGGGAACCTGACAAGCCGATAACTGTCTGACTTTTAAGCTGCTTATCCAGACCCATACTTAAACTTTTAAATTGATTCGTTTGAATTAAAGGATTGAATAATCCCTGCATTTAATTACCTTTCAGTCTAAAAAGCATTACAAAAAGAGCTTTAGCAGGCTTATACGCTAAAGCCCTCACCAATTAACTGCGTTGGTTAAACAAAACATCCGGCATATAAAAGCCTGCAGTTTTCCCGGTAAGAAATGTATATGCCAGTATAGTTCTAAAAAGAAATACGCGATAAAACTTAGGATAAAAAAGTATTTATCCCTTACATATATCATTCATTATTTTACCGGCAAGATAAAAAAATGACCTGAATCTTAACCAATTTTAACTTGCGTCTTACCTGCAGTCAAGTCAAACGCCCTGCAATTACCTGTTTATGGTATCCTCCCATAATACCAGGCTGTTTTTATATATTATCGGTAAAATCTCCCTGCTTTATACCGTGCTGCGCCTTACAGGTTTGTTTGACTTAAATAAGCGCTTCTGATACCATCATTTAATATATCTTTTTAAATGAGGTGTAAGTTTTGGGCAGTGTAAAGGACCTTACAGTTTGTACGCCGGCTGTTAAAGACAGTAGTGGAATTGGTATTTTTTTATTTTCAGACCGGTATTCTGTTTTTGACTGGGGGGAAATGCCGGATCAGATCGAAAACAAAGGCGCTTCCCTTTGCCTTGTAAGCGCATATTTTTTTGAACGGCTTCAGGAAAAAGGAATTAAAACACACTATCTTGGGATTATTGAAAATGGAGAGGCAAAAAGGCTGTCTGAACTATCCGGCCCATCTAATTCCATGAAAGTAAGCCTGCTCAGGGTAATCGAGCCGGCTTTAAAAAATAACGAATATGATTATTCGGCTTACCGTCTGGAAGGAGCTAATTTTCTTATTCCCCTGGAAATAATCTACCGGCGTTCGTTGCCGGAAGGCTCAAGCGTATTTAAAAGACTGAAAGAAGGCAGCTTAAAACCTGAAGACCTCGGGTTTAAAGACATGCCCATGCCTGGCATGGTTCTCGAAAAACCTTTTCTTGACGTTTCGACCAAACTTGAGGTAAGCGACCGCTATCTTGACTGGAACATGGCGATGAAAATTGCCGGGCTGGATAATCAAGAAATTGAAGATATTAAGAGAATAACCGTTTACGTAAGTGAAATGATCACACAGGAAGCAGGCAGGCTGGGACTGAATAATGAAGACGGAAAAATCGAAATCGGATTTGATGAAAATAGAAAATTAACTATTGTCGACGTAATGGGCACACTGGACGAATGCCGTTTTACTTTTCAGGGAGTTCCTGTCAGTAAAGAAATAGCAAGAATTTATTACAGAAATACAGACTGGTACCGCGGTGTTGAGGAAGCCAAGAAAAGAAATAAAATAACATGGAAAGATGATTTTCAAGTAATGCCCCCAAAACTTCCGGCAAGGCTGAAAGAACTCATCGGGCTGCTTTACTGCGCCTGCGCCAACGAAATAACGGGCAGGGAATGGTTTGCAAACGTTCCTCCCTTAAAGGAAATCGTCCGCGAAGCAAGCGAGTTTATTTAAGAAAAATATTATCCGGACAGGCACGCTTTTGAAGCCATCTCCATATTATTAAATACATTTTAATATTTTATGGGAGGTGGCATAGTGCTACCAGGCTTATGGACCTTGGCAGTTTTGTCGTTAGTAAATGGTCTTTTGCTGCTGGTATCGTACATTGCAAATAATACTTTTCCCCAGCCTCTTTCCGAAGAGGAGGAAAAGAAATGCCTGGATCAACTTACCAAAGGAAGCGAGGAGGCAAGAAACAAACTCACTGAACATAACTTAAGGCTTGTAGCCCACATCGTAAAAAAATACGACAATACCGGTGAGGACTTATATGATCTAATCTCGATTGGGACAATAGGATTGATTAAGGCAATCAATACGTTCAACCCGTTAAAGGGAACCCGCCTGGCAACCTATGCGGCGCGTTGCATTGACAATGAAATATTAATGCACTTAAGATTCATCAAAAAAACGCGCTCGGAAGTTTCACTTTATGATCCTATAGGGCTGGATAAAGAAGGTAATGAAATTACTTTAATCGATGTACTGGGTACCCACTCGGAAATCGTTGCTGAAACAGTGGAAAACCTTTTCGAGAAAAAAAGGCTGATGGAAATAATATGCAAGCTAAATAAAAGGGAAAAAAATGTGCTGGAACTTCGCTTCGGCCTGGGAAGCGGCAGGCATGACACACAGCGCGAGATAGCCAAGAAACTTGGAATATCGAGATCCTATGTATCCCGAATTGAAAAACGTGCGCTGAGCAAGTTGACAAAGGAATTTAACGCCGAGGGCTGCCAGTAAGGCAGCTCTTTTAATTTATAATTCAAAAGTTGGCGCCATCTGCAAAAAGCGGGGCCAGATCATATTCAGCCGCAGCAATACTGACCCGGTCTGGGTTGAAGGACATATTCCCGTTAAGCGGTGGAACAAAGTCCTGGGCTACCAAATCAAAAAAGCAGCCCTTTGATTAAGCCGCTGCTAGCAGTAAGCCTATTTAAGAAACCTGAGAACTGGTCTTCTTTTTGCTTTTTTGCGGCTTAAGCCGTTCGCCGCCTCACCGCTGATGGCTACGGGGATAGTCTGCAGAATAATCTTCAAATCCAGTATGGGAGAATAGTGACGTATATAGTAAAGGTCAAACCTTAATTTATCTTCGGCTGAAGTTGTATACTTTCCAAAAACCTGGGCCATTCCTGTGAGGCCGGGTTTTACAAGATAACGGTAACGGTAATCCGGCAATTCGTTGACAAATTGTTCAACGAAGAAGGATCTTTCCGGCCTTGGTCCCACGATGCTCATATTTCCCTTAATAACATTAAATAATTGGGGCAGTTCATCCAGGCGGGTAGCCCTTAAAAATTTACCCGCGCGGGTTGTCCGGGGATCATTTTCAGCCGACAAAACCGGGCCGGTATGTTTCTCGGCATTGTGAACCATAGTGCGGAACTTGTACAGCAAAAATGGTTTCCCTTTCAACCCTACCCGCTCCTGTATATAAAACACCGGCCCAGGGGAACTCACTGCAACAACAACGGCACAGGCAGCCAAAACCGGCGCCATGAAAAGAAGGCATAATAACGCGAAAAATAAATCGGTCCCTCTTTTTGCCGCCCTCTGCAAGACTGATAACCGGATGTCCCGGACCTCGACAACGGGCAGGTCATTAAGCTGAAGCATACTGCTGTGGCTCAACATTATATCATACAGATCGGGTACCAGATAAGCTTCACGGCGCGCTTCCAGGCAGTCTGTCAGAACTTTCGCCTTCTTCTCCCGGGGAAGCGAGGGTGAAAGCAAGACTGCATCAGCCTTTTTTAACAAACCGGGAAGCTGATCAAGATCCTCCGGTGTAATTACCTGCTGAACGCTGAACCAGGACCCCGGAGGGCAGACCAACTTTTCAAGAACTCCCGGAACTTCCAGGTCGCGTCCGATAACCAGCAGTTCCTGCCGCCCGTATAACCAGCGTTCGAAATACCAGAAGAAGTACCTCCAGACGCAGATCAGCTGCACCTGGATAAACATGGCCAGGACCAATACACTGCGTGGAAAGGCAAAACCACGAAACCAAAAAGTAAGCGCCATGGTTACAACCATAACACCTGCGATACCAGTAACAACGCCCCCGGTGATGGATGAAGGTCCGTTTCGCCGCCCCTGGTAAAGGCCCAGTCCGCCGAACAGAACAAGGGTGGCCGTACCAACCCATGGAATAACCCTGGTAAACGGCTGCCAGTTAAACACCGGCACTTCAACCGGGAAACGAACGGCAAAAGCAAGAAAATACCCGAGGAAAACCAGCATCAAATCTCCGGCAGCCAGCAGATAAGGCAGAAAAGGTTTTAGTATTCGCAACCGCTGCATCTTAACACCCAAAGTTATTCATAAATTCCTCAGGCAGAAATACATTTATAGTTTCTCTATCCTATCCTGAAAATTAACATGCATTAGGGAGGTCAACTGCTAAGCGTGCTCATGTTCGCCTCTTATACTTGTACGAACTCGTTCATTGAATAAAATCGCACTTAAAGCATTGACCTCCCTTTATTGATGAATTTTCATCCTTTAAGCCGGCGTTGCTTTAAGCGGCAAGGATGTCTACTCTTGCTTTATTTCTCAGCAAGGTCCTTTTTTCTAATGATCGGCCATGTCTTCTGCCCGCAGATTACTTTTTCGGGATCGTCAGCTTCTTCAAAGTAATTCGTCAGGGACCACCATGCCGATCTGGAAAGGCGCGTGTCATCAGGCCATTTCAGTGTGATATAAGGCACATCTCCAACCAGATTTACCGGTCCGTCCGGAAGTTCAATATCCCTTCCATCGGCTAATAAAACTCTTAATGTCCCGTCCTCCGGAACAACCTCAGCTGCAACAAAAGGCGTTTCTTCAACCTCTACCGGCATAGATTCATTGCCCAGGCAGACCAGAAAACCGCCATTTTCATCTTTTTGCAGGTTCTCCGCGAAAAGCATTGATATTTTGCGGTGTATTATAGGATTATAGTCAGCATACCAGGTTCCTTCCTTATCAATGCGCAGTATGGACACCATTCTACCACCCGGTCCTTTATTTAAGAATTGTATAGCAGTTCGTAATCCCGCACCATACGGGGAATCGCAAAATCTTTTTCGGCCTTATGGTACCCCGAAATGCCCATTTGTTTGCGCAGTTCAGGGTCTTTCAATAACCCGATCAGATTCTTTAAAGCCCTACTTTTATCTCCGGGATCAACTAAAAACCCCGTTTCTCCGTCTGCAACCAGTTCAGGAATACCTCCGGTACTATTAGCTAAAACCGGCAGTTTGTTCAACATAGCCTCGATTATAGTCAGCGGCAGCCCTTCCCAAAGCGAAAAAAGGCAGAATACATCAAAATCTCCCATCAATGAGGCGGCGTTTTCCCTGCTTCCCAAAAGAAAAATACGTTTCTGCAGACGCTGTATATTTATGTATTTTTCGCACCGCTTCTTTAAAGGCCCGTCTCCGATCATGACAAAATATATATTTGAGCTGATATCAACAGATAACAGATCCGACGCCAATTCCAGAAAATAAAGGGGGTTTTTTTGTGGGCTCAACCTGCAAACAGTCCCTACCAAAAGATCATCGATGCCCAAGCCCAGTTCAGCCCTCAAGAAACCCGGCTTCAAAATGCCGGCGCGGGGCACTCCATTATAAATAACAGTCAGCTTGGAAGGCGCTATATGTTTCTTTATGCCCCAATTAAAATCCGCCTTTGACACACAGACCACATTTGTGCTTATAATTGCGGCTGCCCTTTCCGCTGCCATATAAAAAATTTGCCTCAGCCTGCCTTGTTCCGGGGTAATTCCCCAACCGTGAACAGTAAAAAATATTTTCTTTGTTCCAGCCAGAAAAGCCGCCGCCCTGCCTAGTATTCCCGCCTTCGAACTGTGGCAGTGGACTATATCAAAACCCTCCCCGGCCATCAACCGGTTAAGTTTCCAGAGAGCGCACAGATCATTAACTAAAGAGACGCTGCGGCGTAGTTGAGGAAGCTCGACAATTTTTACTGTATCAAGCTCTTTTAACCATTGAATCAATTCCCCGCCCGGACTGCAAGCTACAGTAATTTCAAAATTATCCTGAGCAAGCCCGCGGACCAGATAAAAAAGTATTTTTTGCGCTCCGCCAAGCTCTGAAAGGGTAATTACCTGAAGTATTCTGATCTTTTCCAAAAGTCCAGGCCTCCAAGACTGCCAAATAACTCCTGCCCCCAAAGATGGAATACATTTAAAATCATCTGTCAGGAGCCGTACTTGATCAACTGTTTAAGGGCAGCCAGGCTGACCCTGGGCAATGCAGGAAGTTCACTCACAGCAAGATTAAGTATATTTGATAAAGAATAACTTTTTCTGTGACGCAGGCGCAGAATACGTTTAAGTTCTTTTCTCAAGGCGTTTGACGATTGGAGCATGTTGCAGTCATGCTTACGGTAATTAAACAATAATTCCGGAACATGATAACCGCGCCAGCCTGCTTCCGCCGCCGATAACCAAAAATCCCAATCCTCATATCCGGTTCTCATTTCTTCTGAAAAACCTCCGGCATCCAGCCAAATTTTTCTCCTAAACATAGCGGAAGAAGGAATGTAATTCTCTACCAGCAGATGTAAACACGAATAAGATACATTACTCCAGAGTTTATTTTTTTTGCCGAACACTTTCGTGCCTGTATATACGAAACCCACTTCCGGCCTGGAAAGCAAAACGTTCAGGCAGCTTGAACAATACGACGGTTCAATAATGTCATCCGCGTCAAGACAAACAATAAATTCTGAAGAAGTTTTTTCGATACCTGAATTACGCGCCCCCGGAAGGCCCGTATTCGGATGCCTGTAAATCACAAGACCCCGTTTCCGCAGATGATCAAGCACACGAATAGTGCCGCTTTCTGTAGAGCCGTCATCCAGGATTAGCATCTCAGTTTTGATGTCCTGATTCAGAACGGATTGAACCGCTTCCTCGATGTACTTCCCGTAATTAAAGCAGGGAATTACAACAGCCACCCGGGTTTCCAAATTTCCTCCCCTTAAAAAAAATTAAGAAATCAATTTTTTGTAAATGCTTTGGTAACTGGAAGCCATGCTGCTTAAAGCGTATCTATCCAAAACGGTCTTTCTGGCCAGTTTGCTGATTGAGTTCCAACGTTCACGGTTAACCAGCAGATCTTCTACTGCGTCAGCCATACCCCTGATGTCATGAGGATCAACCAGCAAACCGTTGATCCCATGAATTATTAAATCCGACCATCCTTCAACCCTGGAGGCAATTACCGGAACTCCGCAGGCCATAGCTTCCAAACCAATAATGGGCAGACCTTCAAAAAGCGACGGCGCCACTAGAATCTTCGTCGACTGCAAAATCATAGGTATTTCGGTATTGCTGCGGCCCCCGGCAAGAAAAACCTTACCCGTAAGGCCCTTTTCACGAATCGCCTGCCTTAGGAGCAATTCCTGAGGCCCACTTCCTACCATTAGAAAAGTAATCTTATCTACATTTCTTCTAAAACACAATTCTTCAACCATCAGTAAAAATTCCATCGGTTGTTTTTCATTGGCCAGCCGGCCGATGAAAGTAACAATCTGATCGTTTTGTATATCAAGTTTATTTTTTACCCAATCATTCTTTCCGGGCTGAAACAGGTCCGTATTAACTCCGTTTACAACAGTGCTGACTTTTTCAACGGAACACCCGAGAAATACCATCCACTGTGCCAAAGTATCGCTTACAGCAACGTGAAGATCAATATAACGGTCGTTTTTTACCGCCACCCTGGGATAATCCCAGGGATCGGAAGGAGCGTATGAATGAACCAGCGATACCACAGGTATGTTGAACTTTTCCTTTATCCTGGGAAGCAGGCTGTAACCGTCAAGGCTGTTGCTGATTTGAATCAGGCGGACGTTTCTGGTTCTGATCAGATGCTCCAGAAAACTTAACTTTCCGTCAAGGCTGTTCTCCAGGTTATCGAGGTGAAAAACATCGTCCGTGTACTTGCAGAATTTTTCATGCCAGGGATGGTCATTGTGCAGCGTTGTCGCTACCACCGGATGAAAGGCAGTTTTTTCAAGGGACATAATTAAATCAAGATTAACTTTATCGGCGCCGCCCATCTCCAGCCAGGGAACAAGGTAGAGTATGCCGTCTTTCTTTTTCGCACACGAAACCTCCAGCGGCGCTTGAGCTTCCAGTATACCTTTCGGCTTCGTGGTATTGCTTTTATATCTTTTTATCCTCCGGTACAAAGCAAGAGCGCCTGGAACAGCCTTAACCAGAGGGAAAAGCCTCCACTTAAGCCAGGCTAAAAAATCATGATCCCGCAAGACCAGCGCATCCCGCCAGAGGCGCCTTACTGCAAACCTGCCCAATGCGGATTCCTTGGCTTTTCTTTTCAGAATAATCCTGATACGGGACTTAAGAGTAACTGCCGGCGCATTGAAAATTCCCGGGTGCTTAGCCTTGATTATACGCATAATTTCACCGTGTTTTTGCCGTTCAACCGTAAATTTAGAAACAGGCTTGACACGGTAATAAAAAAGAACCTCGGGTATAAGGAAAGAATTCCAGCCTTTTTCCAAAATACTCAGCCAGAAATCGTAATCTTCATACCCAAAAAGCATTTTGCCGTCATACCCCCCCGCATCTTCCCAGGCTTTTCTCCTGAATAAAGAGCTTGCCACGGCGGCGTTACCCTCTCTCATCGATTCCACCGTAGCTTTCGGGGGGCGCCATGAAGAATCGTTGATCCCGAACTGGCGCAGCCAGACAGTTACAAACCCGACCCGGGGAGAATTATTCAGAACCCAGGCGGCTTTTTCGAGATAAGTAGGACCAATTAAATCATCGGCATCCAAAGCAAGGATATACTGCCCACGGGCAATGCTGATTCCTGCGTTTCTAGCATTTGGGAGGCCCTGATTTTCCTGACGGATTACTTTTATTCCCTGCCGAACAGCCCACTCAGAAGCCAAACGGGTATCTTCATCCGTGGAACCGTCATCAACAATAATAATCTCATAATTGGCCAGCGTAGAACGCCTTACAGATTCAACAGCCTCGTATAAATATTTCCCCTGGTTATAACACGGAATAACGACACTGACGAGTATACCCTGGTCCATCTTAAAGCGCACCTATTAAATTGCCCCGCCCAGAAAAGCTGTGTATTCAGCGACCACTTGTTCAGCAGCTCCAAAGGAGCGTATCTCGCCGCGATCAAGCCAGACTACCAGGTCACAAAGTTCCCGTACCTGGGCAGGTGAATGGGTTACGAAAATTATTGTCTTTCCCTGCTTCTGCAAATCTTTTATTCTGGCCAGGCATTTTTCCTGAAAGGCCAGATCGCCGACAGCCAGTACTTCATCGATCAGCAATATATCAGGTTTCACATGTACTGCTATTGAAAAGCCAAGACGCATGTACATCCCTGAGGAATAGTTTCGTATAGGATTGTCGATAAAGTCCCCGAGTTCGGCGAACTCAATTATGTTTTTCAGGTGAAGATTAATTTCTTTGCGTGAAAAACCAAGTATTGACCCGTTTAAAAAAATATTTTCTCTTCCGGTAAAATCGGGATGAAAACCCGCTCCCAGTTCCAGAAGTGTTGACACCCTGCCGTTGATAAAAATCTCCCCACTTGAAGGATACAAGATACGGCTGATTATTTTTAAAAGCGTGCTTTTACCCGATCCGTTCCTGCCGATCAGGCCGATCGTTTTTCCCACTGGCGCCGATAGATTGATATTTTTCAGCGCCCAAAATTCTTCAACACGCTGCCTGCCCCAAAAAATTAACCGCTCTTTTATTGATCTTGTCCTATCCTGACAAATAAAAAATTTTTTCCAGACATCCGATATTTCTACGGCGTTAATACTATTCTTTTCCATCCTTAAATCTCTTCTGCGACTGCCTTCTGAAAATGTTCAAAAATAGCCAGGCTGAGGAAAAGCAAAATTAAGCTTCCCAAAGCCAGGATGCCAAGGCTGTTCCATTCCGGCCAGGTCCCATAAAAGAATACGTTTCGGAATGATTCAATAACGGGGGTAATCGGATTTAAATAAAAAAATGCTTTCAACTTTAATGGAATGATGCTGGCAGGATAAAAAACGGGAGTCAAAAAAAACCAGGCGGTTATAATTATTCCGGCTATGTGTTCCAAATCGCGAAAATATACATTTGCCACAGAAAGCAACAGAACCAGTGATGCAACAAGCAGAGTTTCCACACCCAGAATTAAAGGAAAGGCAAACAGGGCAGGAGTGAGCCGAACCTTAAAGATGATCAGCGCAGGAAGCAGGATTAACAAGCTCAGAAGATAATTGATCAGATTGGTCATTACTATAGATAAGGGAAGAACTTCCCTGGGAAAATATATCTTTTTCACAAGCGATCCGTTTTGCACTATGCTTACCAGTCCCTGGAGAACTGAACTGGCCAGGTAATTCCATGGAAGCAAGGCTACAAAAAGAAACATGGTATAGTTTTCTATCTGGACTCTCATCACAAAAGAAAAGACAGTGCTATAAATTATGAGCAAGAAAAGAGGATTAAAAAAGGTCCAAAGAAATCCAAGAACCGAACCTTTATAACGGGTTCTTAGTTCTTTAGCCACCAGATTCTTCAGCATTTCCCTATATTCGTATATCTCCCTGACCTGTCGCCGCATACCATATCCCTGCTTTACCAATATTGGCTTAAACATTGACGGCTACTTGTTCTGTTTCGCTGGTTTCTGAGTTTCTCCAAAAGTTATTTTAGCTCCTGCTGTCAGCAATTTTAACTGTTGATATTCCTGGCGGTAAGATTGATTTATCTTTATAGCTTTTTTCAGAAATTCTTCGGATTCCAGCCTTTTCCCCTGATTATCCTTTAGCAGGGCCAGCCAGAGAAAAGCCTCGCCCCGGATCTGGCCGTCCGCAGCGGCGTTCTGCAAATTCTTTTCAGCTTCCGGCAGGTTGCCGAGCAATAAATGCGCCTCTCCCTGGTACAACTGTATACCCGGTGTAAGCGACAGCATGGGGCCGTCTCTCCACAACTTTTTTTCTTCCGCACTCAGGTTTGACATCCGGTTTGCGATAAGCGAAGAAACTTTAAAGGTTTCCTGCAGGTTCGACCGGGCTTGATCTTTCTTGCCCTGGGACAGTTCTGTTCTTCCGGCAAGGAAACAAATTTTAGCCAGGCTTTCATACCCTTGAATGTCATACGGGGCAAATTCTACCCCCTGTTTGGCGTAGCTTACCGCTTGTTCAGGCTGCCCTGCATAAAGGGACACTACAGCCAGGTCATGCTTACAGGAAGAGCTGTAACGGCTTAACCCAGAGGCGCGGAGGGCTTCAGCCAGCGCTTTTTCATATTCCTGCTGATTAAAATAAAGGCTGGCCAGTTTTGAATGGTATTCGGCGCACAACGGATTCCGGACTGCAGCCATCTGCATATCCTGCAATGCTTTTTGAATATTTTGAGTCTGTTTCGCCGCATCGGAAGAATACATGTTAGCAGAGGCAAGGCTCATTCCCAACAAAAGAAATATTAAGCAAATAAGCGAAGAAATACTCAATATAACCGGGTTTAGGGGCTTTAAATTTCTTGCTGAGACAGCCGGTTGTTTCCCGGAATCTTTAGCTTTCCGGCGTTTCTTCTTTTTGCCTGCAGCAACCTTGGCTTCTTTTAACTGTCCAACTACCTGTCCGGATGGCTCCTGTTGATTCTGATCGGGTATCATATCCGCCCCCGGCATTGATTCCAAGACCCGCATACAGGCAAATAAGACCCATAAAACCATCGTTAGGGCGGATAAGGAGAGGTCAAAATCAATTAAGGCATGCCCCCCGACTACCAGAGCGCTTGCAAACAAAGTAACAACCAGTACACGCCGGTTGCCGTCCGGTAACGACTTGTGGTAAACGCGGTGAGACAGCCAGAAAAATGCCGCCCAGATACCCAGGACAACCAGCAGCCCTATTATGCCTGTCTCGACAGCCACTTGAAAGTAGTAGCTGTGAACCTCTTTGGAATTGTATAAGTAATGCTGGAAGGAACGGTAGGCCTCTTCCCAGCCGCCCCCTCCCCAGCCCAGCAGGGGGCGGGCTTTAATCATGTCAAGCGCATCTCTGACGAAGTAGAACCTTTCAAAAGCGTTGCGCAGGTAACTGAAAGAAATTATTTTTTTGACCAATCCGGGATGCATGGCTGTGCCGGCTGCCGCAGCCGCTATAAACACAATTCCCGTACCCGCCAGGGTCCAATTTGTTTTTAAACGGGATTTCAACCACATAAGCATACCTTTAGCCAGCAAAAAGTTGTATAAATATTGTAAAACGGCAAGGATAACTAACCCTGCGAAGAACCACAGCCAGGCAAGACCCATCCGCTTGGCCTGGGCAAGAGCGATAAATTTATAGATAACCGGATAAGCGATAACGCCGGAAATAAGCACATTGATTAATACGGGCAGGCGTTTGGACCAGTTCAGTATCGCAAGATAAACTATAAATGCAACCGCTGCCGCCAGGAGCCCGCCGCGTGACTTGGCTCCAAAAAGAACAACCAGAAGAGTGAAATTGATTAAGATGTACAGGTAACCATAGGGCTTTATTCTTTGGAGCCATCCTGGCAGTATCTGTTTAAGAAAACGGTCAGTAACAGTATCCGCAATGGACAGAACACCGTACCTTTGCCAGAAAAATAAACCCAGAAATAAAGCTGTGGCCAGGTAACTTGAAAGAGCGTTGGGATATTGAAAAGATGAATAGATCCTGCCGTTTAAAAAACCGTCCTTAATAGAAACGAGGCCGGTGGCGGTTGCCAGCCCCGCCATGGCTACGCCGAAAGCCGCCAGATAAATGGCGTTCAGTATCTGGCTCAGGGATCTTTCATCCTTAATCAGCTGCACAACCAGCCAGTAGACTGAAAAGTAAAGAATGTTTTTGATAAATTCATCAAGGGCTAATCCATAGTTGGCCGCATTGACCGCAGAAAACAAATAAACCACGGGAAGGGCGGCTATTAAGTAATCAAGCGGATGTGACAAAAAGTCATATTCCCTTTCCGCGTATTTCCAAAGCCAGGCAAACCAGACCAGGATGGAAGCCAGAATAAGAAAAAACTGCTGATCCGTATTAAAAAACAGACCCCTTAAAAAGGGCGCCAGAATAAGGATTCCCGCCAATCCCCAAAAGGCAACCTGGTGAGTCCAGGGCTTAGGGATTAAGGATATTGACTGAGTCTCTTGTCCAAGCTTGAGCGTAGCTTTTGCCATCTATTACGATACCCCTCTGACAAATTTATTGATTAAATAAGGATATTTCTCCGGCATCTGACTGGATTCCTGCTCATAAAACATTTTTTTGAATTACTGTAATAAAAACGGGTGTCCCCCAAAGAAAACCAAAGCTCGTTAAATAAATAAGCATTAAAATGTTTCAAAGTTTCAAAACACTTTTGTATATACCAGGAATAAAAAGGGCCCCATATCTTTTTAAAAGACGGGCCCTTACAAAACTCCCTTAACATATAGGGACTACCCTTTTGTAAATTAGTAAACGCAATCCGTTCCTTTAAGAAAAATCTCAATTGCTTTAAAGAACGTATTTTACAAACCAGTTTTTAGCCGCATATAGTTTTAAGACCATTTTTATTAAAGGAGATCTTAATTCCCTTTGTAATCTCCTGTATTCTTCGCGTGAATTGATCAAATCCTGCTGAAGGAAGCGAAGGGAATGCCCCAAATCCTCTTCATTTCTTAAAGCTTCCTGCAAACTGTTGTTTAAGGTGTTTATTTCCTCCTGCATCACAGCTTCTTTCTTGCTGGTTAATTCCTTTGTGCGTTCAAGTTTCTGGCGCAATTCAATTATTTCTGTCTGCAGTTCGGCTACTTTTGTGGTATGCCGCTCTTTCAATTCCGCCAGACGGGTTTTATTATCCCTATCCCTCTCCTGGTATTGCTGCAGCCGTGCCTGTAAAGCCTCAATGTTTCCCTGAGCCTGAACCAGCGCCTCTTTATACTGGTATTTCTCAGCTTCTTTTTCACGAGCCCTTTTTACCCAGAGCCGGCATTGGTACAGGATACTGTTCGCTTTCGCTTCAAGCTTGTTTATATGCCCCCTGTATCTGAAAATCTCTTTCTTGCGCAGGTTAAGCAGCAGGTCTTTTTCCGCCATTTGAGTAACCAGATGTTCATGCTGGCTGATTTCTTCAGCCCTTAAGGCCAGTGCTGCAGCTGCTTCCTTATGCGCC
This sequence comes from Desulfotomaculum sp., assembly GCA_003485325.1. Classification (GTDB taxonomy): domain Bacteria; phylum Bacillota; class Desulfotomaculia; order Desulfotomaculales; family Nap2-2B; genus 46-80. Next base: position 31,970 of record DMZI01000070.1, read on the forward strand.
AGGGCAATTTCATCCAGCCTCTCTTTCAAGACAGACTCCCTTTTCTGCATTTGATCCCTGTAACGGGACCAGGATGCTTTTTGCTTGATTAGGACATTAAGAAATTTCTTCATCAAGCTCTCATAAACCACGCGTAAAGTTGGATTATAGGACCAGATTCCATCTGCAACCTTCTGAAAATAGGGGAATTTATGGAGCACGTCTTCTACGTCTTTTAATCTTGTTTGACGCCAGACAGATATGATTTCAAATATCTGCCGGGCTGACAGGCCGGCGGGATAAAGCTTCAATGACTTAATGACCATGTCTTTTAAAGAATATAAAGCAGATTCGACTTCCCATTCTGTCAAACCCCAATGAGCGTTCTTCTGTTGAATAAAGCGGCCGTCAGAAATAAGGCTGGTCTCCTCGGCAATAATTCTCTTGAAATTTTTATTTTTGTTTTTGCCATTGCCTCCCCGCATAATCTCCTTTAAATTTAGCGGCTGCTGCCTTTTTAAAAGAAGAGCGTAAAAGGCGTCGTTTTCCCGCCTGCCTTCAAGATTTAAACGCCAGGAATTATTTTGATCCCGGAAGAAACAAGAATGCTCACGTAAGCACAGGATTATTTTATCTTCAACCTTTGCCGGCTCATAATCCTGCAACATTTTTTGCTGAACATAAGGGGTTAACTCAGCCACATTCAGGGTTTCGAAAAAAAACAGCGTTTTTTTAAGAACATCGTTAAGAGAATAAAGTTCCCCCGCCATATATAAACCACCTTTCCCAAAATCCTCTTCAAATGAAATAATTCGATATAAAATAATTCAATTGGTAATTACTACTTTCCTTTAAAATAACAGATAAATATTCCACTATTTACCTACACAATCTGTAAAATAACGATCGAAATCTGACTTATGTCCAAATAAACGTCATTATAATTCCGTTAAATAAAAAACCCAGCAGGATATTCCTTTCTGAAATACCTGAACTGGATTTTCATTATCTATAAATTAAAAACTGTTATTTATTTGCCATTATCTTAAACTGTAATTAGGAGCTTCCTTTGTTATGGTCACATCGTGGGGATGGCTCTCTCTTAAGCCTGCTGAAGTGATGCGTATAAAAGAAGTCCTGTTTTTCAAATCTTCAATATTTCTTACACCGCAGTAACCCATCCCGGACCGCAGCCCACCGACGAGCTGAAAAACAGTTTCCGCAAGCGAGCCTTTATAGGGAACGCGTCCTTCTACCCCCTCGGGCACCATCTTTACCTGCGCTTCCTGGAAGTAGCGATCCCTGCCCCCTTCCTTCATTGCGCCAAGTGAACCCATTCCCCTGTATACCTTATAACTGCGTCCCTGGTAAATCTCAATATCACCCGGGCTTTCCTCGGTACCTGCAAAGAGGCTCCCGATCATCACAACATCAGCCCCGGCTGCTATCGCCTTGGTTATGTCACCCGAATATTTTATTCCACCATCCCCGATTATAGGCACGCTATACTTGGCAGCTTCCCTGGCGCAGTTGTATATAGCCGTGATTTGAGGGATACCGGCTCCGGCCACCACTCTGGTAGTACAGATAGCGCCCGGGCCGATGCCTACCTTGATGGCATCAGCGCCGGCCTCGATTAATGCCTTAGTCCCGGCTGCGGTCCCAACATTACCCGCTATCACGTCAACATCGGGGTGCCTGCTTTTAATGTCCCTCACCATTTCAATTACCTGGCGCTGGTGCCCGTGAGACGAGTCAACAACAATCGCATCAACTCTCGCTTCGACCAGAGCATCTATTCTGTTCATTGAATCATAACCGGTTCCCCCTGCTGCAGCCACTAAAAGCCTGCCGCGCTTGTCCTTTGCGGAGAAAGGGTACTGCCGCGCCTTTTCGATATCTTTGATAGTTATCAGGCCGCATAAGTTAAAATCTTTATCAACAATAGGAAGTTTTTCAACTTTATGATGCTGCAGTATCTTCTTGGCCTGTTCTATAGTAGTGCCGACAGGAGAAGTTATCAGGTCGTCTTTAGTCATAACTTCATAAATCGGCCTGCTGAAATCTTTCTCAAAACGCAAATCACGGTTGGTAAGTATCCCAACCAGTTTCCTGCCTACGGTAATCGGAACGCCTGAAATACGGTAGCGCTCCATTAATGCAAGGGCTTCACTGATTAAATTTTCCGGAGAAAGAAAAATAGGATCCGAAATTATCCCGTGTTCGGACCTTTTTACCTTGTCAACTTCAATAGCCTGCCGCTCAACAGGCATATTTTTATGAATTACGCCGATACCGCCCTCTCTTGCCATGGCGACAGCAAGCCGGGCCTCAGTAACAGTATCCATGGCAGCGCTCATCAGCGGGACATTTAAAGTTATGTTGCGAGTCAGTCTTGTTGACACATCCACATCTTTGGGCAATACTTCAGAGGCGGCAGGGACCAACAAAACGTCATCAAAAGTCAGGCCAATTGCCGCAAACCTATCAGGAAACAATAATAGCCCTCCCTTTAAACTTAATTTTATTTATCATCAGAGGTTAACTCTCAATAAAACCGACATTAAACACGATGCCGTGCTCCCAAGAACCGGTTTAACTAAAATGTTACCGGAAGGAAAGAATTCTTCGAACAAATTTATCTTATTATAGCATATAGGACTGGCCCTGGGCCAGTCCTATGGTTAACTAACCTTTCAATAATTAAAAAGCCAGGGCCTCTTCCACATTAATTATTATTATATGGCTGACAGTTCCCCGCTCAGCATATTCCTTTTTAAATTTCTCATAAAGATCTCCGGAAGTAACGATTTCAGCCTTACCCCAGATACGCCACCCTTTTCTGGTTGCGGGATCAAAAGCCGTAGCGGATACAAAGGGATTCTCCTGCAAATTTTTTACTGTGCGCGGCGACCTTAAGTTGGCAAAAACCACACGTTCATCATCAAGAAGGCGCAGCGAGCCTTTCAGGGAAACATTCGGCATGCCATTTTTATCGGCAGTAGCCACCAGAGCCGGTTTATAGTTACCAATAGCTTTAATAACTTCCTCTGACATTTTAGCCATCCAAACTATCCCTCCTTAATATTATGGAAAAAGATTTCCCCCCTTTAATAAATTAACGGCAATAAATTAACGGCCGGGCATCACCAAAGCCTGCCCGCTTAATATAAGCTGGTCATTTTGATTTTTACAGGTTGTTTTTAACTGAATTCTTTTTTTTCCGGGCGCCTTATCGATAACTTCAACCAGGGCAGTTATTGTGTCGCCTATAAAAGCCGGCGCATGAAATTTTAACGTCTGTTCAAGGTAAATGGTTCCCGGGCCTGGAAGAACTGTCCCGATTACAGCAGAAATTAGTGATGCAGTCAACATGCCATGAGCTACCCGTCTTTTAAAAATCGACTCTCTGGCATATTCGTCCTGCATATGCAAGGGGTTAAAATCCTGGGTAATTCCTGCGAACAGGTTAACGTCTTCTTCGCTTATTGTCTTTGTAATACTGGCCTGATCACCGATTTTTAGGCGCTCAATTTCCGTTTTTCCTCAACCACCTTAAACAAACAATTTTCTTTAAGTATAAAGTCAGACAATAAATAGTGTCAATGTGTAAATCTTAAGACAGTTTAGTTCCTATATCTCCTTCTCCGCCGGAGTCTCCTGCGTTTGGCGACACAGTAGGCCTCACGGGCGACGACTGTAAACAGCAGGCCGGTTATCAAGATAATTCCGCCCTTTCTGGGAAAACTCTGTACCGGCTGCGTGACCAAAAGCTTAACCCTTCCAACTTCCTGCCCCTCAGATGTTAAAACCAACTGACCCACTTCCTGCCCGGCAGCCAAAGGCGCTTTAATTCCGCTGTACAGTTCAATGCTGCGCTTTATTTGTTTTTTTTGTCCGTTTGGTGAATCATAATAAAACGGGCTGCCGGTATAAACATCAACCTTTCCAATGCCGCGGCTTACGCCGATGGTGGTAACTTTTTCCATCTTTCTGACCACTAAATCTGATGCAAAGTTGTCGAAGCCATAATCCAAAATTATACGTGCATCTTCATAGAGGGTGCTTCCCTGATCATTCAGCAGAACAGCGATAAGTTCCCGGCCATCCCTTTCGGCGGCAGCTACAAGACACTGCCCGGATTTAACCGTGTAGCCCGTTTTTACACCTATGGCTCCCTGGTACCGGCTCAGAAAGCGGTTATGGTTCCATAGATCCTCCTGCGGCGGCCCGATAGATCTATCTGCTTCCGGCCTGCTAATCTTTTTTATGCGGGTACCCACTATTTTTCTAAAAACCGGGTTTTGCATCGCGTAACGGGTGATCAGGGCGAGGTCATAGGCGGTGGAATAATGTCTGGGATCTGTCAGGCCGTGAGGATTGGTAAAATTACTATCCAGGGCGCCTATTGATCTTGCTTTTTTATTCATCAGATCTGCAAAATTCTCTACTGAACCGGACAAATGCACTGCAATACTATCAGCGGCGTCGTTTGCCGAAGCCATCATCAGCGCATAAAGGAGATCTTCAAGCGTCAATTTCTCACCTTCCTGAAGTCCTATCCTGGAACCGTCAACCAGGCAGCTCTCTCTCACAACAGTCACCTTGTCCGACAGGTTGCCCTTTTCCAGGGCTATAACAGCAGTAAGGATTTTTGTAGTGCTTGCGGGATACATGTGCCTGCTCATATTTTTTTGATAAAGCACCTGTCCGCTTCCGGCATTCATCAGGACAACCGCTTCCGCCGTTGTATCCGGTTCCTTTCCAGCGTCGGCAGTCAACGGAAAAAAAACGATTCCTAAAATGAAAACGTAAATTAAAAGAAAAAGCCGCGTCTTTCCTGGCATATTCTCCCCCATTTTGAATTAATTCCATAAAATTATATAATTAAACGGCGCAATAATCAACAAGCTGGATATAAACACCTTTATATCAGAAAGCTTCCAAATTTACATACCCTATTGTATAATTTATAGGTTACTTTAATAAGACAGGTTGTTTAACTTGAAATCTTTACTGCTGCTGTTGTTTTTAACGGAATTTGCCCGGGGAGCTTTCTTCTATACATTTCTCCCCATTTGGATCGTTAATGATCTTACCGTGTCTATTACAATTGTCGGGCTTACCGTATCGGCCCACTTCCTGTCTGAAACCACCTTTAAAACGCTTGCAGGCTGGGAATTTGACCGCCTGGGGCGCCGGGTTCTTTTAGGGGGCCTGTTGCTGTCTTTACTTTCCTTATTAACGATCAAACTTTGGCCTGTCCCGGCGGTATTGATTGGCGGCGCAGCGCTGTTTGGCCTCGGTTTCTCTCCGGTATGGCTGGGAGTAATAAGCAGGGTTGCTCCAGTTGGTATTCCTAACAGGGCTTCACGCATTGGCCTTGTTTTTTCATCCTGGATGGCCGGCGCAGGCGGAGGAATGATCAGTATAAATTTCTTTATGTCAAAAAGCCATGATCTAATCTTCTGGCTAATTATTATCTTGTGGGCGCTTTCCCTGCCAATTACCTGGTTTGCCACTCCAGACAAAAGCAATCTGCCGGAATCCGGCGCAAAAGGGCGCCATGGAATGTCAAATGCGCTCAAGCAAATGGCTTCCAATAACCTGACCAGACTGCTGATTCCGGGAATGTTCCTGCAAACATTGGCAGCCGGTCTCCTCCTGCCTGTTTTACCTATCTTTGTACAAAATAATTTACTTCTTGATCATAACCAGTACGGCATTCTTTTGCTCACAGGAGGCGCCGCTACAGTCATTTCGCTCTTGCCGATGGGTTACCTGGCAGACCGCCTGGCTTTAAAAGCACTGCTGGCCACAGGTTTCGGGGCAAGCAGCCTGACGCTTATCCTGTTGATTCATTGTCATGGTTTCAAGGAAATCATTTGTGTGGCGGTACTCCTTGGATTTTCGTATGCTATGGTTCTTCCAGCCTGGAACTCTCTTTTAGCTAAAATTATCCCTCCGCAAAGCCAGGCGACGGGATGGGGTATATTTGCCACAATTGAAGGCCTGGGAATAACTTTTGGTTCAGCCCTGGGCGCTTTCGTGGCCGGCAGGATTGGACTTAACGCTACTTTAATTATGACAGCCTGTGTTTTGCTGATTGCCGCATTTTTCTATTTGCTCTGTCCGTTTGAAAAGATGCTTGTTAGCAATCAACAGGGGGTATTCTTTAATGAATCTGGTTTTTGAGATACTCATTTATTTTTTATTTGTTTATGCCTTTATGCCTACCATTCTGGCCAGGATATTCCATATAGGCGCATTTTTTCAAGGGTCCCAAAACGAAAACAAAGTATTCTTAACTTTTGATGACGGGCCTGATTCATTCTACACACCCCGTATTTTAGACATCCTAAAAGAAACCCAAACGAAAGCCTGCTTTTTTGTTCTTGGGAAAAAGGCCAGGGCACATCCTGAAATTCTTAAACGTATCCAGGCAGAAGGGCATGAAATAGGAAGCCATGGATACGGCCATCAATTTCCCTGGTTTCTCGGCCCCTTGGGCACAAAAAAGGATTTAATGGAAACTTCCTCCATTATTACCAAAATAACCGGCAAACCCCCGCGTTTCTACAGGCCGCCATGGGGAATTCTTAATTTATTTTCCTGGTTTTTTCTTAAAGGCCAGCAGGTTGTGCTATGGTCGTTTATGAGTTGGGACTGGACCAGACGGACTACAATCAGTTCAATCACTGACCGGGTTCTTTCCAGAGTAAAAAACGGTTCAGTGCTGATTTTTCATGACAGCGACAAAACACCGGGCAGCGCTCCAAAGTCCCCGGAAGTTGTTATTAAAATCCTTCCTGCAATTATTCAGGAAATAAAAAAACGGGGTCTGCAGGCAGCCGCCCTGTCAGAGCTGATCCCTGAAAAGAAGAAAAAATTATCCTATGCCTTATTTGAAAAATGGGATCATACCGTTCTTCGCCTGATGGGCGTTAAAGACCTGCCCGACAAAGACCGGCCGACAGTTTTTCGCATAGCGCTGCGCAAATTTGGAGGTAAACAATTGCCTCTGCCGGACGGAACAATTCTTAAGAAAGGGGACCTGGTGGTAGATTTACATCTGAATAACAGTTTTTTTAAGCAGTTCGGCGAAAAAAATGAAATTTCAATGCTCGGCCTTTTGGCCAAGCAAAAAATCCTGCAGGACTTGCCGGCAGTTGCCGGATGGATAGCCGCAAATCCCCGCCGTGATGAAATAAAGGCAATAACCGGCTTAACTATCATCCACCGCGGCAGTCAGCAGGTAGGTTTCCAGACTTTCGATCTCCCGCCTTTAAGGAGCTTCCTGATCAGACTGTACGAAAGCATGCTTCTGGTTATGTTGCATCCTGCAGGATACCGCCGCATTACACGGCACAGAAAAAAGCTAATCCCGAAACTGCTCGTGATGAGTAAAAAAGAACTGTTCAGTAAGTACCTCATTTAATGAAAGAAGTTATTTCTTCAAGCGGGCGGATATTCCTTGGCGGAGATATATAGTCGGACCATCCCAACGCGACCAGGGCGGCCAGGCTTCGGGGGGGCTTAACCCCTAAAAGCTCTTCAAGATCCGGCCGGGCAACCATTGGACCTGTCAACCAGCAGCCGCCGTATCCTCTGGAATGCGCAGCCAGAAGAAGAGTCTGTATGGCGGCGCCGATGGTCTGCAAATCCGGACGGCAGCGCAGCGAATCAACTTCGTATTCCGAATACCCGGCTTTAAACAACATATTGTCAAGAACAGTGCGGTATTTAAACGTGCTCACTGCAATAATCACAGGGGCTTTGGAAAACCACATAACAATCTTTTTGGGGTCAGATTCAAATTTAGCGTTGACCTGCCGGGCAAGCGAGTCAATTTTTTGTGATACAAGCTGGCTCATTTTTTCTTTAATTTCCTGGTTCTTTATAATAATAAAGTGCCACATCTGTTGATCGCCTGAACTGGGAGAGTGTGAAGCAAGTTCTATCAGGCTTAAAATTTCGGAATCCGGTATGTCATCTTTTTTATATCTTCTTATGCTGCGGCGTTCCCGCACGACTTTTTCAAATTCCATCCAGCCTATCTTCCCTTCGTTATCTGTTTTAAAGTATCTTATCCTCCGCCTGCCGGCTTTGTCAAACAACTTTGGAGGATTTATCACTTATGGCGCTGAAAGCAAGTCGTTCTCTGTTTAAAAAGCCATGCCCCCCGAACGGATTCTACTAAATGTTTATTATTATAGATTGTTTTTTGATAGAATTACGAGTAAAATTAAGATGCTTGCAGGAATTTGTTAAATAATGAAGAAGTAATTAGGGCAAACACCGAGGTATGTCAAGGAGGTTAAAAAATGAGTCTGGTATCGCGGCTTACTGAAGTTGGGCATCTTTATCCTGATAAGGAAGCCATTGTCTATAATGAAAAACGGATCACTTACGGCAACTTGATAGAGCATATAAACAGGTTTGCCAATGGGTTAAAAAATTTCGGTATTCAAAAAGGCGATCGCATTTTAATAGCTTTAGGAAACTGCCCGCAATTTATCGTTTCTTATTTTGCCATAATGCAGATTAAAGCCGTGGTTATACCTATCAATCCTCAATATGCCCTTAACGAAATTGAAAAAATAGCCGCCGATGCCCTTCCCGTTGCTGTAATTACGGATTCTTCGACAGCTTCGAACTTTATCATGCTAAAAGAAAGAACCGGGTTGCCGGCCAATGTAATTGTAATCCGCTCCGAAAAGGGAAATTTTAAAACAGCCATTTCATTTAAAGAGATAATGGAGAACGGAGAAGAGTTTTTCCCTCCCGAACATGATTATAATGATGACGACGTGATCGAAATCCTTTACACTCATGGTCCTACCGGTACGCTGAGGGGAGCTATGCTGACCAACCAGAACCTGTATAGCAATGCAATTACGTTTTTGGAACTCTGCCGTTTGACCCCGCAGGATCGTGCTTTGCTTGTTTCCCGTGCTTACCATGCTCCCGCCCAGACTTGCGCCATGAATGCCCCGCTTATGGCAGGGGCAACTGTAGTTATGCATGATATCTGGACCAAACCGGAAACAATCCTGCGAACAATTGAAGAAGAAGGAATCACTTTCTTCTTCGGCACACCTCCGATGTATAGAATACTGCTTGATTTTCCGGAGCACCGGCGGTTTAAAACAGATATGCTGCGGGTGACCTGCACAGCCGCAGACCCGCTTCCGCCAGACACTTTTCAGGCGTTTGAAGAAAAATTCGGGTTGCAGATAACCGAAGCATATGGCTTAACCGAAACTTCCCCGTTAATCTGCTCAAACCCGGTTGAAGGAACCAAGAAACCAGGTTCCGTAGGACGGCCGTTACCCGGCATAAATTTGAAAATCGTTGATTATGAAGACCGGGAAGTTCCAATAGGACAGGTTGGTGAAATTGTCGTCAGCGGGTCAAATGTCATGAAAGGATACTATCACCGCGAGGAAGAAACAAATTGGGTAATGCGCAACGGGTGGTTCCATACCGAAGACCTAGCTTATATGGACAGTGAAGGGTATGTTTTTATTGTTGACCGTAAGAAAGACCTGCTTGTCCGGGGCGGCCTCAATGTGCACCCCCGTGAGGTAGAGGATGTTCTTTATACACACCCTGCAGTATTTGAAGTAGCTGTAATAGGAATGCCCGATCCTGTCTGGGGAGAGGAAGTAACAGCATTTGTTCACCTGAGAAAGGACAGCAATATTGACGCAAAGGAATTACAGGAATTTTGCAAGGATAAATTGGCCGGTTATAAAATTCCGCGTACTATACATATAGTAGACGAGTTGCCCAAAACATCATCCGGAAAGCTCTTAAAACATGAGTTAAAAAATATTATCAAAAATAGCTAAAATAGGCCGAAAGGACGATCTAAAAGGATGCACGGGATAGTGTATCCTTTTTTATGGCTGCTGAATATTATAAATTACCCGGTTTTTCCGTAACCATAATTTGTATGGTACGGAGTTTGCCTTCCCTGTACACTGTTACCGGCACACGCTGTCCGATTTTTGATTTACTGATCAGTTCAACCAGAGCGTCCGGCGACGCAACTTCTTTTCCGTCCCATTTGGTAATAATATCTCCCTTTTTTAAACCGGCGGCGGAGGCGGGACTATCTGATAGAACACCTGCCACAAGAGCGCCCTTTGTTCCTTTAAAATTTAGGTAAGCGGACGTTTCTTCATTTAAAGGCTGCACCTGGACACCCAGCCAGGGCCGGACTACTTTGCCCTTATTAATCAATTCCTGGATTACATTGTTGGCGGTATTTGCCGGTATGGCAAAGCCGATTCCCTGCGCCTGAGCTACAGCAGTGTTTATTCCGATAACTTGACCGGAAAGATTTAAAAGAGGCCCTCCGCTGTTCCCTGGGTTAATTGACGCATCCGTCTGCAATAAATTCTTATAACTCCGGTTTTCTACATTGATCGGGCGCCCTTTGGCGCTGATCACGCCGACAGTTACGGTATGATCCAGCCCATATGGATTACCTATGGCGATAACCCAGTTCCCGACCCTGATCTTGTCGGAGTCACCTAATTTCAGCGAGGGAAGGCTGCTTCCGGCCTTAACTTTTAATACGGCCAGGTCTAAATCATAGTCTGCCCCCACCACACTGGCCTGCAGGGGTTCTTTGAATCCTTGAATGGTAACCGTTATCTTATCAGCGCCTTCAATAACATGTTCGTTAGTTAAAATATACCCGTCGCTTGATATAATAAAACCGGAACCCAAACCGTGCTCCTCCCGCGGTTGCGCACCGCCAAAGGGATTGCCGAAGAACTGCCTGAAAAAAGGGTCGTTAAAGAAAGGATCGTACTGCCGGCCGCGAACCGTCACAGTATCGATTTTTACAACAGCCGGACCTGCATTGCTCACTATTTCAGCCACAGCTTCTGAGTCGACTCCGGGTGGCGTCCCGGAAGCATCAGCAAGGTTACTTCCACCAAATCCAGATTTATTCCCAGAAAGCGGATTTATATCGCTTACTGCCAGACAGCCACCCATAAACATTATCCCTGCTATAAAAGCAGCCAGGGAAATAAAAAGCAAATTCCGTTTTAAATTCACCAAATTACTCCACCTACCCTGAAAATTAATGTGCATTAGAAAGGTCAACTGCCTACGTGCTCATGTTCGCCTCTTATACTTGTACGAACTCGTTCACCCTCGGGCTCACTCGTTCCTTGAATGAAGGCTCAAAATCGCACTTAAGGCATTGCCCTCCCTTTGCTGATGAATTTTCATCCTCCTGATTGTGTCGCTCTAGCGACATGGAGGTCTACCTTTACTTGTTCTGGTTTATAAACCGTTGGCTGTTGTTTTTGCCTTTATCAAAAAACGCTTATCACCCACTCTTTTGGTCACCTTTATCCTGTCAAAGTATTCCAGTAAAGGCAGCGCGTATTTTCGGGAAATATTTAAGAGGGATTTAATTTCTCCGATCGAAATCTCATTATTTTTTTCTAAATATCCCGTCAAGAGTTTTTTTGCATCCTCAATGGCGGCAGCATGGAAATATAACCCTTCCGCCACCTTTACCAGCGTCCCCTGGCGCAAAAAATGCTGCAGGACTTCTTGAGACTGCCATTCGCTGATACCTTCCCCACCGGAAACGCTTCCCCAATCCGGCGGTTGAAAGCCGTTTCTATAAAAGATATCCTCTATTCTCTTAATAATTTCCTGCTGACCGTTTTCAAGTTTGGGCTGAAAACCTTTTAAAGCTACTGTGTTCGAACCCGGACTTAAAATATTTTCTTCTTCCAGGATTTTAAGCAGCGCCTGAAGCTGTCTTGTGGTAAATTGGGGAAGAAGCCGGGAACGCAGTTCCTCACGGGGAAAACCTTCCCTTAAAGGATACTGGTGATGATATCTTTTCAGAAGATCGGTTAATTTTTCAACCCATTGCTTGTATATTTCCCGTGAAATAAAAAATTGATCGTGATCCACTGTAAGGGCATATACTTTGTTTTCTCTACCCAGTTCTTGAAGAGCACGGTCAGTTTCTTCTTCTTTAATCCCGGTTGCCCGGGATATGTCCGATTTGCTCTGGATTGTTTTCTGGCTTTTTAAATAACTTTCCACTTGTTCAACAGGCAGGCCCAGTTCACGGGTAACCAGCGATTCAATTATTTCTTCCCGCATTCGTTTATGCTTCCTGGATGCCGAGTCGATTATGATACCTCCTCCCAAAGTATAAACAGGAGAATATGACCGGAACACGAAGCGGTCCCCTTTTATGGCTGCAACTGGTTCCTCAAGCAAAAATTGCGCATAAGCGGTTTCTCCAGGCAAAAGTTTTTCCCTGTCCAACAGGATAACCCTGCAGAGAATTTCACCCGTGCCAAGATAAAAACGGAGGCGGGTCCGGTTTTTCAGTTCCTTTTGCACATTTGCAAGCAAAGAAATCCGGGCATCCAAACGGTTAGCAGAACTTAAAAAACCCGGCTTTGCTAAAACGCTTCCCCTTTGAGCCTGTTCTACTCCCACACCGGCAATATTTACAGCCACCCTCTGCCCGGCCATAGCTTCTTTTACTTTTTCGCCGTGAACCTGCAGGGAACGCACCCTGGCAACCAATCCCTGAGGCATAATCTCCAGGTTATCTCCGGTATGAATTACTCCGCTCCAGAGTGTGCCCGTCACCACTGTACCAAACCCCATTACGGAAAACGCCCTGTCTATAGGCAGCCGGGCCTGCCCTGCTGTATCTTTTCCTTCCACCGGAACTTCATCGATTTTTTCCAGCAATTCTTCCAGTCCCTGACCTGTAACTACAGACACCTCTACAACAGGGGAATCCTTTAAAGGGGTGTCTTTCAGGAAATCATTAACATCTTCCCGGACCAATTTTAAAAAATCTTCATCAACCAGGTCAACCTTCGTCAAAGCAACTATTCCCCGGTTGATTTGCAATAAACGGATAATATCCATGTGCTCCCGGGTTTGGGGCATAACTCCCTCATCTGCGGCTATAACCAGTAAAACAAGATCGATACCGGCAACACCGGCCAACATGTTTTTAATAAACCGCTCGTGACCGGGTACATCGACAATGCCTGCCCGTCGTCCGCTGGGAAGCCGGCAAAAAGCGAATCCCAGCTCGATGGAGATACCTCTTTCCTTCTCCATCTTTAACCTGTCTGTATCAATTCCCGTCAGGGCTTTAATCAGAGCTGTTTTTCCGTGATCTACATGGCCTGCCGTACCAATAATAATATTGGTCATCGCTTCACCCCTGGAATAATTTCTTTTTCTCCTCTTTTGACAAAACTTCTGACACTGCATCCAGGATCATTTTTTCTTCTTCCTTTTGTACGGTTCGTAAATCTAAAAGGAAGAGGTCTTCCTGCACCCTGCCTAAAACAGCGGGTTCATGGTATCTTAAAAGCCGGCTGAATCGTTCCATGCTCAGTTTAGATGGTTTAACAGCTACCGCAAAGGAAGGCAGTTCCGCTGCCGGCATTGCTCCGCCTCCTACACGGGAAACAGATCTTCTGATGGTTATTTCCGCTTCTTTCTGCACAGCCTCTTTCAAGCTGCAAGCCAATTCTTCCGCCCTTAACCGAACACCTTCCAAACTTCCAGTAATCATCCGTAATGTTGGTATTTCTTCCAGTGCCTGCCCTGGATTCAGGTATGACCTTAATGTGGCTTCCAGCGCCGCCAGAGTCAGCTTGTCTATCCTCAACGCACGGGCCAGGGGGTTCTTGTTCATCTCCTCAATAATTTCCTTTTTACCGGCAATAATCCCCGCCTGCGGTCCGCCGAGCATCTTATCCCCGGAAAAGGTTACTAAACTGGGGCCGGCATCCAGCACCTGTTGTACGGTAGGCTCAACCGGAAGATTGAAAAACCCGAGATCCGCCAGAACACCGCTGCCCAGATCGCTCATTACCGGCAGGTTAAACTCCCGTCCCAGCCTGACAAGTTCAGAAATACTTGCCTGTCTGGTAAAACCTATAATATTGTAATTGCTTGTATGGACATGTAAAATAAGCGCCGTTCTCTCGGTGATTGCCGCACGGTAATCTTCAACATATGTCTTATTGGTCGTGCCCACTTCAACAAGGATACAGCCGCTCTGTTTCATAATTTCGGGAATGCGGAATGATCCGCCTATTTCTACGAGTTGGCCTCTTGAAACAATTACTTCCCTTCCCCGGGCCAGTGTGCTCAAAGCCAAAAGGACAGCCGCCGCGTTGTTGTTTACGGCGAGAAAGGACTCAGCTCCGGTTAACCTGGAAAGGATGTTTTGAACGGCGGCATGTCGTGAACCCCTTCTGCCAGCATCAAGATCAAATTCAAGGTTAATGTAACTTGACGCAGCTAAAAAAACAGCCTGACAGGCTGCCGGGCTTAATAACGAACGGCCAAGATTTGTATGCAAAATAACCCCGGTTCCGTTGATCACTTTTTTTAAAGTTGAGCCTGCAATCCTTTTGATCGTTTCCGCAGTTTCCTGTGCAACAAGACCTTTTAGCTGTTCCCTGGAAAAACTTTTTCCTGCTGAATCTGAATCTTCGTTATTTTTTAATTCTGAGCGAATGCGATCCAGGACGCTGCGTACTATTTCGAGAACCATTTCACGCGGATACGAACTTAATAGTTCACTGATTTGGGAAGACTGCAGAATATCATTTACAGCAGGCAACTGGTGCAAGGTCTTTTCCCTGTTTGTTTTAACCAAATTATTTTGCCCCCAATCATACTGTCCCGACATGTACCGAAACTATACCGCCTGTTAGTTCATGATAGTGGGCATTTTCCAGGCCAACATCTTCGAAAAGCTGCCTGATTTTCTCCTGGTGAGGAAAATCCTTCAGTGAATTCGGCAGGTAGCTGTATGGGCCGCCGACCCCCGACCAAAAACGCCCTATTGCCGGTACCAGGTTATTGAAATAAAAATAATATAACTGCTTAAACAACGGGGCGCTGGGCTTGGAGAGCTCCAAAGAAACTACCCTGCCCCCCTTTTTTACTACTCGTTTCATTTCCCGGATCGTCTTTTCTATACTTGGCACATTGCGCAGG
The DNA here is from genome assembly GCA_003485325.1 of Desulfotomaculum sp. Lineage (GTDB taxonomy): Bacteria > Bacillota > Desulfotomaculia > Desulfotomaculales > Nap2-2B > 46-80. Next base: position 46,988 of record DMZI01000070.1, read on the forward strand.
GCAAATCCTATAGACGCGCAATCAAAACTTCTTTCCGGAAAGGGAAGATCAACAGCGTTTCCCTCAACCAGGGTAATCACATCTGAAAACTCTGTTTCGGATATGTTGGATTCAGCCCTGGCCAGCATATTTTCGCAAAAATCCAGCGCAGTTACTTTTCCATCCGGCCCCACTATCCTGGCCTGTTCAATAGCCAGCATGCCGGTACCGCAACAAACGTCGAGGCCGTTTCCACCCGGTTTCAAGTTCAACTCAGCTGCGGCAAAACGGCGCCAGCCTTTGTCCGAATTAAGACTTAGTATTGAATTAAGCAGATCGTACCTATGAGCTATTGCGGTAAAAATTTCGTGTACGTACTGCTCTTTGCTTTTATTATAATTCCCTTTGTTTACCATCATAGTTTTCTGTCCTGAAAATTAGTTTTTTATATAATGAGTCTGATAGGCACGGTATGTCACCGCTCACTCCAGTGCTCCGCACCGACAGCAGCACGGCTTGCTTCGGACCGGACTAGCGGTGCTGCAAAGGCGGTATGGCAAATTTAAAAAAATATCGACACTGTTATACTTCTGATCTCATTCAGCCTCTTCAAGAAACTCCCATTGTGCCGCTGGTTTCGCACCGCTGTCCGGTTGCCCTCGCTTCGCCGGCTGCTGTTACCGGCGCTGCGCAAGTCGTTCGCTGTTGATAACACCGTACCTTTTGGACGATTTTACTGAATACTTGTCTTTTCATTATTTGATGGCGCTGCGTCAGCGGTATGGATGTTTATCCATTTTTAATTGTACGGCATATGTTTTCTTCCTGCAATATATCGATAAACTGCCTCAACAGATCCCGGGATTCCCCCTGCGGCAAAAACTCCAGGCGGTTTAACGCATTCTTTAAAAAGTCTTTAGCCGCTTTTAGGTTACCGGGCATATCCTCCGCAAGACCCAGGGCCATCCCCAGGTTGAATCCCAGATTTTCCAGGTAATTTAAAGCATCTTCGGGCGCGCCGGCCAACTCGCCGCTTATCCGGCAGCAAGTAGCAATTACCTGACCCGATTCCTTTTCGACAGCAGTCATGTAACAATCTTCTGATTGCAGCCCTTCTTGATCTGTCTTAAGTTTAAGAATACATCCTTCATTAAGCTGTCCAATCAATTCAGCGAAAGCACGTAAATAATTGAATAACCCCGCATCGCATAAGCTTACAAAAACCTGACTGTATAAATAATCGCCTATCAAAACAGGTAACTGGCAGTAGTTGCGGAAATCATCAGTCTGCTCCATCCTGCTGCCGTTTTCAAGAACAATTTTATGTATCTGTGAAGCTGTATGAATAAACTGTAAGATTGCTGCCAGAAATATGACCTGCCTGCTTGGAGTATTATAAAGATTAGCTGTAAGCAGGATCAGTCCCGGCCTGGTGAGGTTTTTAACAGGGGAAAAATCCAGGCGCATGAGGTCTAAAAGGTTGCCTGCCCTAACCTTGGAAGCCTTGTATAAAATGCTTTGTACCTGATCCAACTCTGTTTTAAACGGAAGCAATATCTCTTCCATCAAAATACCAACCCCCTAATAGGTAACTATATTAACATTCTTTTAATAGATGCTAATATCCTGCCCAGTTTATAAAAAGCAATGAGCCTTGCAATCCTTCAAGGCAGCAAGGCTCCGCTAATCTTCTTTTAAGCGGGTACTAATAAAAATCCCCCCTATTAATCCTGACCACTGGCTAGCCTGTGCAGCGGCATGATACCACGTTTTACTTCCTTTGCCGCCATTTCTTTGGCACAAAATTGACTTGTCAAATAATTGCAGGCGCCCCAGGGATCAACCCGATCACCACAGGTGAACACATCGACCGCCGCATAACCCAGTTCCGGCCACGTATGAATTGCCAGATGGGACTCTGAAATTACCACCACGCCGCTGATCCCTTGAGGGCTGAATCTATGGAATACGCTTTCTCTAACCTCTGCTCCTACTTCCTTAGCTGCGTTGACCATGATTTGCTCAACCATTTCCCTGTTGTTCAGAATGTCAAACTTACAGCCGTAGATCTCAGCCAAAACGTGGCGGCCCAACTGTTTCATCTACATATCTTCCCCCTTTTTTCTTTTTTAAAAAAAAAGAGTGCCGGAATATGTCATCAACCTGATAAATATTAATAAATGCCAGGTTTTCTGGCCATTCCAACCAAATAAAATTGTAACACAAGATCGTTAGATGTCAAATATAAATTTAGATTACTTTTGTTCCTGCAGAACAAGGTAGACTATTGGCGGAGCTCCAAAAATCATAGTTGTCGCAGCAGCTACTATCCCCGCATCGTTGAAAATTAGAGCCACAATGCTTGCCGTAACAACACCGACAAATCCCTTATATAAATCGGGATGTTTTTTTCGTATCGTGGCCATAACACCCACCGGCCTGTAGAACAAGAGAGCAAGGCTCCCCAGGCTGGCAATAAAAATCCGGGTCCAAATCGTATACCTGATCAATTTCAGATTCATTTCAGTTTTACGCACGATTATGTTTTTTATCTCCTGCCAGCCCCCGGATAAAATCAAGGAAGCGTTCCGTCCGAAGTGCGACTGAAGCTCGGCGGGCCTGAGCAGATCAATTGCCGGTATTAAAGCCACCAGGCCAATGATTATGACAGCAAGGCAAATGACGGTGCGCAGCTTGAACTTTACATTGCAGAGCAGTAAAAAGGTGGTCGTCAATGCCGCAATCGAAACGATAGCCCCGCCCATCTTGGAGCCCAGGGCTGGTGAAGCCAATACAAAAACGGTAACCAGAAAGGTGATCCCCGTCAATGCCAACAGAACTTTCCGGTAATGCTCGAACTTGCTCATTAAGGTTGTGCAGCCGATAATTAAAGAGCCCATTAGCACTCCCATGTATTCGTTTCCAATCCCGTAGAAGCGTGCGCCGGCTATCGGGTCATAGCTCATTATCGAAGTTCTCTGAAGGGGCGCCCCAATGGCTGTGTCCAGAATCAGCAGTCCGGCAGTGGCCAGGCTTAGAAAGATAAACGAACTAAGGTTGTGGCGGCGCTCAAACCACCAGGCCAGACAGGTAATCCAGGCTGTCAGCAGGAACAGTTCCAGCGTCAAAACAGGAAATGAGGGCTGGGGTAAAAGAGAAAGCAGCAAATAGACCAGGGGGACTGCCATCACGGACAATAGAAATGGCTGAAGCAGACTGGCAGCTTTCTTATGGGCAAGGATAAAATAAAGACTGACCAGCAACAGGCCTATCTGGTAAACACAGTACCCCTTTTGAAAGATGCTCCGTGCATTGTATGTCAGAGTCAGCTGTTTCTTCATAGCGATAAGTTTGTTGAGCTGGTTTTCTGATTCGACCCAGAGCATGTTCTGTCCGCTCATCCATTCGGGCTTTTTTAAATTGAGAAAACTCAGGATTGTCGGGGCCAGGTCGGTATTCATTATAATCCCGTGTCTCCTGGTTGTTGGCGAGAATAGAAAGCCTTCCCGCACTCCCGCTCCAACCGCCAAAATGGTAGAAAGGTAATCATTCTGATCTCCGGCGCCTTTCCCCGGCGTAGGGGAAACAATCAGCAGAAGATCCCTGTCCGGATTAAGCCGGCCCATTACTTTTCCGATAAACTGATCAATCCTTAGCATCGTCCGCTTATGTTCAGCGGCCCAGACCGGATCAGACACATAATTACGAAATTCTTCAAGTCTTGATAGATCGCCTGTTTCAATAACCGTTAGAGCCGTATCCACGGGTAAACGGTCCATTGCCTGAAGAACCCTGGCATAATTTGTACGAAAACCGCCGGGAAACCGGTAATCCATCTTTTCAAGCAGAAAAGCGCTCACGTCACCGTCGTCCACCAGCCCGTATCTGTCCATTGCTATGGACAGAATCTGCCGGCGGCGGCCAAAACTTGTATCTGCATTACCAAGAACAGCTGTTTTCAGGCCCTCTCTGTGCAAACAGTCGCCTAAAGCACCCGGTACGGCAGGATAAGGCAGTTTGCTGTTAAACTGGACAAACCTGTTGATATCAAGCTGGACAACTGCCGAAGGGGCAACTGCCCTGCCCAAACGCCGATAGTATTCAAGCCCTGCGGGTCCGGTATCCTGCTCTTCATTTGCGTTTAAACCCATTGTATACGTCCCTGTTGCTATGATATGTGAACCTGCTCCGATTGTAGCATATGTATTTTCCGAAAGAAGGTTATTACCGGCAGTATTGCAGTTCATCAGGCTGACGGCGCCGCTTTGTATGATTTTGTGAAAGTTGGCAAATGAGGGATCACTGAGATCTTCTAAAACCATCCGGTCAAGAATTACCATGACAACCTTGTTTTCTTTCGAAGGGCTGGATACTAAGGGATTGGCTGTACTATCTTTTATGCTGGGACTAGCTTTTTGCATCGCCATACTTGGCCATCCCAGGACAAGAAATCCTGTCAGCAGGGAAACAAAAATCACTAGTACAACTGCAAAGGTAAGCTTACTATTCCTCATAATTTAATTACCTTAATCCAATTTTTAAATTTAAATGAAACCCCTGTTTGAAAGGAGGTTTCTATACTCATCTTCAACCTTGCGAACCATAACGACCGCCGTGAATTTCTCTTTAACCAGCGCCTTGCCCGCCTGTCCCATGTCGGCGGCTTTTTTAGGATCGGATAATAATGAAGCCACTGCAATGGCAAGGCCGGCCGGGTCGGCCGGCTCAACAAGCAGACCGTTAACATTGTCCCGGATAATTTCAGGAATGCCGCCCACCCGGGTGGCAACCACCGGACAACCGGCGGCGAGGGCCTCAAGTATGGTTAAAGGTAACCCTTCGGTCAGTGAAGAAAGCACGAAAACGTCAAAAGCAGGCAAAAGGTATGGAATATCATGCCTTTCGCCGGCAAAAACAACCCTGTCTTTGATACCCAGCGACAATGCTTCTTCTTCCAACTGCCGGTGAAGCGGCCCATCCCCGATGATAACAAAATTAACCTTGTAGTCCATGGCCAGCATAGCGGCAGCCTTTAAAAAATAAGTTACCCCTTTCTGCGAAGCGAGACGGGCAACCATGCCAACAACCTGCTCTGAAAGGGGAAGATCCAGGTTTCGCAGGGTAAAACAACGCCTTACCTGTGTTTCAAACACTTCTGTTTCGATTCCGTTCTGGATTGTTACAACCTTGTCTTGATCCAACCTTTCTCTTTTGATCAGTTCATTGCGCAAGGCTTCAGAAACGGTAATTAACCGGTCAGTATACCCATTCAGCAACCGTTCAGCGAAGGCAAACAAAGATTTTTTCCAGAAAGGCCACTCTTCATAAAAAATAGAATTATGCGCTGTCAGAAGAACAAGCGGAGTGCCTGCAAGCTTCGCCGCCACGCGACCGACAAGTCCGGCCTTTGAGCTATGCGCATGCAGGATGGTAATTCTCTCATCTTTTAAGATACTGATCAGTTGCCTTACAACACGTAAATCACTTAACGGAGAAAGTTCACCCCGAATAGGCAACTCAATGACTCTAAAATCTGAAGAAGCTAGATCTCTGGCCATATATCCCGGACAAGCCAATATAGGGTCAAACATTTCCCTGTCACAGTGTCTTAAAAGGGAAAGCAGGTGGTTTTTCATTCCTCCGGCGGCTGGGCGAATTAAGTGCAAAATACGGAATCTATTCATCCGTTTCCTCCCTGGTTTAATTGGCGCCAATTTAAAAACCAGCGGATTTATTCTTGTATTTCGCTAAAACCCGGTTTTTTACCTGCCAAAGGAAAAAATAATCGGTTTTAAGCTCACGGTTGCTTTTCCAGGATAGCCTCTGTAGGGCAGTTATGCAGAGCTTCAAGAGCATCACTTTCCAATTCCGAAGGAACTTCATCCACTATGATAAATGCCTTTTCTTCATCATTCCAGTCAAAAACCAGCGGACAGATGTCTACACAACTGCCGCAGCTAATGCATAAATCCTGATCTACGTAGAGCCGCATATTTTTTTTCTCCCTCATTTTGAAATAACGAGCTTATTATTTCTTTAACACAGTATCTTATGCCGCAATATTTACCTTTTCTTAAGCCAGCAGACTGCCTTTTCCAGTCTTTCAACGCATTTTTCTTTACCCAGGGTAACCATTATATCAAACAGCCCCGGCCCCATCGTTTTGCCGGAAAGAGCGAGGCGCGTCGGATGAATCAGGGACCCGCCGGAGATGCCGAGGTTATCTATTAAATTACGGTAAGCCAGTTCTACATTCGGCAAATCAAAATAAGGGATCATTTTAACTGCTTCCTTCCCTTGATCCAGTAGTTCGGCTACCCCTTCCCTGTTAAAAAACTTTTTAACTCCCTTTTCATCATAGTCAAAATCATCTATGTAAAAATAAGAGGAAGCGTCAGCCAGCTCAACCAGGGTGTGCACCCGGGAACGCACCACTTCGGAAACTTTTTTAATGTAAGCAAAAGTTTTTTCGTCCGGATTACCTTTAACAAAACCCCTTGCCTGTAAAAACGGAACCACTTCCCAGGCTACCCTTTCCGGTTCAAAGGAGCATAAATACTGCGCATTTAACCAGGTCAGCTTTTTCGTGTCATATATGGCCGCCGATTTAGAGATTGCTTCGAGAGAAAACGAACTGATGATTTCATTTATAGCCATCATTTCCCTGTCATCACCCGGCGACCACCCAAGCAATGCCAGGTAATTAACCAGAGCCTCAGGGAAATAACCGTCTAAGCGGAATTCATCAACACTTGTTGCGCCGTGCCGCTTGGAGAGCTTAGAGCGGTCAGGAGCAAGAATCATCGGCACATGCGCAAAAGCAGGTTCATTAAACCCGAGTGCCCTGTAAAGCAGTATTTGCTTGGGGGTGTTGGAAAGATGCTCTTCGGCGCGGATAACATGAGTTATGCGCATAAGGCTGTCGTCTACAACACAGGCAAAGTTATAGGTTGGAAGGCCGTTTGATTTGACAATGATAAAATCATCCATGGTCTTATTCTCAAATTCAACGGCGCCCCTGATTAAATCATGCACCACTGTTGTACCTTCCTGGGACATTTTTATACGCAATACAGGGCTGATACCTCTGGCTTCCCGTTCTAGCTGCTCCTTAAGGCTCAGCCGGCGGCATCTTCCGTCGTAGCGCGGCGCAAATCCTTTTTTCTGCGCCTGTTCCCTCTGCTGAGCCAACTCTGACGGCGTGCAATAACATTTATAAACTGCGCCGCTTTCCAACAGGCGGTCTGCCTGTTCCCTATACAAACCAAACCTCTCCGACTGTCTGTACGGACCTGATAAACCTGTTGTACCCGGCCCTTCATCCCATTTAAGGCCAAGCCAGTCAAGGCAGCTGAAAATACCCGCTTCAGCTTCCTCAAGATTTCTTTCCAGGTCTGTATCCTCTAAGCGAAGGATAAAAACACCGCCGTTTTTTCTGGCAAAAAGCCAGTTGAACAGCGCTGTTCTCGCTCCTCCTATATGAAGGTTCCCTGTAGGGCTTGGCGCAAAGCGAACACGAATTTGTTCCATAATACAGCTCCCTTAAACATATTTGCCAGGCACAATTATACTACCCTATAACTTTACCGTAAAGAAACTGCCACATATTTATTATTTCCGCAGTTATACATAAATGGTCTTTCTTCAAATAAAAGGGGACGGCTTGACTGAATACTTACCTTCGTAAAATGCCGTCACGAACCATTTAATAAAATGTTATAAAGGTATCCTTAAGATCCAAAAGGCATGCCGGATATTTTTCCGGACCTGGTATATCTTTTATAACCTGTAAGATCCCGCGCCAAAAAAATATAAAAATCTTTCTTTGACGGGCAGCATGAAAATAGTTTGGGCAGCCCTGGCATACATTTCTATTTGAATGCGGTAGCAAGCCGCCAGCGCTTTCATCCTTTCCCAATCGCCGGGATTTATATAATCCGTTTTAAAATCAATAACCACAAGAGCCCCCTCTTCCTCCAAAAGACAATCAATGATACCCTGAATTACAACTGTCTGTTCATTAAAGACCGGAGATGCAGCCAGGCTTTTTCCGGATAGGGAATCACTTTCATCAGAGCAGGAATATATTTCATGGGCAGGCACAGCGATAAGAAAAGGGGTTTCCCGGTATATTTTATTTGCTGAAAGCACTCTTTCGCCAAGCGGTGATTCAAAGAAGGCCAGAATATGATCCGGATTTATAACATCAGCCTGGCCTTGTGTTAGGATTTCCCGTTTTTGCAGATCGGCAATTTGATCACAGATGCTTTCTTTTGTTAACTTCCCGTCCAGGTTTAAATGCCGCATAACCAGATGTACGGCGCTTCCCTTCTCCGCTCCGGTCAAGGCATTTGTCTTTTGCAAAAAAATCGGCCGCCTGGCGCCCTGACTGTAAGCTGTTTTCTCCTCAGGGGAAACAAGCTGCAAATTATCTTCATCATTGTGTAAGGAATGCTCCTTTAAGCCTGTTACGGTCATTTTTGCCGGTTTGACGGAGAAGCGGTTAAAAGGATAACTCCAGCCGAGCAGATGTTCAATCTTATCTTTGTTTCCGCTCTCCCCGTCCAGAGGTTCGAGTTTTTGTACCTTTTCAAGTATTAAGGCGGCCTGTGAAGGCAGTACCTCTTCTACTGCCGGTATTTTATAATCACCACTGCAGATTTTTACTTCCCAGCGGGAAAGATCAGTAAAGGTTTTCAAATCCAGGTTCAAACCGGCGGTTTGACGAAGGTTTTCCGCATCACTGCGCCTGATCAGGGCAGCGCCCAGCAAGTCAAGAAAAGACCCGGCGGAAATCAAATGCGGTTCAAAGGGCTGCTTTTCCCTGGAATTTCCGGCATTGAACCATTTTATAACTTCTTTTCGAAGATCGGCGACATGGCCGATTAAAATAAGCTTTTCACGGGCGCGTGTCATAGCAACATATAGAATGCGCAGTTCCTCCGCTATAGTTTCCATTTTGAGGGCAGCCTTCAAAGCCAGTTTCGGCAGCGTGGGATAACTGTACCTGCCGGTCACATTGACAAGCTGCGGGCCGATGCCAAGCTTTTTATGAAGGAGGATATTCCTGTTCAAATCCTGGAAATTAAAAGACCTGTTCAGACCTGCTATAAACACCACGGGAAACTCCAGACCCTTGCTCTTATGGATGCTCATTATTCTGACCACATCTTCGTTTTCCCCAAGCGCTCTTGCGGAACCGAGGTCGCGGCTGTTCTGCTGAAGGCGCTCAATATATTTAAGAAAACGGTACAATCCGCGAAAAACAGTTCCTTCATACTGGCAGGCCCTGTCATAAAGCGCCCGCAGGTTAGCCTGACGCTGGTCTCCCCCAGGCAATCCGCCGGTATAATCGTAATACCCGGTTTTGCGGTATATATCGTGAATTAGGTCCGGCAAACGGCACTGGCGCGACATGGTACGCCAGTGTTCAAGCATGGACAAAAAAACAACCAGCCTGCCGGTCAATTCATCGGAAGGCATCCCGGCGGCAGTCAGCACGGCGTCGTAAAAATCGCCTTCTTTCCGGCAAAGGCGTATTTTAGCCATTCCTTCAACCCCGATTCCGACAAGGGGGGATCTTAAAACACCGGCTAAAGGTATATCCTGCCTTGGATTATCTATTACAGAAAGAAGGGAAATGATTGTCTTTACTTCGGATGCCTGGAAATAACCTGTGGCAGACTCAGCATAGGCCGGAATACCTGCAGCGCTGAATTCCTCAAGGAATATTCCTGCTGCCTGAATGGTACTCCGCATTAAAACAGCCATATCCATGTATGACAGACTTATACCTTCCCGCCTTGCCTCAGCAACCATTTCCTTGATCCTGCCGGCAACATACCTTGCTTCAACCCGCCTTTCTTCAATTACCTCAAAAGATTCCCAGCCGGTGTCTTCCTGTAATTCACCGCCTATGTTTTCCTCACTTGCCTCCAATACATCTTTGTCATCAGGTAATTCAACTGAGCCACGGGTGGAGTTAAGGAGATGGAACTCAATGGAGTCATTTGATAAAAACGGTTTCAGCTTTTCGGGCGGACGGGCTGCGCCAAATTTAAGCGGGTTTCTGCTATAATCAATTTCCCCGACGCCCGGCTTCATCATCAGTGTAAAGATAAAGTTTACACCGTCAATTATGTTCTTTGTGCTCCTCATGTTCTCCGTCAGGCAAAGGGTTACCCCGGGATCATAATTTTCCGTCCGACAAGTTTCGCTTTCCAAAAAAGTAAACGAATTCTGCCTGGCCTGAAAAAGCCCGGGTTCAGCCAGCCTGAACCTGTAAACGCTCTGTTTTACATCGCCGACCATAAACAGATTTGACCCTTTGGCGCCCTGACGGGAGACCAGGTTTAAAATAGCATCCTGGACCTCATTTATATCCTGATACTCGTCTACCAGCACATGGTCAAAACGCTCCTGCAGTTTAAGGGCAACTTCCGAGGGAATCAGATCTCCGGGCTGGTCCCCACGGATGTTTAAAATTTGGAGCGCATACTGCTCCAAATCGCTGAAATCAACTACACCCTGAGCTTCTTTTACCTGCCGGTACATTTTATCGAAATCCAAAACCAGTTCAACCAACTCGTGAACCAAAGGAGCAACTGTTTCCAGTTCGGAAAGATATTCGTCAGGCTCCCGCGAAAAAAACTCCTCAGCCAGATTTCTCAGGTTTCTTTTAATCCTATCCCGCAAAACTTGGACCTGTTTCTTTATTTCCTCGCTGACATCCTTGCCGGCACGGCTGAAAGGTAAAAAACGAATCTCCTGAAAAGCTCTGTGCAATTCCCCCCAGGAAAGGCCGCAACAGCGGATAAGCTCATTAATATTAACTAAATCATCTTGCAGGGCGTCCAAATACCCGCGGGGACCGTCTTGTTTCATGCATAATTCAGCAGCATTTGCCGCAAGCTGGAGGATCGTTTTAAGCTGGCAGGACAGATATTTTTTTAAAACACTTACCCAGGGAAGGTCATCAAGAGCGGAATCCACAGAAGAATAAAAGCTTTTTGCGGCTGATTTAAGCCAGTGTTGAGGGTCGGGTGTGCTTCGGGCAAAATCATAGAGGCGTAAAACCAATTCCTGAAGTTCACTGTCATCACGTGAACCCCCGTAGCAGTCGACCAGGTCGGTAAAGGTCGAATTTTCCTGGCTGTCATAGCGCAATTCAAACAACTCTTCGCAGGTTGCCGCCCTGAGCAGGGCTGCTTCATCCTCCCCGAGCACGCGTATTGCAGGATCAAGCCCTATTTTAAAGAAGTTTTGCCTGATCAGGTCAAGACAAAAAGAATGAATTGTACCAATCGAAGACCTGTTAATCAGCTGCATCTGGAGCCGCAGCCGCCGGGAAAAAGGTTTTCTGTCAAGTTCGTCAACCAGCGCCTGGCTTATTCTGGAGCGCATCTCGGCAGCGGCGGCATTTGTAAATGTGACTACAAGCAGGCGGTCCAGATCAACCGGATTCTCCTGATTGGCAATCAGGTTGATTATCCGTCCGACCAGAACTGAAGTTTTACCTGTCCCTGCCGAGGCGGAAACAAGTACATTGCAGCCGGTTGTATTTATGGCGAGTTTTTGTTCTTCGGTCCAGTTAATACCGGCAGACAAACGGCATATCCCCTTTTAAAGCGTAAATCCTGAAAAATAACTTCATTAGGGAGGTCAACTGCTAAGCGTGCTCATGTTCGCCTCTTGCCTCTTATTAAATCACACTTAAGGCATTGCCCTCCCTTTATTAATGATTTTCATCCTTTTAGCTGGCGCCGCTTCAGCGGCATGGACTTTTACTTTAGCTATTACAGCTCTGGCTGTTCAGACAGCAAAAACCAGAGCCCGGCGGCCAGCTCTTCAACATAGCCCCTGCCCTTTTGCCCTTCTTCAAGCTTTTCCAGCCACCGCTCCGGAATTCCCTGCCTCCCGTGGTAAGCCCCGCTGATCGCGCCCGTCATGGACCCGATCGTATCTGTATCACCGCCAAGGCTGACTGCTTTGATAACTGCTTTTTCAAAGCTGCCGGGGTTAGCTAAAAAAGAATATATGGAAGTACAGACTGACTGAATAGCTTTTACGCCATTGCCCAGTTCCCGGATAATTTTCTCAACAGTAGGTTCGATTTCCAGCAATTTTTCCACACAATCAAGTTTTTCCCTGTACTCCCCGGCTCCGGGTGAAAGCGAATTTTTCAGGCTGCGCAAAAAGCCTTTCTGATCCAGCGGATACTGGCTGTCGGCGGTCAAGGCAAGAGCGACAGCGGATGCCTGAAGCACCGCCCCTTCCACAGCCTGAGGGTGGGCATGAGTCAGACGGGCTGATCCGGCAGCGCACTTCCTTAATTCATCCGGGCGGCCGACATAAAGACAGGCCACCGGGGCAATCCGCATTGCAGCGCCGTTGCCGTAAGATCCGTCCGGGAATACCTTTTTTACGGCCTGTTCCCAGGGTGTTCCGCTCTCGATCAAATGCAGGACCCGTGCTGTCCCGGGGCCATATCCGCGGCCTGGATTATAGTTCCTGCAGAATGTAAGAGCCATATGCCGATCGTTAAATGTTCCACATTCTAATAAAGATTCGGCAATCCCGATCATCATTTCCGTATCGTCCGTATAGCTGCCGGCTTTGAGGCGTCCGGGTAAAACTTCCGTTATTTCTCCGTACCTTTCCGAGATTTCCTGGAAAGACCAGCCTTCAACCGGCATACCAAGAGCGTCGCCCGTAAAGGCGCCCAAAATAGCGCCTGAAATTTTATCAAGTGTTAAAACACCGGGAAGCATCCTGTAAGCCTCCTTTACTTAACAAGCTACCCTGAAAATTAACTTGCATTAGGGAGGTCAACTGCCTACGTGCTCATGTTCGCCTCTTATACTTGTACGAACTCGTTCACCCTCGGGCTCGGTAAAACTCGGCGCCATGCGCCTCAAACAGTTACCTCGCTTTACCTCGGGTTCACTCGTTCTTCGAATGAAGGCTCAAAATCGCACTTAAGGCATTGCCCTCCCTTTGCTGATGAATTTTCATCCTCCTGCTGGTGTCACTTTAGCGGCATGGATGTCTATCCTGAA
>DMZI01000034.1 GCA_003485325.1 Desulfotomaculum sp.
GCGGAGCGATTTCGTTCTTCTTGAAGGGTTCTTCTTGTGTATTTTCTTTTCCTGTCTCGAAGTCACTCGCTTCCCAAACAAGGGAAGCAAAATGTCCGTCCCCTTGCTTCCCTTGTGTGGCGTCTTTTTGCATTTTATTTTAGCCTTTTAAAATTTCCAGCCGTTCACTGACAGCTTCCATGGCTTTCTTGAGCTCGGCCTCTTTTGTCTTTTCCTTTTCAACTATTTCAGGGGCGGCTTTTTTCAGGAAGTTCTCGTTATTCAGCTTGCCCTGCGTCCGCTGGAGGTCCTTCCCGCTGGCCAGCAGATCCTTTTCCAGCCGGGCGATCTCTTTCTCAATATCGATCAAGCCTTCCAGGGGCATGAAGATCTCCACGCCTCTGGCGACAGCGTGGATCGCCCTGGCGGGTTTTTGCTCCAAAACCGAGGAAACCTCCACCCGGCAGGCTGCAAGCTGTTCAAGATAGGAAGACCAGCTGTCGAGGAAATCCCTTTCATGTTCTCCGGGCGCAAGCAGGATAACAGCGGCTTTTTTACCAGGCGGGACGTTCATTTCACTTCTCAAGCGCCGGATCGAGCGGGTAATTTCCATCAGGTCGGCCATCCCCGACTCGGCGACGGGGTCCCGCAGGCTTTCTTCAGGCTCCGGCCAGGGGGTTTTCATGATCGTTTCTCCCTGGTGGGGCAGGCGCTGCCAGATATCTTCAGTTATAAAAGGCATGAAGGGGTGCAGGAGTTCCAGCGTCCCTTTCAGGACCCTGACCAGCACATGCCGGGCTGTCTGCCGGCCCGCCAGGTCTTCACCGTAAAGCCTTGATTTGCACAGCTCCACGTACCAGTCGCAGAATTCGTTCCAGGTAAACTCATAGATGATTCTGGCCGCTTCTCCCAGCTCGTAGTTTTCCAGGCAGGCCGTTACGCTAAAGGCTGTTTCCCGAAAATGGCTTAAGATCCACCTGTCGGCCAGTGTATAGGATTTGCCGGACAGATTTGCGCCGGGATCGAAATCCTGCAAGTTCATGATCACAAAACGCGAGGCGTTCCAGATCTTGTTGACGAAGTTGCGCGCCCCGTCCAGCCTCTCGAAATGAAAACGCAGGTCGTTGCCCGGAGTGTTTCCGGTAACAAGCATGAAGCGCAGGCTGTCCGCCCCATATTCCTCGATCACGTCGATAGGGTCGACTCCGTTGCCCAAAGATTTGCTCATTTTACGCCCCAGCGCATCCATGACCAGCCCGTGGACGAAAACCTCCTTAAAAGGAACTTCGTTCATGAAGGCCAGCCCGCTGAAGATCATCCTGGCCACCCAGAAAAAGATGATATCTCTTCCCGTAACCATTACCGAAGTCGGGTAATAGTAGTTAAGTTCCTCGGTCTGTCCGGGCCAGCCCAGGGTGGAAAAAGGCCAGAGAGCTGAAGAAAACCATGTATCCAGCACGTCGGGGTCCTGTTCCAGGTCTTTGCCGCCGCAGCGCGGGCAGCTTGCAGGGTCTTCGGACGACGCGATTATATTATCGCACTGCAGGCAGTACCAGACGGGGATTCTGTGTCCCCACCAGAGCTGCCTGGAAATGCACCAGTCCCGTATATTTTCCATCCAGTTCAGGTATATTCTCCCAAAACGCTCCGGAATGTAAGTTATCCTGTTTTCCCGGACAGCCTCTATGGCCGGTTTGGCCAGGGGGTCCATCTTCACAAACCACTGCCGGGAAAGCATCGGCTCGATGACTGTATGGCAGCGGTAGCAGTGGCCGACGGCATGTTCATGATCCTCGATCTTAATCAGGTATCCCCGTTCGTCGAGGTCTTTGATAATGCGTTTGCGGCATTCCCAGCGATCGAGGCCCCGGTAAACCTCTCCGGCGTTTTCGGTCATTGCCGCGTCGGGACCGATCACCTGCGGCGAGTCCAGGTTATGCCTTTTGCCGACCTCGAAGTCGTTGGGATCGTGGGCGGGGGTTATTTTGAGGGCCCCGGTTCCAAACTCCCTGTCAACGTACTCATCGGCGATGACGGGCATTTCCCGGCCGACCAGGGGAAGGATCAGTGTTTCCCCGACTATGCTTTTAAAGCGCTCGTCTTCGGGGTGCACGGCCACAGCCACGTCTCCAAGCATTGTTTCGGGACGAGTGGTGGCAATGATCACACTTTTCCCGCCGCGCTTGGCGGGATACTTTATATAATACAGATGTCCGGGAACCGGCAGGTGCTCTACTTCGATGTCGGAAATGGTTGTGTGGCACCTGGGGCACCAGTTGACTATATAGTAATCACGGTAAATGAGGCCCTGCTCATAGAGCCGGATGAAGACTTCCCTGACCGCCCTGGAGCAGCCCTCGTCCATGGTAAAACGCTCGCGATCCCATTCGCAGGAAGCTCCCAGCCTGCGCAGCTGCCGGGTGATGTGCCCGCCGTATTTTTCTTTCCAGGCCCAGACGCGCTCGAGGAATTTCTTCCTGCCCAGTTCTGTCCTGGACGTTCCCTCGCTGGTTAGTTGTTCCTCCACCTTGGCCTGGGTTGCTATGCCGGCATGGTCAGTGCCCGGCAGCCACAGCGCGTTGTACCCCTGCATGCGGCGCCAGCGGGTCAGGATATCCTGCAAAGTGTTATCCAGGGCATGTCCCATGTGCAGCTGCCCGGTTACATTGGGCGGGGGCATGACAATGCAGAAGGGTTCTTTTTCCCTGTTCACGGCAGCGTGAAAAAATTTATTTTCTTCCCAATAACGGTACCATTTCTCTTCGACCAGCCCGGGATCGTATGTAGTGGCCATTTGTTCGGGCATTAAAATTTCCTTCCCTTTCCGGATTTTATTCTTTCGTCTAAAATATGTTATCCGTTTAGGGTAAAAGTGTCAACTTCATTGGTACAAGTTCTTTCTGAAACAACCGGGTTATTATGCGCCGGTCTTAATTCCTTTCACGCCGCGGACCGCTGCGACAAGCAGCGCCAGAATGGGCATACCGAAATAAATAAGACAGCTGTGGTTCCTGAATAGCTTTAAAAGGCAGACAATACCGGTCGAGCTGGGAAGTAATATGTTCAGTGAGAAAATTATTACTCCCAGTGGAAGAACAAGGGGTTTTTGATCCGTAATCCTGAATACCTTGCAGTAGATGCTTGTAAAAATGTATAAATTAATGCCTACGGCAAGAATTGCGCTGATGCTCCAGAGAAAAACATAGATCGACTCGAACCTATGAAAGAACGTTCCAAACTCGATTGACCTGGTTAACGCCAGCATGGGAATGGTTAATTCAGTGAATACAGCTTTTGGAAAAGTCAAGCTGAGAGATAACAGGACTGCAAAGATAAACATTCCGGAAAATAAAATGGCTGTCAATCCCCCCTTTTTAAAGTGGTCAATACCTTGAAGTGAATTGATTAATACCGCCAGAAACAGAATATCCCCGTAAACGGAGCACCTTGTCAGGCCTACTATGGCAAGATGCCCAATTCCCCCGTCAAAAAGGGGAAAAAGATTGTAATATTTATACAGAGGCACAGAAAGTATGAGAATACTTATAATGCCGATTAAGTAAAGATAGACGAAGGAGGAAAATATTCTGGCAATGGTTTCAAAACCCAGGTAGGTTAAAATCAAAACCGGTATCAGAAAAAAGATAATTATCATACTTAGGGGAGTGGTTGGGTAGACATACGCCTTGATCGCTTCTGAAAACTCACGTGTAAACAGGACTGAAATAAAAACAACTGTTGCGGCTATTATAATGCTGATTATGCTTCCCGCTATTTTCCCAAAAACCGTTTCAAACACTGAAACGAGGTCCTGCCCGGGAAACCTTTTCATAAGCAGGAAGATGAACAGAAAGCTAACCAGGGTTATAGGGACAGCAACTAATTGCACAAGCCAACCCGCCGGTCCGGCCAGTTTCGCCAGTTGGCCGGGATCGATGAAAAACAGCTTAGCTGTAACAGCTATTAAGACAATACAGATTGTCTCATAAACTCCAATCTTTCCTTCCGTGAGCAATATCTTTACTCCCTTCCTGTAAGGCGGCCCTCACTTGATTCGTCCCTTTGATAACTTTGGCTTTTTATTTTATTAAGGGCATTTATTTATCGGCTCTTCTTTCGCGTTTCCACTAAAAGCAGTAAAAGAAAACTGAACACCTCTATTGAGAAGGCCAAAGTAAATTTATCTCAATATAATTATAGCCAGAAGAGGTATAACCAGCGTCAGCGCTGCCAGAAACAGCGTCCCGGCCACTGCCGGCCAGTCGCCCTCGATCCAGTTGTACCTGGCAAACCCCAGCAAACGGCCGATGGCGAAAAGGATCAGAAGGTAACCGACATATCTCATTCCGCAGCCTCCTCCCCTCTATTGACAAAGTACGATTACTTGAAAATCATGCCGGTTCTACGGATAATAAAGTCGACATCTGTGTTTACCTGCGCGGTGGGGAACTTTTCAGGCCAATTATAGTTGTCCCATTCTTTTTCGTAAAGAAAGTGGGTTACGGCTCTCCTGCCGAAACCGAAAATATCCGAACGGAACTCGTTCTGGCATTCGTCGACCAGGCTGTCCATCCGTTCTTCGATCTCTTGCTCAAAAGCTCTTTCCAAAACAGCCTTTTTCTCTTTTTCTTCATAGCAAATGCCGCTCTGTACGGCCAGGATTTCACCCTCCAGCCTCACCGTCAGATCTACTACAGGGCGGTCGCCTTTTACATTAACCTTAATCTGGGTTCTTCTGGCCGGGCGCACGTCAAGTGCCACAATGTAATCGGGATTCTCAGGATCTTTGATTGTAAAGAAACCTCTTTGAAGATCGCCTGTCACCATACCCAGGACTCTCGTTTCCTCACCGTCCAGGGCGCCGACCATCTTTGGGCCGCGGAAGACAGCGG
Organism: Desulfotomaculum sp.; assembly: GCA_003485325.1. GTDB lineage: Bacteria > Bacillota > Desulfotomaculia > Desulfotomaculales > Nap2-2B > 46-80. The sequence continues at coordinate 4,872 of DMZI01000034.1, forward strand.
CGCCGAAGAAATCCCTCTTGACACCTCCTTGACGGGGAACTTCCCCGGCAACGTACTCCCCGCCGCTGACCGACTCCTGATGCTCACCCCCCCCGGGCTGCTTTAATTTAAGCGGGTTCACTCCGCCCAGTATAGCCACAGGTTCTTCAATGTCTGATTTCAGACCATTGTAAAGATCAAAAAACCTCCCCCGGGGCAAGAAAGAATCCCTGACCTGCTGAGAAAGAATCAGCGAAAAGGCTTTGGCCGGGCGCATGCTTAAGAAAGTCTTATTTTGCGCGATAAAATCGGAGGCCTTTCCTCTGCTGATGACTATATGCGTGGATTTTCTGAATTCCCTGAAGCGCGGCAGGTCTATGACGTATTTTTCAAAATCACCTGATCTGGCCATTTCCTCGGAAAAGACAACATATTTCGAGTGCATAAGGGAGATCCTTCTGGATGTGGTTATATTTGCGATATTAATGCCGGTAAATAAGGAAGGGCATTCTACAGTCACGGACTCGGTAGCGCTAGCCTGCCCGCCGCCTTTTTTTTGGCTTCCGCCTTCACCCTGGTCCCTGAAGCTGGCTATCTGCAGGGTAAGCCGCAGTTTGTCGGTCACACCTTTATCAAAACCCATTACTAGGACGTAGGCCAGGTCGTCCGGCTCCCAGCGGTCGTAGCAACCGGTCGCGCCAATAGGCAGTATGACGACAATAAGCAAGACGAGGATTATTTTTTTAATCAGGCTGCTGCGCACAGGTCTTAACTCCTTTCTTGCCGCGGGCCGCTGCAACAAGCAGCGCCAACAGGGGGATTCCAAAATAAACCGCCCAGCCGAAACTGTCCCTGATTAAAGGTGTGAGGCTTACCACAGTGGTTAAATCGGGTATTAAAAGACAAAGTGGGAAGGTTATTATTCCCAGCGGGAGAACTTTTCCGAAAACTGTCTCAAACACCGAAACAAGATCCTGCCCCGGAAATCTTTTCATGAGCAGAAAAATATATAGAAATCCAACAGTGGAGATACAGACAGCGATAATATGGCCAAACCAGCTGGCTGAACCGACCGTTTCCACTAATTGTCTTGGACTGGTGAAAAATAACTTGGTCACAATTGCAACTGAAATCAGGCAAACAGCCTCAAAAACCCCTATCTTTCCTTCCCTGAGCATTTTCTTTACTCCTTCTCCCCGGAGGGAGGTTCTCCCTTAACCCAGCCCCTTGAGATTTTGGGCTGTCTTATTTTGTTAAGGGCATTGACCTCGTCGGCCCTTCTTTCAAGCTCCCAGACGGGGTACCTGATTAAAAATCTGCCGGAATCTTTCGTCCTCGGCCAGAAAGGAGCAAAGAAGGGAACTCCGAAGCTTTTCGCGCTGGCGCCGAGAGCTCCGGCTATCACGAGGCCGGCCGACATGCCGAAGAAGCCGAGCGTGGCTCCCAGAGCAATAAAGCCAAACCTGATCAGCCTTGCCACGAAGGCGAGAGAATAGGACGGGATCGCAAAGTTGCCCAGGGCGGTGACAGCGACGATGATGATCAGGATGGGACTTACTATGTTGGCGGCGACGGCAGCCTGTCCCAGAATCAGCGCCCCGATAATTCCCAGGGTGGTTCCGATTATTCCGGGCACCCTGAGCCCTGCCTCGCGGATCAGCTCGAAAGCCCCTTCCATAAGCAAAATCTCGATGATACTCGGAAAGGGCACGGCTTCCCTCGAGGAGGCGATGGAAACCAGCAGCTCCGTGGGGATCATCTCCTGGTGGAAATTAACCAGGGAGATGTAAAGCGCCGGAAGCAGGATTGCAATCAGCAGGGCAAAGATTCTGACCAGCCTTAAAAAAGTGCCGAACTGCCAGCGCAGGTAGTAGTCCTCGGGAGAACTGAGCATCGAAGCCAGTGTGACGGGAACGACAAGGGCAAAGGGAGCGCTTTCCGACAGGATGGCCACTCTCCCCTGCATCAGGTGGGAGGCGACCTGGTCCGGGCGCTCTGTATTGATTACCTGGGGCATAATCCCCCAGGGGTTGTCCTCGATAAACTGCTCGATCGCTCCGTCGCCCATGGCGAAATCGGTCCTGATGCTTTTCAGCCTTCTCTTGACCTCTTTGACCAGCGACGGATTGGTGATCCCCCTGATATACATGATGCTTGCCCCGGACCGGTCGGCTGAGCCGATGGTCAGGAACTCGTTAATCAGGTTTTTGTTCTTGATAATCCTTCTAATCTGGATCATGCTGGTCTTTAGGTTTTCGGTGAAGCTCTCCTGGGAGCCGCGGATAACAGCCTCGGTGGTGGGCTTCTCGATGCCCCTTTTCTCAAAGCCACTGGTTTCGATGGCCAGGCATTTTTTACAGCCGTCTATAAACAGGATGGTAAGCCCGAACAGCGCCTGGGTGACTGCGCTGTCGTAATCCGTCAAATCCGTTACCTGGTTTACAGATAAAACATTTTCTTTAATGTATTCGAAAATGGAGCCGCCGTCGTACTTATCATATAAGATACGGTTCATCAGTTGCCTCAGAATGAAATTGTTGATTACGTCCCGGTCGGCCATGCCGTCTATAAAAACTATAAAGGCATCCACTTTCCCGTTAAGTTTGAAATCACGCACTACTACATCGACACTGGTGGGAATATTGAGTTCCTCTTTGATTAAATCCCTGCTGATATTTATGTCGGGTGATATGCCGGTTTCTTCTTTTGCCCCTTGATCCGATTCGCTTTTTTTGTCTCCGGCCGCATTTTGCCTTTCTTTACCGGGTTTTTTCAGGCTTTTAGCCCTTCTAAATAAACTTGCTCTGGTTTGATTTTTTATCTCTTTTTCTTCCCCAACCTCAACATCATCTTTAACGTTATCCTTATCCTCTTTCTCATTCTTTTCCTTTTCGGCGGCTGCCTTTTTTAGATCTTCCTGGTCCAGGTAGTACTCCAGGTCTGATTTCTCAATCTTTTCGGGGGCTGTCCGGCAGCTTTCCTCGTCCCCGGTTTCAGGCAGCACGAAAGTATCGTGCTCAGGCGGCCGGTAGGCAAATATCGAACACAACTTTGCAAAGAAACCCTGTTTTTTCTCTTCCGCCAAGGTTTTAAATCCTCCAAGCATAGTTCACAGAGTATATTCTTTGCACTTCATCTTGAAAAATACATTTTACCCTGATCATGGTGGATGGGTGCACCGCGGGGACGAGGTTGTCGACACACAAACAGCAGCCTGGCCAAGGCGGTTGAATAGGGGCAATTGACCTCCCTAAGGCAAGTTAATTTTCAGGATGGATATGTTAAACGGGCGTGAACTTTCCGGTATGTATTTTAACAGTATAATAGTAAGGTCCACTTGTTCAAATTATTTTGGTATGATCAAGAACCGGAAGACCTTGAATATTCTGCTTGAAAAAGGGGAAAGAGATTCTGTAATAAGGTAAAAAACGGCGGGGTGATCTGGACATGAAATTCTCTTTTACTGATGTATTCTGGTTTTTATTTCTTCTGCTGGCATTGTTGCCGATGTGGAAACAGCGCGGCCTGGAGGGCATGCGGATCAGGCTGATCAGGAATTTGGAGAAAAAGCGCGGCACGAGGCTGATCACAATTATCCACCGCCAGGAAGCAATTAGCTTTCTGGGGATTCCCATCTCGCGCTACATAAATGTTGAAGATTCCGAGGCGGTTTTAAGGGCGATCCGCCTTACCCCCGATGATATGCCCATCGATCTTCTGCTGCACACACCGGGAGGCCTTGTACTGGCTGCAGAACAGATTGCCCGCTCGCTTCAAAAGCATAAGGCAAAGGTAACAGTATTTGTCCCTCATTACGCCATGAGCGGCGGCACCATGATCGCCCTGGCAGCCGATGAGATAGTAATGGACGAAAACGCCGTGTTAGGCCCAATCGATCCCCAGCTGGGCAATTACCCGGCAGTTTCAATTGTAGAGACGGTGCATAGCAAGGGAATAGACAGAGTTGACGACCAGACACTTATTCTGGCCGATATTGCTACAAAGGCAATCCGGCAGGTAGAGGACTTTATCTCTTCGCTCCTGGAAGAAAAGATGCCCGCGGAGGATTCGAGAAAAATTTCAAGGCTGCTTTCCGGCGGGTCCTGGACCCATGATTACCCCCTTACACTTGAAAAGTTAAGGGATTTCGGCCTGAAAGTACAGGTAGGTTTACCGGAAGAGATCTACGATCTCATGGACCTTTACCCGCAGCCTCCCCAGCGTCGGCCTTCGGTGCAGTATATACCCCTGCCATATGATAGAGAAAGGCAAAAAAGGTAATAATAAAAACTGGTTAAAAGGCAGATTAAAAATGGAGGTACTTTTAAAATGCAACTGCCACCTGGAGAAAGATCGATTTTAGCCAGTTTTCCTTCAACAGAAGCAGCCCAAAAAGCCGCCGGAGCCCTGCGGGAGGCAGGTTATGATGAAATCCAGATCGACCGGATCTCACGTTACGGGACGAGTTTCAACGCGAAATACAACAACCCCGCCAACAACGCCGCATCGCAGACAGGACTGACGCTTTTTTCATCGGGAACAAGCGGCATGGGGAATGCGGAAGAAGTATTGTTAGGAACGGACCCGTCAGTAAGCGGCTACGGCGACCACAACTACGGTTTGGCGGGAGGCCGGGCCTTTTTGCTGACGCTGGTAACCTCTTCCGACCTTATTGATCAGGCTGCGGAAATAATCAAACAGCACGGCGGGACGGTTTAATCACTGGTCTTTGATATCTTTAAAAAGATCCCGGCGAGCCGTCAGATAAAGTTTAAAAAGCCTGTTTGGCCCGATAAACCAGGCCACGATCTTTGGCTTTACCTTTTTGCCTCTCCATTTGTCAAGATAAATAACCGCGCCCATTTTTAAAGTACTCCTCCGGTTGGCTTCCTGGTAAGATTCTGCCCAGTAAGAGTATATTTTAAAGAAAGTTAACATATTCTTTCAAAGTGTCTATCCAAAAAGGGGCTGTCCCGGACCGGACATATACCACACCGGGATTACCCCCTTTTTTTTGCATAATTATTAATGTTTAACAACAACCACATTGATAGCTTTTACCAAAGCATTTACACGGTCGCCTTTTTTAAAGCCCGCCTCTTCCAGACTATCTCTCGTCATCACGGACGTGAGCCGGATATTGTTATCCTGTCACCCGCCAACTCAGATGGTTACCTGGGCCATAACATTGTCCGATTTGACATCCTCAATCTCGCCATAAATGTTATTACGCACACCCGCTTCCAAAAAATCACCTCCGCAAAAGAAGTTTTACAGAATTATTTTTTCCAAAAAAAATATTTTCAATACTTTGAGCGGTAACTCAGTTCGATATGTGTAAGGGGAAAGAAGCTGGTTAAACACTCTGTAAACAGCTATGCTTATTGAAGCGGAAAAAAATTGGCAGTTTCTTTTTCAGTAAATATTCAGCAATTACTAAATCATTGTTCAGGTTTTTTTTAGGGGAGATTCAGTTTAAGAGTATATACTAAACAACGCCGGGCGGCAGATTACCAATCCTGGAGTTTATCACCGGTGACGGCTTCGAGAAGGGAAAAGGCAATGCCGTTTATTAAGAAACACTTCCTCAAAATCATCCTGCTGCTGGTTTTGCTGTCAGCCGGTACTTTATGCGTTTATACAACCTGGGAATACGGCCGAAATTCCGCTTCAACACAGACTAAAATCGAATCCCGTCATTTCACGGATAATGAAAGAAGACATGTCTTTAAAGCCCCTGATCAGGCGCCGCGAGGGCAAATTTCTGACACCAACCGGCGCCAGCGTATGCCTGCCGGCCAGGGCATGGGGCAGGGAAACAGCAGAGCAGGTTCCGGCGCTGATTATCCCGTTCTTGTTTCTTCATTGGCTTTTTTTGCTTTATTCGCCGCCGCTTACTACCATTTTGTTTATAGGAATACAAAAATCGATCCCCGCCAGACAGGGTTAATAATGCTGACCCTGCTCCTGTCAGGGCTGTTTTTACGGGTCTTCTTCTCCATAACGACGCAGGGGCACCCCTTTGATATTAATCTTTTTAAAAACTGGGCGGCCAGCGCGGCGAATAACCTTTTTAACTTTTATTCCGGTCCCGCAGCAAGCGATTACCCGCCATTATATATCTATATTCTGTTCTTAATCGGGAAGATTTCCAGCATCCCGGCGGTAAGCCCGTTTTTAACATCGCTTATCAAGCTGCCGTCAATTTTGGCGGATATCGCCACCTCCCTGGTGATTTACCGCCTGGCAAAAAAATATCTTACCCTGGAAATGAGCGTCCTTGCGTCGGCATTTTATATATTTAACCCGGCGGTAATCATCAATTCCGCCATCTGGGGCCAGGTGGACTCCTTCTTTGCCTTGCTGGTTGTTTCAGCGGTAACTTTGCTTTCGGAAAAAAAGTCAAGCTGCGCTTCTTCTCTATTTACCGCTGCTGTATTGATGAAACCACAGGGAATAATTTTTCTGCCCGTCCTGTTCTTCGAGTTGATCAGGAGGAAAAATCTCAAGAATTTCCTCAAGGCTGGAGTTTCCGCTCTTATAACGGCTGTGGTTATCGTACTCCCGTTTTCACTGCAACAGGACGCGTTATGGATTTTCAGGCTTTTTTCCAAAACCATAGCAGAGTATCCCTACGCCTCGGTCAATGCCTTCAACTTTTTCAGTCTGATCGGCAAAAACTATGTGCCTGACACTGTCAACTGGTTGGGCTTGAGCTTACACCACTGGGGTATGATCTTTATTGCCGCCGTCACCGCGTTTGCCTGGTTTATTTACATAAAAGGGAGCAGCCGGGCGTTTGCCTCCGCCGCGGCTTTGCTTCTGATAGCCGGTGTATTCACTTTTTCCACCAGCATGCACGAAAGATATCTATTCCCGGCCGCCGCTCTGGCTATACTGTCCTTCATCTACCTGGGGGATAAAAGACTGCTTCTGTTATCGGCGGGTTTCAGCTTAACAACTTACATCAACACCCACGTTGTTCTCTTTGCAACCCTTAAGGGGGTCAATGCCGCGCAGTACAGTCCGCTTATGGTATGTACTTCACTCCTGAATATATTTTTGTTTATTTACCTGGCCAAAGTTTTAGCCATCCATGCAGGGAAACGGAACACTTCTTAATCTCCGATAATCGCTTAACTCCCCCCTGCAACAACAAAGAACCCTCGTCCAATCGGACAAGGGTTTCATACTATGCCTGTTATATCCATTTAAGCGTAGAGAAGAGGAGGTTTTCCTACATGTCACTAAGAATGTTTCACAGAAGACCTTCTTTCACTTTTATTTTTATTTACCAGGCGCGCCATAGTTAAACATTACCACATAAGATTCTAAACTACCTTAACGAATGCTTAAAGAATACTTAAAGAACGCTTAAACACAATCCATGAGAATACAAGGGAGAATACAAGGGAACGGTTCTTGTGTATTGACCTAGAGTCATGTATGCCCGCCTGCAGGCCATCCTTAATGGGATGCTGGATCGGTTAGGAGTTAGGGTTGATTTATTGTTGGTTTGAGTTGAGTTTGATAGCAAAACGCCTTTTTAAGAAAAAAGAGCTAAAAATCTCTAAAAGAAACATTAGAGAAATTTTTTGCTTATCTTCTCACCGTTGAAAGAGAAAACAACATTTTTGCTATCAATTACAGTCTCCAGGTGTACTTTTCTCCCCCATATCTGGTATACGTAGGGAAGGGTCTTTTCCAGGCAGAAAACGTCCAACTCAACCCCTTCGTAGATATGCTTCAGATACAGGTCTCCCTGCTTTCCGTAATCGCCGTCATCCACCACAAGGTAGGGGAAACCGCAGTTGGTCAGGCTGCTGACAATCACGTCCCGGACTACCCTCCAGTCCTTTTCCACTACTTTCCATTCAGTGCCCTGCTTTTTATACAGGTAAAGATCCATCTCCTCGATGAGATCTCTGCTCAGGTAGTTTCTTAAAAAGGAAATGTCGTTTTCGGATTCCCTTACCTCAAAGATCTTTTTTCTTCCCTTGCCTTCAACTCTTTTGTACTTTTCCTTTTCTTCCTTACTGGGTTGGTCCCAGCTTTTTTCTATAGCCTCGTATATCTTGAGGCCTATTAGATAGGGGTTTAGGTGAAAACGGGAAGCCTGAACAACCCCCGTATGCATTTTGGCAAACTCTAAAGCCTCGTCCTCAACCAAGTCCAGTTCGCGCATTATCTTCAGGTGCCAGTAGGTTGCCCAGCCCTCGTTCATGACTTTGGTTTCCATCTGCGGCCAGAAATAGAGCATTTCCTGCCTGATTACTGAAATTATGTCCCGCTGCCAGTCTTTAAGGTCGCGGGAATGCTCCATCAAAAAGAGCAGCAGGTCCTTTTGAGGGCTTTCGGGGAATTTCAATGTATCTTCGCTTTTACTTTCCCGGTTGGGCCGATCAAGTTCCCAGAGGTCATCATAGGGCGTATCTCCGGGTTCCTTTTTCCTGTTCTTTTTGGGGTTAAGGAAGTAGCGAGAATCGACATGCTCCTCAATAGAAATAACCGCGTCCAGGAATGATTCAACCTTGTCTTTGCCGTATTGCATTTCGTAGCCCCTGAACCGTTCCGCCGCTCCCGCCATGGATTCGACCATATCTCGGGTGGTGCGTTGGAAATGAACGTTATTCTTAAAGAAATCACAGTGGGCGAGCACATGTGCTATGACCAGCTTGTTTTGAACAAGCGAATTACCTTCCAGCAGGAAAGCGTAACAAGGGTTGGAATTGATCACGAGCTCGTAGATACGGCTCAGGTTGTAATCGTACTGGGTTTTCATCTTGTGGTAGGCCTTGCCGAACGTCCAGTGTGAATAACGGGTGGGCATGCCGTATGCCCCAAAAGTATAAAGTATGTCAGCCGGGCATATTTCAAAAAAAATATCGTAGAAGTCAAGCCCGAATTCTCTCGCTATGGCAGTTATCTTTTCAACGGCTTTTTCCAGCAGGCGCAGTTCGTCATTTGCCATAAAAATTCTCCATTCCGCCGCCGTCGCTGGCGGCACAAATAGTAATGAAAAATGGTGGCGACTTTCACCATGATGGGAAATACTTAAGCTGAGGAGAAGATATACTACAAAGCACGGTAGGAGGGGTCGGAGATTGCTCTTTCAGCTTAAAACAGGATAAAAATTAGGGG
>DMZI01000030.1 GCA_003485325.1 Desulfotomaculum sp.
TATCAATCAGGCAATAAAACTCTTGATTACCCAAGGCTTAATTAAAGCTACTGACATTTCTGTGGCTTAAATCTATGACTATAACTTCTTTTTAAAATTTTTCAGCGGACAGTAGTCCTTATTTAAGTGTACCTTTTTTTAGTTTATGCCGTATTATTTTTCACGCTATCTGCCTCCTAAAAGCCGGTTTGTTCCCGGCGCGCTCTTGGATGCGCCCTGTCGTAAATCTCTTTTAACCTTGCCCTGGTCACATGCGTATAGATCTGGGTAGTGCTTATATCTGCATGGCCCAGGAGTTCCTGCACCGATCTTAAATCCGCCCCGTTTTCCAATAGGTGGGTGGCAAATGAGTGACGCAGGGTGTGCGGCGTAACTTCCTTATTTATATTGCCCTGTCTGGCATACTTTTTGATAATTTTCCAGAAGCCCTGCCTTGTCATCCTGTCTCCCCGCCCGTTAAGGAAGAAAGCTGAAGTCAGCTTCCCCCTGGCCAGCTTTGTCCTGCTCCCGGAAAGATATTCGGTAAGGCTTTGATGGGCGGCTCTCCCGAAGGGAACCATCCGTTCACGAGCGCCCTTTCCGAAACAGATAATAAAGCGGTGGGTTAAATTTACCCTATCCAGGTCCAGAGAGACCAGTTCCGAAACCCTGATCCCCGTGGCGTACAGAAGCTCGAGCATGGCCTTGTCCCTTGCGCCGGCAGGCTTAAACGTAAGTGGCTGGGCGAGCAGGGTATCCACTTCGGCGTTGGTCAAAAAATGGGGAAGCCGTTGGGGAGAACCGGTAGATTCAAGGTTTGCCGTCGGATCGGTCAAGAGCAGGTTTTCGGTTAATAGAAAACGGTAAAACCTTCTCAGAGCAGAAAGCCGTCGTGATATGGTAGCAGGCGCCAGGCCCATTTTTTTTTGCCCCAGAAGATAATGCGTCACCGCCTGGCGGTTATTTTCTCCCAGCGGGTCATAGCGCTGTTTTTTACAGAATAAATCAAAAAGCTGCAGGTCGAAGCGGTAAGAAACCAGCGTATTCTCCGACAGGCCTCTTTCGATTAAAAGGTGGTTAAGAAAATTTTCAATAAAAAATTCCAAACGGAATCACCTGCTAGATTCTGACCAGTTCGTAATTTCTTGTCCCCAGCCCTATCCGTTCCGCGTAATCCAGCTGGTACTGCCAGTTAATCCCCGGGTAAATGGCGCGAAACTTATCCCGGACATCTTCCTTTTCATTAAGCGCCGAACCGGGCAGGGCTTTCTCCTGGTTGACCAGATCAACACAGGCCATGTCCAGGGCCACCGGATCTGTTGAAGCAAGGATGCCGATATCCCGAACTATTGACGCATCCGTCCAGCTTGTACAATCGCAGTCCGGTGTAACATTAATCACGAAATTGATGAACCCGGCCTTGCCCTGTTTGTTTTTCAAAGCCCCGGCAGCGTATTCGACGATCTTTTCCTGGATCACACTGGGCTCTGTTTTCCAGTTGACGTCAATCGCCCGCGACCGGCAGGTTATGGTACATTCCCCGCAGCCTATACATTTCTTCCTGTCTACAACCGCAGTTTTTTTATTTTCTTTTGAATCTTCCAGGGTGATTGCCTCTCCCGGGCACCAGGAAGCGCACTGGCCGCAGCCGGTGCACCTTTCGCTTCTCACCAGCGGCGAAATATCGGAATGCATGGCCAGTTTTCCGGCCCGGGACCCGCAGCCCATCCCCAGATTTTTTAAAACTCCGCCAAAACCGCACAGCATATGTCCTTTGAAATGGCTGAGCATGAGCAGAACGTTAGAGCGGCAGACCGCCGAACCGATTTTTACTTCTTTAAAGTATTTCAGATTGACCGGCACACTGATGTAATCCTTGCCATCCAGGCCATCTGCAATAATCAGGGGCGCGGCTGTTACCGCGTAAGCAAATCCATTTTCGATTGCGGTTTGCAGGTGATCTATGGAATTGGTCCTGCTGCCCGCGTAAAGTGTGTTTGTATCGGTAAGAAAAGGTTTCCCGCCCAGTTTTTTTACCTGATCAACTATATTGCGGACAAAGAGCGGATTGAGGTAACCCGTGTTGCCTTTCTCCCCGAAATGAAGCTTTACGGCAACCAGGTCCTTTTTCGAAATTAACCCCTCAAACCCTGCCCGCCTGAATAGTTTGGCAAGTTTATCAAAAAGATTTTCACCGTGCCTGGCCCTCAAATCAGTGAAATAAACCGGAACCATTTTTCACATCCTCCCGGTCTTTTTAATTTAAATAGCTATTTCTACAAATAGATAAGTTTTCCTTTAATTAAAGGCCGGTTAGAGTATATTCTGCTATAAAACAAGCGTTTCAATCAATCCGGCGCTGACTCCGGTCAGCCAGGGCGTAAAGTAAATTTCGACAAGGCCGGCGCAAATGGCGACAGCCAGAACAACCGCCATAATAAATGTATAGCCGACCAGGCAGCTGAGCAGCCTGATCCGGAAATTTGTATACCGCCGCAGCGAAAGCAGGGCAAAGGACATGGCGGCTGTCCCACCGAAGAGAAGGGCGGGCAGGTAAAGCAGATTTTGAGGTAAGATGGAAACGACAGCTAAGAGGAGACCGTTCACGGCCATGCTCTGGGTTAGAAAAGAAACCGCAAAACCGAGAATAAAACCGCGTATAAAGAGCAGGGCAAGGATAAAAGGAATTCCGACGAAGGAAAGACCAAAAATATACAGCAGGACTATGAAAAGGATGTCTTCAAAGATTTTGCCGCTTGCGGCGCCGGCCGGGTTGGCTGACAATTGATCGACCTGGGAAACGTATGTCTGAACATGTTTGCTGAGTTCTTCAAACTGTCCTACGGAAAGGTGGTTAACGCCCAAAACTCCGAACGCCGCGCCGGCCAGGAAAACCGCCAGAACCAGCAGGTATTGCGGCCAGTTCTGCCTCCAGCAGTTCCTCCAGAATACCGTCCAGGCGTTCCACATCTTTGTTCCCTCCTAAAAACATGTCCATTGACACTTTATTGCGGAGGGAATATTTTTATAACTCCGTTTATAGTTATTTTGTATGTATTCAGTAAATAAATCTAAAGGGCACGGTGTTGTCAATAGCGAACGACTTGCATAGCGCCGGTAACAGCACCTATGAATTTATAAATTCTTGTTGCGATACCCTATTAAATAGGGTACAACTATATAGTTGACTCAATTAGCGTTTGCAAATATCGTCGGAGTATCAAAAAAAACAGTAGAGGCATGGGAGTGCGGAAGAAACATTCCTCAAGGTCCTTCACTAAGAATGATCGAGATTCTAGAAAAAATGGTCAGGATCTAGTTAAAAGATATGTAATGCCGTAGTGATAACCCTATTCATGGATACGCTATCAACCGGTCCGAACAGAGCCGCGCTGCCATCGGAGCGGAGCATCGGAGTGAGCGGCGCCAATGCCATGCCTATCGGGTTCACTGAATAGACATCCATACTGCTAACGCAGCGCCATCAGAAGGATGAAAATTCATCAATAAAGAGAGGTCAATGCCTCAAGCGCAATTTTATTCAATGAACGAGTGAACTCGAGGTTAAGCGAGGGAATGTTTGAGGCGCATAAGCGCTGAGTTTCGACTTAAACTGAGGGTTTAAAGGGTGGCGTTGTTCACAGGTGAGCGATATTGCGGAGTGCCGCTGCAACACCCAGTGAAGCTTCGGTTACTTAGACCGCGGTGTGAAACCAGCGGCACACTAAAGGTTTCTTGAAATGACTTAGTGATGTCGGGAGTTTAATGCTGGGATATTATGCTACCTGCCTTGCCGCCTTTGCAACGCCGCTTGGTCCTGTCCGAAGCAAACCGTTGGAGTTAACCGGCACGAAGCACCTGAGCGAACCGTGACAACGGCGGCCTAAGTCGAACATGAGCACGCTTAGCAGTTGACCTCCCTATATGAATGTCAATTTTCAAGATAGTTTATTCAGGGATTATTGCCGCAGGCAGGGCACCGTGGGCTTTTTTTAATGGGCAGGCTATATAATTCCATGGCCATAGCGTTATAAACCAGAAGCCTGCCGGCCAGCAAGTCCCCCTGTCCAAGAATATATTTCAGGACCTGCGTAGCCTGGATCAGGCCGATCACCCCGGGCAGGACACCGATAACCGGCGCGGGTTTGACCATGTTTCTGGGTTCTTCCGGGTAAAGGCAGCAGTAGCAGGGACCTGCCCCGGGCAGAATTGTCATTGCCTGTCCTTCCATACCAGTGACCGCTCCGTAAAACAGGGGTTTTTTTATTCTTAAGCAGGCCTCATTCAGGATAAACCGGGTTGAAAAATTATCTGTGCAGTCCACAACCAGGTCACTTTCACCGATCAATTCCACTACATTTTCAGAAGTCAGCTTTTCACAGTAAATCTTCACTTCAACTTCAGGGTTCAAAGACGATATTGTCCGCCTGGCCGATTCAGCTTTATACATTCCGATCCTGTCCGAATTGTGCAGGATCTGACGGTTTAAGTTGCTCATCTCCAGCTGATCGCTATCTGCGACAGTTATTTTCCCAACGCCGGCTGCAGCCAGATAATAAGCAACTGGAGAGCCAAGCCCGCCGGCGCCCGTGACCATGATCCCGGACGCTTTAATTTTTCTCTGTCCTTCCAAACCGACCTCCGGCAAAAGAATCTGCCTTTTATATCTTTGTAATTCTTCTTCGCTTAAGATTGGGCCGGTTTCAGACATGCTTTTATCCCCCTGGCGCTATTGTTCAATGCCTCTGAAGGTCAGTTCCGGATACCTAAACATCTCTCTGAACTTCTGACGGGCCCCTTCCCTGACCTGATCGGCTTGAAACTCACTCAAGTTATGCGAAGCGATCCACTTTTCGAGAAGGACCCCGCCGGGTGACCACTTCTCCACAGTTTCCCTTTCATAGACCCAGGCTTTTATCTGTATACCGTGTTCTTTTAAGATCGCCCAGACTTCATCCCTCTGCCTGTCGTCGCAGTAAACGCAAAGCACGCATTCTGTAAGGCCCAACTCTTTAACAGGCGAGCGGTCATACTTGATTGAGGGAATTATTTTCTGTTCAACATAAGTGTCCAGCGCCCTTGCCAGGGCATCAATTTCTTTCGGGCTTCCGAATGAGACAAACTTACCCCAGTGCTCCAGGTATTCCTTGTTGGTCAGATCTTTACCCTGGTAATTTATATAATTGTACCTTCCATTTACGTGATCGGAATGGAAAACAAAAATAAAATGGGAATCAGGCTTATTAATAATCATTAAATACCACCCTTTTCCTAAAAATTATTTTAATATTTTTTACCCCGCCGCCGCCGCGGGTATAATGGCCATTTCATCACCATTGTTCAATTTGGTTTCGATACCCTGAAGATAGACAATGTTTTCCCCATTAACGTAAACGTTAAAGCTGTCCAGCGGTTTTCCCTGCGCATCAGAGAGTTTTTCTTTAAAGCCCGGGAATAAAGCGTCCAGTTTCTGCAGGCAATCTGACACACTTTGAGCTTCACATTTAACCGTTCTGTTATTCTGGGTAAAGCTTCCCATTGAAGCGGGAAATCTTATAATGATGCTCATTTTCCAAACCTTCTTTCCTAAATATTTGCCAAATTTAAAGTTTTACTGCTCTACCCCTCTGAAAATTACATTTTTGTCCTTAAATATTTCCTCAAACCTCGCCTTTAGCCTTCCCTAACTAACTTTTTCGCAGGGAACTTTAAGCTGGCGTCGCTTCAGCGGTATGTTTGAGAACATGGCATTTTCATAAGTTTTTCCATATATATTTATTAAATTGTCCTATTTTGAATTATTAAAAACATTTAATTAATTTATGTTCTTAAATTAAATTATATCTCTTGCCATTCCAAGTAGCAAGTTATAAATATAGCCCGCTGCGAGGACATCCTCCAGCGAGTTGCCGCTGGAAGCTATTACGGCGATATCCGTTCTAAATTCCAGGGCCGCTTTCAGGGCCCGATCGGCCGCAGCCGCTGCAGGAAAGATTCCCTTTTTTTTGGCTGTGCGCGCAATTGTACCGGTTAAAACTGAAGGCGAGCCCGCTGCTATAGCGGCATCGAAGGCCACCCCGCCGCTGCTGGTTGCGGCTACAACCACGCGCCCCTTGACTCCGGCCAGTTTTACCGTTTCTGCTCCCAGGTTGGGCAGCACTGCCTCAACCGCGGCCCCGCTGTCCCTAATTCCCCGCAGCACCTTTTGAATACCGGACAGCCTTTCGGTGTCTGAGCCCACACGCGGTTCAGCAACCAAAACCACTCCCGTATTTGACGCGCAGGCCAGTCTTCCCGCTTTAAGGCCGACTCCGGCAGGATCTAAGGGTACGGGCGCGCGTGCAGCATCAGGAGCAGCTCCGAAAACAGCAAGCACCCCCTCGTCAAGCATTGCCTCCAACGTTGTGGACATATCAATTACGTCCACAATAACAACAACCTGTCCCAAACCGGCAGCCCTTGCGGAACCGCTTGCATCCGCCGCGACGGTTATGATCATAGGCCGGCGCCCCCTGAATCGTTTAATAAGGAAACCGCATATATACCGGCAGCCCCTGCGGTAAGAAAAAATTCCGGGTCCTGCTCCTGGTTTCGCCCCATAGTGCTTACTGCCAGGCCGGCATCTGCAATGGCCTGCATTGTCATGAAGGCGTCTAAGAAAACCACACTGTGCATATCCTGAATGCCGCTCTCAACCAGTTGCCTGGTTACAAACGCTTTCTTTTCTTCTTCAATCTCTGCAAATGGAACAACACACGGAATGAGCGCAACACTTCCCAGAGCTGTTTGAGTATGGTGGCTTAAGCCTCTGTGTCTTTCCCGCTGGTCCGCAAAACTGACCCGCGGCACAGCTACAGGGCGGCCGCCCAACACTCCCACTGCATTAACCAGTTCCCCCTGCTCAAGGCCGGTATGGCCGAACTCGGAGTCAGTCCCTACTATGCCGGGTCCCATTGAAGCAATGATGATGCCCGCTCCGGCCGCTCCCTTTGCCGCCAGCAGGCCGCTGTATATATTTACGGCCTCGATATCCCCCCCGAAGGCATGCCCGCAGGTAACAGTAGAGGATAGCAGGCCCTTCTCTTTAAGATCAGCCACCTGGCGGCTAAAGGCAATGGGCAGAGACGCCCCGTCAGTCATCACATAAACAAGCTTCGCGCTGTCCCCGCAGAGCCTGGCAATAACCGCCGCTATCGGCCCGACCATGCTGTGCAAAGAGCAAATAATTACAGGCGTTCCGGCAAGTGACGCCGTTTTTCTGAAAAGATAATTCAAGGGATGTTTTTCTTCCTCAATTGATAAAACCTTTACCTGGGCGGGCGTGTAACGGACTTTCATGATATGTCCCGCTTCGGCGGCTTCTTTTTGAGCGCACCCGGAAACGGCCATGACAAAGTGGGTTCCGCCCGTGCCCAGTCCCTTGGAAACAGCCGTTGTGTTTAAAATAACCCGATCTTCGGGTTGAACCGGCCCGGTCAGGTCCTGATAGTTAACCGCCCTCTCCAACTTTCCTTCGACTTCAACTATCAATTCACAAATTCCCGGCCTTACCCGAAGAATATTTTTAACTATGCCCGAACGTATCCTGATCACCGGTCGCAACGCCCCAATCGGTCAAGGTAATTAAGCAAACGGTTGCCTGAAATTATTTTTGTTACTGAATACCTTTCAGATAAAAGGTGAAATGCCGCCAGCACAAGCAAATAAATCAGCAAGGCAGGTTTGTCCAGCACCCACATTGCGGTTATCCCCAGAACCGCTCCCA
This sequence comes from Desulfotomaculum sp., assembly GCA_003485325.1. GTDB lineage: Bacteria > Bacillota > Desulfotomaculia > Desulfotomaculales > Nap2-2B > 46-80. The sequence continues at coordinate 7,745 of DMZI01000030.1, forward strand.
GTGAATTGGAACCCGAATCACCCAACATCGCCCTTGCCTTGAGATCGGTATTTAAATAGACAAACAGTCCACCAAGCAGGGCGATTAAAAAAACCAGGTTTTCCTGCTCCCAGCCCGGCATAAGCAAAAATGCCGCGATCAGTATAAATCCCTTGCCCGCCCTACCCGGCCTTAAATCTAAAAGGTTGATCGAGTTGGCGGACATCGCAATAACCAGGGCATAAACAAACGCCCACCATGAAAAATCAAATGCCAGGGCCGCCAGCAGCGAAACAACGAAGCCTCCCAAAGCTTTTAAAGCGCCGGTATTAAGTTCTTTTTTAAAAAGCAGAACCTTAAAATGCCCTGCCAGGCCGCCCACTTCCCTTGAACCCCAGACATCGTCAATGAAGCCAAGGAAGGCAAAAGAAGCCACCATGACAAAAAAGATCAGCGCGTCTCTGGCGTTATTAAACAATAATAGATACACAAAAGCAACAAAGGGGCTGATTATAAAAAAAATTAATCCCGCAGCGGCGGGAATGTAATCACCCGAATAGTTCGGCTTCAAAAATCCTGCTTTGCAAATCATTTTCAGCAAAACCGGCAAAAACAAACAGGTAATCACAGCGCCGGTTAAAAATGAAGCCAAATACGCCCAATAGGAGGAGGCTGTCAATACCCCGCACCTCTTTTTCGCCGGCCGATGCCTGCAAGAACTAAAGCTACATGCCAGAATTGCTTTCCGCGGTGCATAAAACCTTTCCAGTTCCGGCCTGTTTCATTGTGGCGCATGTTAACAGGAACTTCGAGAATCCTGAAACCTTGTTTTGCCGCAATAATCGTCATGCTGACCTCGACGCCAAATCCCGTCGCGAACGGCGCCGTTTTCTCCGCCACACGCCGGGTCATTGCACGCTGACCGGAGAGCGGGGATTCCATTACCAGCCCGGTATGACGCCTGATGCCTTCTCTGGCCAGCCGCTTTACCAAACCGAAACCGCCTTTGCGCTTGCTTCTTGGAAAACGGGCAACGGTCATATCGGCAGCGCCGCTTATTACAGGGTCAATCAAATGTTTTGCTTCAGCTGCGCTTGAACCAAGGTCAGCATCTAAAAAAACAATGATTTCCGCCGTCAGCTCCTTTACCCCGCTGTTTAAGGCCTCGCCTTTGCCTGAATTGGCAGTCAAAGATATAACCTTGGCCCCAGCCAGGCGGGCTTTTATTGCAGTATCATCGGTTGAACCATCGTCTATCACAAGGACTCCGTTAACTCCAGGCACATTAAGAATTGCGCCGACAGTTTCCGAAATCCTTTCTTCCTCATTGTAAGCCGGGATTAAAACCTCAACTGTTTTACCTGACGGCATCCTTTACTCCAAGCTCAACGCCGGAATTAACTTCTGCGCAGTTGGCTTTATTCCATAATGACCCGCTTGGCCGGCTATAGCCATGACAAGAGCAGCCTGTCCGGGAACGGTATCAATATTATCCACGGTGCTGATTCTCTTCTTTTGGTATTCTTTCATATACGAATAAGAAGTTGTAGTTTCTTCAACGCCGTAAACCGGTATCTGCCTGGCAAGCAGCAGATCGATCATGGGGAGATCGACCGAACTGTTCTTATTAATTTCGTGCTCCTGGCTGCCACCGGCAATAATAACTCCGTTTAAAGGTTTTCCGTACTCTCCGGATATTTTTATTAGTCTCACTTCCACAAGGGAATTGATCTGGCCGGAATTGCCGGCGCCAAGCAGTCCCTGGACAATATTACCTGCCAGGTGGGCGGCCAGTTGGTTTTCATTTACGCTTTCCCAACCCTTTTGCCCTTTAAGCAGTTCTTTATTGGCCGGTTCGTTCAGATCCCCGATTAAAGTGGTCACTGACGACACTTCCGCGCCGGAAAGCTGGATTGCCTCGATTATGTTGTTTGAAAAACTGTAGTTGTTGGTTTCAACAATGGCCAACTGGTATCCCTGAAGGCGTCCTTTGACAAGAAGAGGCAGAACCTGTTTTTCAAAATCTCCCTGAGCTTTGTAATTTAACTTAAGCAAGGACAGTTCGTTTTCTACCGTCTCATTTTTTTGGCGCAGCTGTTCTATTTGAACCTCAAGACGGTCAGTAAGCTCCTTCTGCCTGCTAACCAGAATATCACTTTTTAAGAAGATCCCACCAAGCAGTATTCCAAGTCCTAAAGCTAAAAAAACCGCCACCAGGGAAGCAATATGATATCTAAGATCAATAATCATCGCTAAATCCCCAGGAGCAGTTTAAACTGCAGGTAAACAAGGCGTAATAATTCTCTCGTAACGGGTGAAATGAATACGATCACACCTAAAGGAAGCAAAGCCGCCAAAACAATTTGAGCAAGGTAACGGGCTTTTATCCGTCCCCTGTATAACTTGCTGACTCCCTTTGCGTCAACTAAAATTGAGCCGATTTTCATCCTGACCAGAAGCGTGCTCGCCATGCCGTGACGGCCCTTTTCCAAAAAGTCTTCAACACTGGAATGGGTTCCTACCGCCACAATAAGCTCGGCCTTTTGCTCATAAGCCAAAAGCATGGCTATGTCCTCACTCGTTCCCGGAATAGCGAAAGTCCTGGCCGGCAAACCAAGGTTTTTGATTCTCTCCAGGCCGGGCGCCCGCCCGTCGGGATAGGCGTGCACAATCAGCTCCGCCCCGGAAAAGAGGGCATCGTTACTGACGCTGTCCATATCCCCGATAATTAAATCGGGTTTATAGCCAAACTCCCAGAGTGCGTCCGCCCCCCCGTCCACACCCACCAGGACGGGTTTAACCTCATGGATATATGACCTGACAGTCTCCAGGTCTTCTTTATAATTTTGACCTCGTACCACCACCAGAACGTGCTTGCCCTTTAACACAGTGCTTAACGTGGGGATATTGTATTCACCCGCGACCATCCCCAATTCGTTCCGGGCGTGCTCGATCGTATTTTCAACAAAATTGCAAAAAACCTTGTTCATATTTAGATTTGCCTGGGCCATTTTATCCCGGATGTCCTGGATTTCCAGAAATTTGCCGCTTCCTACACATTTCCCGTCAGCATATACTTCATTGTCAATTATTTCAATGATTCTGCCTTCCTCAACCAGCCCCATAATCTTCTCGCCGGCTGCATCCAGAAGTAAAATACCCGACTGAACAAGGAGGAGCGGCCCGGGATTCGGGTAATAACCGGTTATAGAGGAAGCCGCGTTGATAACGGCTTTTGGCCGTGCAGCTACTAAAGATTGCGCGGCCAAATTATCCAAGTCGCTATGATTAATTATCGCAATTTCACCAGGCATCAGACGTTTGACCAGATCTTTTGTCCGGCGGTCAACTCTGGCTGTACCTTTAATATACATTGCAACACCCCGGAAAATATGTCAGGCTCTAACTCGCTTTGGATTCAATTCTCAATTTGTCGGCTATCATGGCAATAAATTCAGAATTGGTCGGTTTACCTCTTTCCAGATTAATAGTGTATCCAAAAAACTTGGTCATCATTTCTACATTTCCGCGATCCCAGGAAAGTTCTATCGCATGGCGGATAGCCCTTTCAACCCTGCTGGGAGTTGTCTGGTACTTCTGCGCGATCATGGGGTATAATTCCTTGGTAATTGCGCCAAGCAAATTAATTTCGTTAATTACCATTAAGATCGCGTCTCTTAAATAGTGATATCCCTTTATATGCGCAGGAACACCCATTTCATGAATAATATTTGTCACTGCGACATCAAGATTTCTTGGTTTCACCGTGGAGATATACTGGGATAAATTAAGCCCGCCGGCTAACTGGCGAATACGCGTGGCCAGAACTAAAAAGTCAAAGGGTTTAAGCAGGTAATAATCGGCTCCAAGTTCCATAGCCCGCTGGGTAAATGCCTCCTGACCAAACGCGGTAAGGATGATCACCTTCGGTTTTGTATTTGAGGACCCACCTGCAGCCAGCTTTTCCAGTACTCCAATTCCATCCAGGTGAGGCATTATTATATCTAAGACAACAACATCAGGGCTTTGCTCCTCAATCTGGTGAAGTGTTTCGAGTCCGTTGTATGCGATTCCGGTAAGGATAAAATCTTCTTGCTGATTCATATAGCTCTTTAATAATTCACAAAACTCCTTGTTATCATCAGCAATTAGTACCTTTACTTTCTTGTTACTCATACTTTTTTATACGGCCCCCTTTACTTTTTTCCCCCCAGGTATTTATATCCATTTGATTCGACGGCGAACTTTAAAAATCCTGCAGGGTTTTAAAATGTACTTTTATATTACAATTTATCTCATTTTAGGTCAGGCCGCCTTTTGAAAATCGTCGTTTAAAAAGAAAAAGCCGGCTTCACGGAGCATCCATTCAGCCGGTACACCAAAACCTCGCTTGGGATCATTGATGAAAACATGAGTCACAGCGCCGACAAATTTCCCCTTTTGTATTATCGGGCTTCCGCTCATACCCTGAATAATACCGCCCGTTTTGCTGATTAGCTTCTGGTCGGTGACCCTGATGACCAGTCCTTTTCCGCCTGTCCTGTTGCGCAGAATAATTTTCTGTATTTCGATATCAAAACATTCTATATTATCCCCTTTAAGAACAGTCAGAATTTGCGCCGGGCCTTCCTTTATTTCATAACACATAGCCACAGGTATTGTATCTTTATAGAAGAACTTGGCCGGCGATTTCCGAAGCCTTCCAAAGATGCCGACGCTGGTATTCTTGGTTATTTCCCCGAGCAGTTCGGGCCTTCCCCGATAATATCCTACTTTTTCTCCGGGCTTGCCTGCTTTTCCCGGATAAATACCCTGGACCACGGCATTTGTTATCTGCCCTTCGGCAAGATCTATCTTTCTGCTCGTATCCGCATCCGTGACCATATGTCCCAGTGCTCCGTATATCTTTGTCGTTGGTTCGTAGAAGGTAAGCGTGCCCATCCCGGCGGTGTTGTTGCGGACAAACAATCCTATCCTGTACCTGCCCGTTTCCCGGCAGTATAGTGGAGAAAGGGAGATTTGCACGGTTCGTTTTCCCCGTTTTACTTCAAGGTTGATCGGAACCTTCTTATTTCCCAGAGTATCAATCTCATCCTGCAAAAGCTTGTCGTTTTTTACTGCCCTGCCGTTTATTTTGACTATTATATCGCCCGGTAAAATACCTGCTTTTTCGGCAGGGTTATATTTGAAGCCCAATGAATCTCCCACGGGCGTGTAACTTACTACCAGGACTCCTTCAGAGCGCAGGAAGATTCCTATTGAATGCCCCCCGACCATTACTTCTACCGGATCCACCACGTTGACGGAAACCTGCCGGAAGGGTATCACCCCAAGCAGTTTAATCTTCATCTTTACTGGACCGGTTTTTCCCGCTATTGGAATACCGCCCGGCAAAAGCAACTTTTTGTTGTTTTCACTACTGTAGACCTGCATAGCCGGGTTGCGGCCGTATCTATAACCGGCTAACTGCGGCAGCAAAGGATCCCCGACATTGATATTCTGTTTTACCGGAAGCGCGGCCAAATCTTTTACGGCTATATACAGGAGCAAAACGACCAGGAGCATGAGAATGTTTTTGAGAAAATTTGGTTTCAGGCAACACCCCTCCTTTATTAATCCTTTTTGGCGGCAATCACAAAAATAATTTTGAGAACCAGAGAAATACATTAAAAGAACTAAAATATTTGCGCATTCTTAAGTTAACCCTTATAAATAGCTAATATTCTGCCTAAATGTGCCGTTATTTACAACTATAACGTTATATTGACTGTGTTTGTTTTGATTTAAAAAAAATAAAACCCCGTAAAAACAAAAAATCCCGTTTTTGCGGGAAACCATTTTCTGGGATATTTATTTCAAATTATTATTGTAATAATTGGGGTCAGACTTGATTTATCTAAACAATTAACCTATTGCATAACAATTATTTGCGATATTTAGAAATGAATCATGGAATACGGCTTTATCTAGCGAACGACTTGCGAAGCGCCGGTAACGGCAGTTAAGCGAAGGTGAGGGTAACCAGATGGCGGAGTGAAGTGGATTTTTTAATCAGGATACCTTAACTTGGAGAGTGCGGCGGGATCGTGGGTGGCTAAAACGCGGGTTTTGTCTGCTTTGACTATCTCGGAAATTAAAGCGATGCTTCTCCAGGTCGCCTGATAATCCATAAAATTTCCCGTCATTGTATAGGCCGTGTGCCTTGCGGGGTTTCCCGTCAGATTTTCCTGAGTCATTACAGCATCACCGCAAATGACATAAGGGCCGTTTTCAGTTTCTACGACTACGGACATGCTCCCCGGAGTATGTCCGGGTGTGGGGATCATGGCAACCTGATCAACAATCTTTTGCGAAACCAGGTCGATCGTCTTCATCCGTTGAATAGACTTTGTAAACCACGGCGTCAGGCCGATGTTCCAGTGCTCGTAATAAAAATAATGAGGCGGCAGAGGCATCAGCGCGTAAGCAAGTTCCTCTTTCGCCACACAAATTTCAGCATTTTTATACTTATCCAGATTATAGGCATGATCCCAGTGGAGATGCGTGAGCAGGATTAGGTCTATTTCCTCCGGTTTAACACCGATTTTCTCCAAAGCAACCATGGACTGGCCCGGGTTTATCCTGCAATTCGTTTCGGCGTGCCACCTATCGGCGTGTTCCTGATCAGATACGCCTGAATCCACCAGGATCTTCTTTTCGGCCCCTTCAATATAGTAACAGAGCAGCTTGGCTTTCCAGGGAACGCCTATTCCTTTTTTCTCCATGGACATACTTTGATCAACAACGGCATCCCCGAGATCTAACGGATTAATGGTCAGCCTGCTCATTTTTCCCAATCGGCGCTTCCACGTTTCCGATGATGCCGCTTTCTGCCAGTGACCGCATCTCGTCATCCGTCATCTTCAACATCTTAGAGAGAACTTCCCTGGTGTGCTGGCCCAGAACCGGGGCCGGCTTCTCAATCCGGCAGGGGGTTTTAGAAAACTTAATCGGAAAACCGGCCGTCAGAAATTTTCCGGCAACCGGGTGTTCAACTTCCAAAACCATATCCTGCCCCCACATATATGGGTGTTCAATTAATTCTTTGGCAGTATTGACACGGCCGCAGGGGATCCCCTTTGCTTCAAACAGCCTTACCCAGTATAAGCTTGTATTTGTACAAAAAATATTACCGAGTATCTCATCCAGATCATATTTATTCTTGACGCGCAGCATGTTCGTGGCAAAACGCGGGTCAGTAATCAAGTCTTCCCTACCCAGACATTTGCACAACAAGGAAAACAGCTTGTCGTTTCCCGCAGCCATAACAATTACAGAATCAGCGGTTTTGTAGGAGGAAAAAGGCGCCAGTGAATGGTGTTTGTTGCCAATCCTTAAGGGGATTTCACCGGTAACTTTATACTGGCTGAGGTAGTTCCCCATAAAAGCCACCATGCAGTCAAGCATGGCCACATCAACCTGTTGGCCGCCCTGGCCTCTTTCACTGCCAAAAAGGGCCGCGACCACTCCGATAGCTGTATAGAGGCCTACTCCAATATCACCAATGGAGATTCCGCAGCGCAGAGGCTCTCCTCCCTCAGAACCCGTCAGGCTCATTACGCCTCCAATTGCCTGCACAATAATATCATAGGCCGCTCTTTCCTTGAAAGGCCCTGTGCTTCCAAACCCCGAAAGGGATGCATGTATTATATTAGGATTGGCTTCAGACATTTTGTCAAAGCCGATGTCGAGCTTTTCCATAATCCCGGTTCGGAAGTTTTCAACTACAACGTCGCTGCGTTTGACCATTTCAAGGAAAATTTCTTTACCTCGTTCTTTTTTCAAATCAAGGGTGACGCTTTTCTTCTGATTGTTATAGCTCATGAAATAGGCGCTTTCACCGTGAACATGAGGCGTAAAGGCACGGCTGTCATCGCCCTTGCCGGGGATTTCTATCTTAATAACCTCTGCTCCAAGGTTGGCCAAAATGGCTGTACAAAAAGGACCTGCCAGAATACGAGTTAAATCAAGTACGCGAACGCCATCCAGTGGTTTGGCCGCCAAATATAATCCCCCTCCGCTTTTGTCATTTGAAAAAAAGGTTTTTTTAAATAAAAAATTAAATAAATAACTATATTTTCATTATGTAGGATAACATAACGATAAACTCCGGTCAAGGATACGGGGTGGAAAAACAGATAGTAATAAACCAAAATAAATATTATCTTTCCAGATTTATCAAGAGACAGTCGATAAACCCGTAAACTTGAAACCAACCAACTTATTTCTGGTAACCAATACCATTTGGTTGGGATTTAATGGTGATATTTTCTTGAAAAATAAGTTTAACTGGTATCCATCAGAAGGAAACCTCCAATTTTCTGGTTTGTTCTTGAAAAAGGGTAGACTAACCCCTTTATACTGCATGACGGATTTTGGCATTCCTCAGACCGGCCAGCATGATGTTAGCCCATCTCTTGATATTCACAGCGAGCGCGGTAAGCACGGCCTGTAACTCGACTTTGAGCCTTCCCCAGTAGCAGGCGTGCCGTAAGCCATGATAATGTACCAACTCTGCACCCGTACCTTCAACGGGGCAACGTTTTCTGATTTCCAGCTTGTATTCTTCAGTCTTGCTATAAGCCAGTGCTTCCATCTGTACCTGGTAGTATTTGTTCACTGAAATGGTACGTCCATTCTTGCTTGTTAGTGCAGGTGTCTTTTAGTTCACAAGCCTGGCAGGCTTCTTCGGGGAAGCTGTAAATCCAAGCCTGGCTGTTTTCGTTGTAGTTTTTCTTGGCCGTAGTTATCTTTGCCGGGCAGGTGAGGGTCTGTTTTTCCGGATCATGGGTAAAGTTGCCGTTAGCCAGGTCTTCGGAGATGGTCTGGGGGTGAGGAGGAGCAACTAACTGTATGCCCATTTCTTTTAGCTGCTGGCGGTTATCTCCTGTCCCGCAGGCTCCGTCGCCAATCATTTTTTCAGGATTCAAACCGGTTTCGGTGATCATTTCCCGGGTTTTTTTCACTACCGGCTCAGGATCGGAGACGTTTCCCTTAAGTTACGGCAATGTTGGTGATAAATTTGTTTTCCACAGTCTCCGTAACGCGGGTCTTGCAGCCGTTAAACTTCTTGGTTTTGGACTTTGCGCCGTGTCTGGCCTCGGGGTCAACGGCGGAAATAATCCGGCCGGGATAGGTTTCCCTGTTTTCCTGGTAACCCTTTTCAGTGGGTTCCGTTTTCGTAGAGCAGACGAACCAACACACTTTTCCGGTACGTCACCGAGGAATGAAGGTCCCGATCCTTAAAAAGCGACCAGTGCTTTGGCGTCTTCGACTATTTCGGTTAACCGCTGCCGCCGGAGAATTTCATCAGGTTCGGGTTTTAACCCTTTGGCCAGTTCCCCTTTAAGGTATTTGGCGGTATCCAGCTTTTCTTGGGCCTGGTAAAACAGGTCGTAGCGGTGCCTCTTCAACTGACGCAGGCAGATTCTGATCCCTTCCCGGATTAATTCGGAGGCCGCCGGGACCGCGACATTAGCAATAATATGGAAAGAATCAGTACGCTGGCTTTCGTTTTGCTTGATCAGTCCGGCATTGGTGACCATCTTCACCAGTTCAAAAAGTGCTTCCTTATGTTTTTGCGAGGTCAGCAGGCGATCCCTGAACTTGCCGAAAACGCTGTGGTCAAAGCCCATATCGTTTAACTCCAGACCCAGGATATATTTATAGCGGATGTCAAATCGGCAGGCTTCTTCCAGTTGCCGGTCGGACAAATCAAACAAACGCTGCAGAACAAGGGCCTTCATTAAGATCTCCGGTTTTGCCGGCCGGCCGTTGTCCGGGCAATACAAGGGGGTGAAGTCTATCTTTTGGATAAACTCATCACAGATTGAGCGGATTTCCTGATAGAGAATATTTTTCGCAAAAAGATTTTCACACACAAACCGGGAATCAAACCAGGAATCTGTTGTTTTTTGGTTGGCTTATACATGGCGCCCTCCAAAAAAGTTTTCTTTAGAGGTAATATTCGACATAAATGTTATATTCCTTCTTTTCGAGATAATATCTCTCGTTTTTGTTGGTTAACATTAGATCATAACCAAATACTCTTAAGTGTCATTTATTGGTAAGCAAAAGCAGGGGGTTTTTCGACAGTCTCTATCAAGTGTCTCAACATGCTGGTTTCTGCTCAAATTCCATGGCCTTTTTCCCTGTAGATGGATCAGCTATATAGTTTCTATATGCCAAATATAGAGCCCACTTGTATTCCCTTTCCGCACTTTCAGGGATAAAGTTTGTTCTCCCGACTATTTCCAATAGTTTTTCAGCAGCTTGATCGCCCTTTAAGCCAAGTTTCATTACCTCAAGAAAAGCCTGCTCTACTCCAGCCAATCCTATCATATCTCCGCCAACGTCTATCTTATATATTTTTGATGCTTTAGGATCGCTACTGCTCATATCTGATTAACACCCCTTTTTTTTTAAATATCAAATTAAAGAAATATACAGCCAGTATTTATCTGTTAAGTTAAGTTCTTTGACGTCCAAAAAAGCCTGTTCAACTCCTAACAACCCAATCGTTTCGCCGTCAACTTTCAGCTTATATATTTTTGGCGCATTGGGATCACAATAACTACCTACATATTGATCTTGTCCTTTTTTCATTCTTATTTTATTTACTAGTATAAGCTGATCATGTTCGTAAATAAATATGGCATAATTATATCGTTTCTAAATTATTGGTTGAAGTATTTGGAACACTTAACCAAAGGCACTTTGCACACTCCATTAAAGTTCGTTCAAATCTTTAACAAATAAATTGACTTAAAAAAAAGCAAACGGTATTATATATCTAACAATTTAAATATTTAAATAATCCAATGGTAACATTTTCTATATGGTGCAAATATAATTTTAAAGAAGGGAGTATACCATGATAAACCGCCTGAAAGCATTGGGGGATCCGCACAGGCAAAATATCTTAAAGCTGTTGGCCTCTCAGGAAATGGGGGCTTGTGAAATCATCAAGGCTATAGGCCTGTCGCAGCCTGCCATAGCTCACCATTTAAAAATCTTAAAACAGGCAGGTCTGATCAATAGTGAAAAGGAGGGAAAAATTGTCTTCTATACCTTAAATAAAGAAGGTCTTAAGGAATTTTTGGAGCAGATGAATGGTTTTCTTGAAGATCTTACTTGCTTTTCCTGCTCTAGACCGAAGCCTTCACCACTGAGACAAAATCCCAATCTGTGCATTGAGATGGGTTTTGATCCTGAAGTTTGCGAAAAGATGGTTCATGAAGAAGAAATAAATTTAAAAAGAAAAAGGAGGTAAAAAGAAGTATGTCTGAAAAAGCCTCAGCCAAATTGTCTATGCTAGACCGCTATTTGACGTTATGGATCTTTCTGGCTATGTTTTTTGGGGTAGGGCTGGGTTATATGGTACCGGAAGTGGCTAATCTATTAAAAAAGTTCCAGGTCGGAACCACATCGATACCCATCGCCATCGGTCTGATCGTGATGATGTATCCGCCCCTGGCCAAGGTAAAATACGAAGAAATCGGCAAAGTATTTAAGAACGGCAAGGTTCTAACACTCTCCTTAGTGCAAAACTGGATTATCGGACCTGTTTTGATGTTCTTTCTGGCAATTATATTATTGCATAATTATCCCGAATATATGGTTGGCATAATTATCATCGGTCTAGCCCGCTGCATAGCAATGGTCATTGTTTGGAACTCCTTAGCTAAAGGGGATTCAGAGTACGCGGCTGCGCTGGTTGCCTTAAACTCGATCTTTCAAGTGCTTTTCTTTTCTGTTTACGCCTACTTTTTTGTTACTCTATTGCCCCAGTGGTTAGGTATTAAATCTATGGTTGTGCATATTTCCATGGCCGAAGTGGCCAAGAGCGTAGCTATTTACCTTGGTATACCATTTCTTGGCGGCGTTATTACAAGGTTCTCCCTGATGCCGGTCAAAGGCAAAGAGTGGTATGAGAAAAAATTTATCCCCAAGATTAGCCCTCTGGCCCTGATCGCACTGTTATTTACTATTGTCATAATGTTTTCACTGAAAGGAAATTATATTATAACCCTGCCTATGGACGTGGTTAGGATTGCGATACCGTTACTTTTCTACTTCGTAATAATGTTCTTCCTTTCTTTCTTCCTCAGCAAATCTTTTGGGGTTAATTACGGCCAGACTACAACACTTGCTTTTACAGCCGCCAGCAATAACTTTGAGCTGGCAATCGCAGTGGCAGTAGCCGTTTTCGGCATTAATTCAGGTCAGGCTTTTGCCGCTGTAATCGGTCCCTTAATTGAAGTGCCGGTAATGATCGGCCTTGTTAATATTGCCCTTGGTTTCAAAAGTAAATATTTTACACTTTATGAAAGTCAAAAATAGGAGGAAATTGATATTTCAGACAAAATAGTTCAGGTAGCCATATTCGGATTAAATATTCCGGCCCCACCCGGGTGAGGCTGCGGTACCGGCGCCACATGTTGCGGGCCTGAAAAGACTATGAAGGATGAAGCGATAGAATTAGGCAAGCAATTAGAGGAAAAGTACGGCGATAAAGTTGAGTTTATGTTCGCAGATACCTCCTCAGATAAGATTAAAGATTATCCCAATATAAGAAAGATACTTGATAAAGTGAGACTACCCAGTTAAGTCCTATAATTGTGTAAAATAGGTTCCTAAAAATTTAGGCTAAGCCGAAAAATGGTACAACACCATAAACGGATGAGTTGGGTTCTTTGTCGAAAAGAAGGATTTTTTATTGTATTATATTAATATGTTGTTGCAGCAGCCAGAGCCAGCACGACCGTAGTTATAGGAAGGCTTTTTAAAATGGAGTAAATAAATTCAGCGCTCTTATATTGATAGGATTGGGCGTATATTTTACTTTTTTTGTTTAGCCGGATAAAATTGTTAGTAACTAAATACATAATGAGATAATTGGGGCTTTTTAGCGCTTAAAGGATCAGACAGCATTTCCGGAGAATGCTTAAATATGACAAAAGCCTGAAACAGTTTTCTTGAGCGTTGAAAGACCTTGTTGCTGCCGCAAAATAAATCACCAGAAAGGCTATACTTATGAAAACAGCAGAATTATTCAAGATAAAAACGGTACTGTCCTTTGAGGTCTTCCCTCCAAAAAAGACTTCTCCTCTGGATACTATTTACAAAACGCTAAACGAACTCAGTAATCTTTCTCCTGACTTTATCAGTGTAACTTACAGCGCTGGCGGCAGCGAAAACAGCGAATCCACTATTGCGATTTCATCGACTATAAAGAACCAATATCACATAGAATCTGTTGCCCATCTGACTTGTATCAGCCAAACTAAAGAGGAAGTCCTCTGCCTACTGGAACGACTGAAAGACAATAATATAGAAAATATATTGGCTTTAAGAGGTGACATTAATCCGGATATTCCCCCGAAACAGGATTTCAAGTACGCCAGTGATTTAGTTTCCTTTATCAAAAAAAACAGTGATTTCAACATCATCGCAGCCTGCTACCCGGAGGGGCATAGCGAAGCTGTCAGCATTGCTGAAGATATACGCAATCTGAAAATCAAAGTAGAAAATGGTGTGGATCATCTGATTTCCCAACTTTTTTTCGATAACAACTATTTCTACACATTTCTGGAGCGGGTAGAACATGCAGGAATAACTGTGCCGATAGAAGCAGGGATTATGCCGGTTGTTAATAAAAAGCAGATTGAACGGATGGTATCACTCTGCGGGGCCGATCTTCCCAAAAAGTTCACTGCTATGATGAATCGGTATGAAAACAATCCTGTAGCAATGCGCGACGCCGGAATCGCCTATGCTGTCGATCAGATTGTAGACCTTGTTTCTCAAGGTGTTGATGGTATACACCTTTACACAATGAATAACGCTTTTATAGCTCAAAAGATTTGCGAGGCGGTAAAAAGCCTGTTTATCTCCCCGCTCTAAAGGTTTCTCCCGCTAATACGCTGGGGGTTGAGCCGAAGACCGCTTTGCAAAATATACATTTAACCAAGCAGCCAGTATGAAATCAAATACTGAAAAAATCACTAATTTTTGTCTATATTAAAAATGGGTGGAATAATTAGCGCCCCCGTCCGTTTGAACGGGGTTTTTTTGTTTTACTAAGATTAAATTTACACACTTTACTAGTGAATAATGACCGCACTGGTTACGTTTTTAAGCTTTCAGATGGTGTCTTTTTATGTTGTTGCAGGCGCTTGGGTAGTACAACTTGTTCAGCGGTTTCTGAAAACAGAAAACAATTAAGTTATTGACATATGTCAGATACAATGTATAATATAAATTGATTGCGACATATGTCAATAACTATTGGGAGGTGTTGAAATGCCAGGAAGAGACGGGACAGGTCCAGCTGGCTCGGGTGGCCGTGGCGGCCGTGGTCGTGGGCTTGGCGCAGGAAGAATGAGAGGACCTGCAAGCGCAGGCCCGGGTGGTTTTTGTGAATGTCCGAAGTGTGGGACAAAAGCAGCACATCAAATTGCAACACCTTGTATTAATATGAAGTGCCCGCAATGCGGTTCGGCAATGGTCAGAGCATAATCGATAGAAAGGAGATGATGTAAATGCCAGGACGAGATGGGACTGGCCCGATGGGGCGTGGGTCAATGACCGGCAGAGGTTTGGGATTTTGCGGAGCGAATATTTCTAGATACGGCGCCGGCTTTGGATTTGGGTTAGGACTTGGATGCAGGCGAGGTTTTGGACGAAGGTTCGATGGGAATTTTAAAGTAGACCAGACTTCCTTACAAACACAAAAAGAGTTGCTTCAAGAACAAAAAAATGTGCTTCAAAGACGGCTCGAAGTTATTAATAAACAACTGGAAAACAACTTATAGCAAGCATCAGAAGTAATCGGAGAAGACTCTGGTTATTTCTGATTAGAATGAGGTTAAAGAATTATGCCAAGACCAAGGAAATGGAGAAAAATTTGTTGCCTGCCTGAATGCAACCGGTTTGGGCCTCTTGATTCTCCGGCAAATACGGAGAACTTTGTTAATATGACAGTTGATGAGTACGAGACCATAAGGCTTATTGACTTAGAAGGATTTACACAGGAAGAGTGCGCCGGTCAAATGAATATAGCGCGTACAACTGTTCAAGGCGTTTACAACGATGCCCGGAAAAAAGTTGCAGAATCCCTTGTAAATGGGAAAGTGCTTTTTATTGAGGGCGGTGAGTATCGGCTTTGTGATGGCCGCGGAAAGTCTTGCGGCAGGGGCGTCTGTCGTAGACATAGGTGCGATAGAGGTTTCTTGAATAATGAGGATAGACATCCATGCCGCTAAAGTGACACCAGCAGGAGGATGAAAATTTATCAATAAAGGGAGGGCAATGCCTCAAGTGCGATTTTGAGTCTTCATTCGAAGAACGAGAGAACCCGAGGATAAGCGAGGGAATTGTTTGAGGCGTATGCTCCGAGTTTTGACCGAGCCCGAGGGTGAACGAGTT
>DMZI01000046.1 GCA_003485325.1 Desulfotomaculum sp.
TACACAAAATAACTTACATACTCTTTTTAAGCGCAAAACTTCCGATTGATCCCTTCAAGAACCGTCCCCCCGTATTTGAATCTGTTTGGTTTAGGATGCGTATTCACCGTTCGCTATATGCTTCGTGCCGGCAGCGCCGAACGGTTTGCTTCGGACAGGGCCAGGCGATGCTGCAAAGGCGGCATGTAAGAAGCAAATATAAATATATACTGTATTGGGATTATTCCTTTAACTATCAAGAAACATGAATCGTGCCGCTGGTTTCGCATCGCAGCCCTGTTGCCGAAGCTTCACCGGGCTGCTGCAGCGGCGCTTCGCAGAATCGCTCTCTTGTGAACAACGGCATCCTTTGAGTTTTTGTTCAAGTTGACCTTCCTAAGGTAAGTTAATTTTCATAGTAGCTAGGACACATAATCAAGAAAGCTGATTTTTTCGCGTTCTTCCTGCTTTATCTCTGATGAGCGGGTAAGGTTGGCCCACTTGCCGCACCTGCTCCCCCACCTGCCGCCAAGTCTGCCGTCGATGTAAAGCTCGCTGATCTCGCAATCATTCGTGCAGTCCCCGCAGATAAAACTGCGCGGCGTACAGCTGAATTCGGCGATGGCCTGCTGGCCGCGGAAGCGGCTCTCCCGGCCTGTTTTAAGCCAGTGTTCGCGGGCGAGCAGCGCAACTCCCAGCGCGCCCATAACTTCAAAGTAAGGCGGCACCACAACAGGGACTTTCAGAAGCTTGGTGAACGCCGCCCTCATCCCTACATTTGCCGCAACTCCTCCCTGGAAAACTACCACGGGATTGATGCTCTTGCCCCTGGCTACACTGGCCAGGTAGTTGCGCGCCAGAGCAAGGCACAGGCCGGCGATCAGGTCTTCCTTGCTGTAGCCCATCTGCTGCTTGCTGATCAGGTCGGATTCCGCAAAAACTCCGCAGCGCCCGGCAATTTTGACGGGGTTTTTCGAGGTCAGGGCAATCTCGCCGAAGTTTTCAATAGGTATGTTAAGGCGGGTGGCCTGGTGGTCCAGGAAGGAACCCGTCCCCGCGGCGCAGACGCTGTTCATATTAAAGCCAGTGGAAATGCCGTCCTTCAAAAAGATAATCTTTGAATCCTGGCCGCCGATATCGATAACCGTCCTGACCCGCGGCTCTACTTCACGGGCAGCCACGGCATGAGCGGTAATCTCGTTTTTCATTATATCCGCCGAAATCATCGCCCCGGCCAGGTGGCGCCCCGAGCCTGTCGCTCCCGCCGCCTTTACTTCGATGCCTGACTCCGGCAGTTCCCCGTTGAGTTTTTTGAATATCTTCTGCAGGGCTTCTATGGGGGCGCCGAAAGTGCGCTCGTAAGTATGAAATAAGAGTTCCTTTTCCGTATTGACAACTGCAAGTTTTGCGCTGACACTTCCAACATCAATTCCCAGGAAACAATCCAACCCGGCCACCTCCGTTAGGCTTTTTTTCCGAGCGCTCCAGCATAACTTCCAGAAAGGCCTCCAGCCTTGTCTCCAGGCCCGCCGTTCCGGTCTGCTCGCTGACGACCAGGGAAAGAAAGGGAAAGTCCATTTTTTCGCACAGGGGGATCAGTATGCTCTGGGAAACGATTTCAGGCATACAGGTAAAGGGGAGCAGGTGGAGCACCCCGTCTGCGCCCTCCTCCCGCGCTAAAATTACCTCACCGATGCTTTCCTGACCATGCCCGCCTACAGAAACGGGAAGGTAGGGACTGGCCGCAGCCACCACTTTCCGGTGCTGCAAAAGAGCTTTCTTTTTCCGCAGGACATGCAGGTCAAACCACCTGCTGGCTGTCATCTCGCGGTCCACGTACACTCTTAAACCGGGACGTGTCGACAGAAAGTCCTCTACGTTCTGGTTGACATAATTTTGGATCACGGTATAGAACTCCCCAACGATCTTGACTTTTAGAGCTCTTACCATTTCTTCAGGAATTGCGTTTATTTCTTCGGAAAAATCTTGCTCCGCCCTTTTTACTTCTTTTATGCTGTCTGCGGCTAAAACCCGGTCGATCAACTTCTTCTGCGCCTTTAAAGCCAATCCCGGACTGCTCTCATAGGCCTGCTTGCGCCTGACCAGCTTTTCGGCTTCATCAAGGACAAGTATCTTCTGGTAGCCGAAGTTCATGGCCCGGGCTATCTTAAACCAGGATGAATTCCCGGTCAGCTTTTTAACAGTTTCACGAAACCTGTTCCAGTTTTTTTGGAAGGGAAGGGGTGAGTCAATGATTGTCATCTGGAAATCGTACTTTTTGCGCTTGAGCAGCAGTTCCTGGAGCTGGGCGTACCAGCCCAGGCGGCAGCGTCCCTTGCCTCCCACCATGACAACCTCGTTTGCTCCTTTTTCAATCAGTTCCCTGATCTGCCCCAGTGTGGCAATCATGGGATAGCAGATAAATTCCGGAGCAAGTTCCTTGCCCAGATCAACAATTTTCCTGGTCACCAGCGGAGTGGGCACTATTTCCATGCTGCACTCCTGAAGGATGGTTGTCAGCGCCTTGTCCGCCCATCCGACTGAGGGCGTCCCGATTTTTGCCCTGCACGGCCTTTCCCCGGGGACAAAAGAAGGCGGGGGTTGGGTTTTACAGCCTTGCTTATTCTCCCTGGCGGTATCCACGAAGGCTTCCAGGCGGGTAATCAAACCCGCCTCCCCGGTATGCTCGTCCACGGTGAGGAGCAAAAAAGGAATTTCCTGGCGCTGGGCCTCTTCTTCAATATAGGACTCTATTATTGAGGCTGGTCCGCAGGAGAAGGCCTCCAAAAAAACCATCTTGCCGACCAGGCGCCGGCGAAGCAGGTACAGCGCCGACCCCAGGAGCAGGCTTTCATAGGTCCACATCTTTTCACCCTCGTAGATAGTTCCCACTTCCTTGAGGGCGTCTTTTTCGGAAACCATCTCCGGGGTGATTACCCGCCCGTATTCTTTTAAGCGCGGCACGACGTTGTGGCCGACGTAGTCGTAAAGAATGTAAGGGTGGCCCATAACGCCGATTACCTGTCCGGGGTCAAAATCCGCCGACGGGTCGAAGACCCTGTTTTTAACGGGCAGGCCGGTCAATTTGGAAAAAGCTTCGGGGATGGTCAGGCCGCTGACGGTCAACTGGTGGAAAGCTTCCTGCCGGGCTTCGCCGGCGCGCATCGCCCGCCTGACCGCCTGTTTGCCTTTGCCGAGCTGTTCGCCGACCCCGTAAAGATCCTTTTCCCAGCAGCCCGGCTTCTCTTTTTCGTTAATTTCCGGAGCGAGGATTTTTTCAGGGGGTATCTCCAGCCCGTTTTGGACCATATAAGCGGCGCCGATAAGTTTCGGGCAGCAATAGCTCTCCTGCTGGATACTGGAAAGCACCGGAATAAATATAAAATCCACCTGTTTGTCAAGCAGGTTTTTCGTGTGCGCGTAGAACAGCTTTGTGGAAACACAGGGTTCGTCGGTAGGGCAGCAGGTTATCGACTCAAGGATTCTTGCGTCCGTCGCCGAGGATAAAACCACCTCCGCGCCAAGTTCGCGCAAAAAACCTTCCATAAAGGGGTATAAATAATAAAAGGCCAGACTTCGGGGTATTCCTATCTTAACAGTCAAGAATGGCCACCTCTTTGCCTTTTTTAATAGTATAACATAACGGGATTGCTAATCTGGAATTTACTTTTCCCCTTTTTAACTTATTTTATCCTTTTTATGCCACAAAAAATAACAAAGGGGCAGTGCTTTCAGGATTGGCAAAGTCGGCCAAGTTAGTATTTTACCGTACCCTATTCTTACGCATAGGATTTTATTTTAAGACTGTCGAAATGATAAATAGCCAGGAATAATTCGTTTAGGACGCCGTATTCACCGTTCGCTAACTGCTTCGTGCCGGCGCCGCCAGCTACAAGATGAAATTCATCAATAAAGGAAGGCCAATACCTTAAGCGCAATTTTGTTCAAAGAACGAGAGAACCCGAGTATATGCGAGGGAAGTGTTTGAGGCGCGTTGGCGCCGAGTTTTGACCGGGTCTGAGGGTGAACGAGTTCGTACAAGTATAAGAGGCGAACATGAGCACGTAGGCAGTTGACCTTCCTGATGCAAGTTAATTTTCAGGATACTTACCCTAAATGTTAAAAGCGAAGAGGTCTAATGAATGGATTGCAATCAGGCCGTCGGCTACCTGCAAAACCTGACCAGGTTCGGCATCAACCTGGGCCTTGACCGGATTACCGAACTCCTGCGAAGGCTGGGAGATCCCCATCTGGCCCTTAATGTCGTTCACATTGGCGGAACAAACGGGAAAGGCTCGACGCTGGCCATGGTTTCTTCAATCCTGAAGGCGGCCGGTTACAGGGCCGGCGCATTTTCATCCCCCCACCTGAGCTCTTATACTGAGAGGTATACCATCAACGGGGAGGAAATCGCTCCTGAACGCCTGGCCGGGCTGCTTGAAGTAATCCGCCCCCATCTGGAGGACATGATTGGGGATGGTTTTGAAAGCCCGACAGAGTTTGAGGTATGCACCGCCCTGGCTTTTCAGTACTTCTATGAGGAAAGTGTTGATTTTCTGGTTCTGGAAGTAGGTCTTGGAGGTAAAATAGATTCGACCAATGTCGTTGTACCCCTGGTCTCGGTAATCACCAACGTTTCGCTGGATCACCTGGACAGGCTGGGCAGTACCGCAAAGGAGATTGCCGAAGTAAAAGCGGGGATTATCAAAAGCGGTGTCCCAACGGTTACCGCCCAGGAAGAAGGGGAAGCCCTGGAGGTAATCAGGGCAGAATGCCTCAGGAAAGGTTCACCGCTGGTTGTGGCGCGGGAAGAGTCTGGAGAATCTTTATCAAAAAGTGGTGTCTTCTGGTCCGGGAATGGGAAAGATACACTGGAAGGTCAGCGTTTTTCAATCCGCGGTTTGCGGCATAATTATAACAGCCTGAATTTGCCCCTGCTGGGCAGGCACCAGCTGGCCAACGCCGCTGCGGCCGTCGCTGTCGTGGAACTGCTTGCCCAGGAGGGTTACGCAATAAATAAAGAAGCCGTCTTTAACGGTCTGGCCGCCGCAAAATGGCCTGCCCGGTTCGAAGTCTTTCGCGGGGACCCCCCGGTTGTTCTTGACGGCGCCCACAATCACGCAGGCGCCGTGAGCCTGCGCAGGGCCTTGGATGATTACTTTACGGGGCGCAAAATAATCCTGGTTATTGGTATCCTGCAGGACAAGCAGCGCTCCCTGGTTATCGGGGAACTTGCCTCCGGAGCTAGCGCGGTAGTTGTTACCAGACCGGATAGCCCGAGAGCGGGCGACTGGCTTCACGTTGCTGAAGAGGCCGGCCGGTATGCCGGCCGCGTTTATACGATTGAGTCTGTACAAGAGGCCGTGTTAAAAAGCCTTGACCTTGCCGGCCCCGGTGAGATCATCTGCATAACGGGGTCCCTGTATATGGTGGCCGAGGCCAGGGAGGTTCTGATAAATCTAAAAGGGAGGGTTTAATTTGCTACCGGAAGAGAAGTTGAAAGAAATGGGCCTTAACTGCCCGTCCGTGCCAACTCCTGTAGCTGCTTATGTGCCGGCGGTTTTTAGCGGTGAATTTGTCTATACTTCCGGGCAGCTTCCTTTTGTAGAAGGATCTTTGCTTTATAAAGGAAAGCTCGGACGCGAACTTGGAATTGAACAGGGTTACGAAGCAGCCAGGGCCTGCATCCTTAACTGTCTGGGCGCCGTCAAGGCGGTAATCGGAGAACTTGGCAGAATAGAAAGAGTAATCCGTGTTACCGGGTATATAAACAGCGCCTATGGTTTCAAGGAGCAGCACCTTGTATTAAACGGAGCATCCGAATTGCTGCTCGATCTTTTTGGCGAGGCGGGACGTCATGTACGCAGTGCGGTTGGGGTTACCGAACTTCCCCTGGGGGCGCCGGTAGAGGTGGAGTTAACCGTCAGGGTTATGGGCAATTAACCACAGGGAACGGAACAGAACCGCCGGATATCCCTCATGTATCATCAACGCCCCCGGCGGTCTCGGTAAGACGCCTGTTTTTCCCCAGTATGTCCTGGCCAGAACCAGTCAGTTTATCACACTGCAAACCTGGGAGAAGAAAGTATCCACTATCCCGACATGGATTTTTAAAGCTGCAAAAAGGTGTATTATACGGAAAGAAGTCGGAAAGTATTGTCCTGCCCGTTATTGCTTTAAGTTTCTTTTAAAGTTATAATTAAACTAACAATTACAATAAAGGGGGTTATCTGGTAATGGATGCGCAGAAAGACGTTATCGAAAAAGAACATGGCGGGGTAATCAAAATTGCCGACGACGTGGTCAGGATTATTGCAGGCCTTGCCGCCAGCGATGTTTCCGGGGTGGCCGGCATGAGCGGCGGCATAGTCGGCGGAATCGCCGAAAAGCTGGGCCGCAAAAACCTTTCCAAGGGCGTAAAAGTTGAAGTGGGAGAAAAAGAAGCCGCCATTGATATTTTTATCATTGTTGAGTATGGGAGAAAGATATCTGAAGTAGCTTCCGAAGTTCAATTAAAAGTAAAAGACGCCGTTTTTAATATGACTGGCTTAAAAGTTAAAGAAGTCAATATAAATGTTCAGGGAGTCGCTTTTGGTTCCGAAGGCAAAGAAGAGATGTAATGAAAGCGGTTTTTTTTAAAGAAACAGACAACTTGTAGCGCATAAATAAGTTGCAGCCACGCCCTATAAAAAAGGTAATATGTGGCGCCGCGGATACCCTGTCCGGAAAACCGCTGCAGGACAGGCATTCCGGTTTTTCAATTAACTAAAATAAAATATACCCTAGGAAATGGACAGCAGGGGTTATTAAAACCCTTTATATTGGACAG
>DMZI01000051.1 GCA_003485325.1 Desulfotomaculum sp.
ATTCAATCCCATTATTATCCGTTCCTAGGGAGAAGAATTGGATTGAATTGACGGCTTACTTTAAATACCCTTATGATATACGTAAAATAATTTATACGACTAATATCATTGAGAGTTATCACCGGCAGTTGCGCAAGGTAACTAAAACTAAGACAGCCTTTCCGACTGATGAAGCATTGAAGAAAATCATTTACCTGGCTACTGCCGAAGCGTCGAAGAAGTGGACTATGCCACATAAGGATTGGAAAAGTTGCCTTTCACAGTTTGCCATATATTATGGCGATAGGTTGGAATCTGAGTTGGCAGTATAAAAAAATGAGTTTATCGCCTTTGTTCTGGCAAGGATAACAGTAAAGGATAAGGGATAACTCCAAGAAGAAGTTGCCCCGCTGTTTATCCCCGGCAGAACCCCGTCAGGCGCTCAGGTTGCTCTCCAGCAGAGCCTTATCCTCCTGGCGGGAACTGGCAGCTGAACGGCCGCTTTCCCGGACCATTTTGACCGCATCAGCCTTAAATTCGGCATCGTAACGTTTTCCGTTGTCACCCATTTGTCATTACCTCCACAGTTGTTATTGTGCCTAACTCCTGTGTGTTCAACAAATCGGGTACAGGTCAGTATCTATATATAGCAGCCAGACCTTTTTTACTAGGCATTCTCTCTTCTGGAAGAACAACTACTTCTCCTCTTTTTTTGAGCACTAGTTTCGCCAAATCATTGAGGAGATCGCCGCAATGCGGATCTTTTATATTTCCTAACTGAATTTTTCCGTTGCTATCGTCAATTTTACCCGGTATAATCCTCTCATTTTCTATCATTACCAGTGCCACCCGGTTCTCAAATGCAGCCTGGGCTATCTCTTCAATGTCGTCAGAGCCTGACAAGTTGGCTCTGGCATTATTAAAATTCTGTACGATTTCTGTAGTTCTAGCTAAATAAAATGGCTGCATAATCTCCCAGGCCTTCTCTCTTATTTCTTCCGTGTCCAGGGAATCAATAGATGCTTTTATCCCCTTTTCAAGCAGATATGGATTGGAACTTATGTTTCTGAATATAGTATGATGTTCATCTAATGAAACCAGTATTAAAGGCAATTTAGAGACTTTTGAATAAGTCTCAAGCACAAAGCTGTCCACATACCTGAAATATTTCTCCGTGTCCTTGATAATTTCATCCTTTCGCGACCCATGTCCGTGAAATATGGCCTGTCCACCTGAACCCCCGTAAGACCTTTGAGTATGGAACGATTCAGAGTATTGAACACCCAGAACCTCCACAATTGTCCTGGGTATTGACGGATCGATTTCAATCTCACCAATGTAGTATCTGTTACCTTCGTACAATGAAAAGTTATTACGGTTTAACCCTAATAACTGGTATATGTCGGCAGATTGAAAAACCCTGATTAAGGGCTTAATGTGAAGGCTGTCCGCCACAACAGCTAGCTCTTGTACCGGCCTCGGAAGTCTGTACACAATACATTTATTACGGTTTGCCAGCACCGCTAGTCCGTCCAGTGTATTGTCCCAAAAATTCTTGTTATCCCGGATTTCGTAGAAGGGATTCATCATTGAGAGAATTTCTTTTGTTGTATAATCCGTTTGCAGAGAGTCTTCGATTTGTTTGATTAAATTCCTGAATAATAAAGGGCCTTGCTTATTTCTCGGCGAATGACGATGAGTAGGTTGATAAAGTGAAATATAAGGGGCATCTTCTTCAAATAACATAGGATTTGGGAACTCTTTTACGATTTCATACATCATGGTTTTCACCCTTCCTTTCAAAAAATACGAGCCTTTTGCAAAATTAATTTTCAAATAAAGATTGAAACTACTTCCGGCAGCCAGATTAGCAAATAGTTCACTCAACTGCCATTAGCAAGCCATAAATAGAACCGAAACCCTCAAAAAGGATAGATTAAATCTACAGATGGTTTGCTAAGTATAGTATCAACCCACATTTGTCCAGGTCTGAATTGGAAATTTTTCTTCCGGTTAATGGATGTTCATCCGACTTGTGGTAAATTTTCTTTAACCCAATCCTGTAAGTGTTCCAGTTCTGGAATATTTTCAAAACCTTTTGATGGAGACCGCACCCATTAAGGTGCTTGATTCTCGTACCGAAAATTCTTGTATTGAATTTCTTCTCTTAAGGCATTGGCGAATTCCGGATAGCCTGTCTGACGACAGGCAGGTCGAAGATTCTAATCTTGTTGGCGTTGAGAAATGAGGTCATTCCAGCGTCGAAACACCATCTTGGGAGGGTACCTTGGATAACAAACCGGTCATAGCTGGAGATAACTCCTGCTATTTGATCTTTGTAACGTTCTGTAAGTAACATTTTTACGTCTCTATCCTGTCTGCCGACAGGCAAGAGCTGAAAAGTTTTTTGACTTAGTTCGGCATGGAATGTTTAAATCCTTTTTGGTTCCGGGTTAGGAAAGGACAAAAGCACAGTTTATTTTATACTTTCGTAAAAAACAAACGAGAAAGGGCAGGTTACTCATCCTTTTGAATTTTCGCCTACCCTTTTTCTGGAGCGTTGTGCAACTTAGCACGCCCTCCTTTTTTAGATTTGCCCCCTTTTATCTGATCCGCCGGTGCCTTCACCGCTTTTCAGACTAACCAGCCACTCCTTAGTAACAGCCATCGAAAATTAACTTTGTTAAGCTAACCCCTCCACTTATTACAATTTGTTCGCCTTGGCTTCTAATCCCTGCTTATCTGAAACTCCTACTTATTTGGGGGCTTATGCCTACTATCAGGTTGGCTATGATCTCCCACTCCCTCCGAATTTCAGCTTGCCGGTAGATATTTACTCGACTACCCCAAGTAGAAGCTTTTGGCTCAGCAGGTTATTAAAAACCTTTAGCTTAAGTTCGCTGGTTATCAAGGAGCTTCCCTCCTACTCGGGCGGTCCCTTTCTGAGGTCAATTTAATAATACTCCATTTATTTACCTGTGTCAATAGTAAAATTATAATATATAAAAATATATAAATATTCCGATATTATATTTATGACGGTTCACTCCCATCGATTATCTGTGGTTGACCGAACCGCTTTCACAGTTGTCGAATAGGAAGCTATAAGTGTATAAGGTCAAGAAAAGAAAATAAAAATAATCTTCCTTGAACCAATAACATATCTTATGCGAACGAAAAACAGTATAAAGGGCGCAAAGCGCATGCAGATCGGCTTGCTAAAGCCGGTTTTTTAGTTCCCATAACCAAAAGGAGGTTTAAGATGCGCTTCAGAAACAAGGACAACCCACCCAAAATAGCGAAGAACCAGTATAGATAATTAAAATGGGAAGTATTCCCGGCGGCATTAATAAAAGCACCCCTTCCAGGGTGCTTTTGACAACAGGTAATTTGATTTGCTCGTGGTTCCATTAGGGTTCCGTCTGGACGCCGGTAGCGGCGCCATAGGCATCTACCAGACCGTAGCCGTACAGGTTATCTTTGCCTTGGTCGCCCAGGTCGTCGGCGGTGCTCTGGAGATTCGAACGCACTTCGGATTTGTCGGTTACTCCAGACGCAATCACTAGAGCGGCGGAGCCTGCGACATGCGGGGAGGCCATTGACGTTCCGGACAAAGTCTTGTAGCCACCGCCCTTGAATCCGGATAGCCTGTCTGCCGACAGGCAAGAGCTGAAAAGTTTTTTTGACTTAGTTCGGCATGGAATGTTTAAATCCTTTTTGGTTCCGGCTTGTTCCGGGTTAGGTGTTTTCTCTTAACTACATTCTAACTGAGAAATTTGTAAATGGCTCCCCTAAATTTTTAGGAACCTATTTTACACAATTATACGGATACAACTGATTTTCAACCTGCGAAAGTTGAGTAATTATAAAACAGATTATAACCCCTTGTATCAAAGGCTAATAAGATAATCCTTATTTAAGGTACCCTGGTATGGTCTTTGATAATCATAACAGGGCATCTGGAATGTTGAAGTACATAATTAGATACACTACCAAAACCCTCAATTATTTTTTCCAGCCGATTAGACGAACCCATTATAATTAGGTCATAGTTTTCCTTTTCTGCATAATTGACAATCGCTTTACCTGGAACCTCATCTAAGATCACCGAAGTCACTTTAATGCCTTCTTGTTTTAATTTATCTTCGATTTCATCAAGTACTTTTTTAAAAAATACATGGCTTTGCTCTTTAATATGTTTAACCATGGACCCGCCGACTACATGTGTAAGATAATCTGGTAGTACTGGAGAATAAACTAAGCATACTTCTCCATTGCTGTTATTGGCAAGATCTTTTGCAATTTCTACAGCTCTTTTTGCTTTGCTACCGTTATCATAGGCTACAAGTATTTTTTTAATCATAAACCAACGCCTCCTTTATAAAATTAGTTGTTCCTTAAATACATAAGTCAACATATTGTAACCGGCGTGCACAGGAATCTCTAAATACAACTTAATAATAAATTATATATCTTAGCATGTCAATAAGTAGTGGCAATATTTAATTATGTCATAATATTTTGCGATATCATCTTTTGGCTTTAAAGGAAACACATTTCTCAATTGTTCTGCAGCATTTTTGCAGGTTCAGTTGGTCAAGTCCGAATCTTGGTGTAAATTCCCCCTGGTAGGCAAGATCGCCCTGTTTTAAGCAGCGTTCACGCAGGTATTGCCTCCTTACGCTGTTTCTCCGTGTTAACCTTCCACCCCCAGTAATCCGCCATATCAAAATAACGGGTTCCAGAAGTCCAGGATTCGTCGATCTCTACGAGCACCGCCCCGATCAAGCGGATAGCGGACTCCTCATTGGGAAAGATCCGGATCACCCGCTCCCGGCGGCGAATCTCCTGGTTGAGTCGTTCGACCCCGTTGGTGGTGGGCCAGGAACTACCGACGGGGCGACTCCGGGGAACATGTAAGCAAGGTGTGCACGACCCGTCGGAAAGCTCATTTTACCACCTGCGGGGTGGCAGTCAATGCCGCCGCCTTCCGATTAAACAATTCAATGATATTTTACGAAATAGTTAGCAACAAAGACTAATTATCCAATTTTAAGGAGTCAGGCCGCAGACACTTGCCCGAATCATATTTTAGAAATGTCTTGCCAGTAGTTTTATCATACTAAGGTTTGCAGCTTGTGCATGTTTCCATCGCCGAAAAGATATATACCAGACCGGGATGTGTCCCACATTCTTTTAAAATTTCTTTGATGCATTCTTCCTTACGAAAGGCTTTGATCTTTTTGATAAACTCGATCTCAAGATCATTTTCTCTGGCGATTACCTCTGCATGAGAGCGGATCTTTTTTCTTAAGGCATTGGCTAATTCCGGATAGCCTGTCTGCCGGCAGGCAGGTCGAACATTCTAATCTTGTTGGCCTTGAGAAATGAGGTCATTCCATCGTCGAAACACCATCCTGGAAG
>DMZI01000067.1:0-4155 GCA_003485325.1 Desulfotomaculum sp.
GCTTTTCCGGCGCGTCTTTCCAATCGAGAGACTGCAGGGCGGACCCGTCGCCGTTTTTTGCCCTGTTAATCACACTGGACCAGCGGTTATCATCGGCATCCCGGAATCTGGGAAATAAACGGTCCATTGACGCCTTTGCCGCCTCGATAACTTTATCTTTTAAAACAAGCTCGAAACGTTCCTGGCCGCCCCCCTGAAAAACTTTCGCCGCGTTAAGCACATTTTTTATGATATTATTTCGCGTTGTTTGCGCAGAGGTCATGCGCGTATGCATGGCATCCCTGGCCTCCTGCCCTTCCGGGGTTGTTGGCGGGCCTTTGGAGTCAATCGTAGCTTTGGCTGCTTCAAATTGAATAACGGCTTTTTTCAGATCTTCGGCGCTCGCTTTAGGTATAAATACAAATACAGCGGCGCTGTCGCTGCCTGCAGCCCTCGCGCCGGAAAGTACGGCAGTTTCATTTTCTCCCCAGCCGTCACGGACCCAAACAGGAATATCAGTACCTTTTTGGGCGGGGGCTTCATCGCCGAATTGAATAAGCAGTTTTCGCGGTTCCTTGCTGTTCCCCTGCGTTAACTTGCTGCTGCTGAAAGTTTCGGCAAAAGCGGCGTTTATTAGAGCTGTTCGTTTTACTGAAAGAGATGTCAAGTCGTTATTCAGCTTGGTCTGCCTGCTGCGAAATTCGCTGTCCCATTCACTGCTCTCACGTGTCTGGAGACTGTATTCTTCTTCTATTTTTATGATCTTGCCCTGTTCAACAAGTTTTTCCAAAATCATTGGGACATTCTTGCGCAGGGCTGTTCCGTCACTGGCAAGATCACTTACCAGCAGGTCCGCGATCATTTCCGACGTAGCCCGGACCCCGATATCTATAACAGCATCACGGGGTAATTTGCGAATCAAGAAAATAAGCCCGCAAATTCGTTTAGCCAGTATGCCGTCCGGCGTGCCGTCATCAAGATTGCGGATGGTTTCATCAATTTCCCGCAGCAGGACACCGGTGCGAAGCAAGTCAGGCTGCATTTGATCAAAAACAACATCTGACGGAACTACACTGCCCAGCGGTTTATCGGCTATATCGCGAACGGCGTCATGGACAATACGGAGCTGTGTGCGCAGCTGGCTGTTTGTCCCCGGAACATCGACGGCACGAAGAACATGCTCCCAAAAACGTCGCCGCACGGGCAGGATAGGATAATCTTCAACAATAATATTCCGGTCTTCAGTCCTTGCGGCGATCCTGGTTCCGGCAAGCTGCCGGTCAATTTCACCGGAATGAACATTTAGAATTTCCTCCACTGCTTTAAGCTTGTCAGCCCTTTTTGCAAGCACAACCCGGCGTGTTACGGTTTCCACATCAGTGTCAGATAGTTCGATGGGAACTGTAAAGCGATCTTTTAGTCTTTGCAGCAGCGGCAAATCCCCGCCAAGAGCTGTTTGACCAGCTCCGATAAGCAGCATACGGCTGTCAAGCTGCTTACAAAGAGCTTCCGCTACTTCTTGCACATCAGTGGAACGTTTGGCGGAATCTCCAATGAATAGTTGAATTTCATCCAGCAGTATACAAGTACATGGAATTTGACCGTTTACGGTCAGGACGCCGCGTATAATCTTGATAAAATCAGAAGTAGGAATATCATTAACAATTGGAAACTGAGCACGAAGAAGGGTGCGGACCTGTTTTAGATCAGGCGCAAAGTTGGGATCTGCATCCAGCAGGGCTTTGGCAAGAATCGGACTTACATACAGGTCGTGAAGTTCGCTTAAAAAATTTTTGCCTTCTTTTTCCACAGCTTCTTTTACCTGTTCAAAAATTCCGTTGTTTTTCAACCACAAAACAAATAAAGCCTGGGGAAGAGATTCGGGCAGATCCTTCGACTTTAAAATAATGCTGAGTATGGCCAGGCGGGTGCTTTCGCCGCCGCCCGAGGGAAGGGCCCCTGCCGCGGCGTGCAGGCCGCCGCCTCTTTTGCCCATTGTGTCGAGTTCTTTAAGCAGGTCTTTTATCTCCGTGGGTAAATGGGCAAGTCCGCGGGCGGTTGAACCGTCAGAGTCAAATTTAGTATTAACCCAGAGGTGCCGCAGCATTTTAAGCAGGTGAGATTTGCCGCTTCCATAAAAACCGCTTACCCAGACAGCCGGTTGATTTGTCGAATTTAAACTGCCCAGGTACGATTCGAGAATGCGGATTATGCCTTCTTTGTATTGCCCTTCGCAAACAAAGTGTTCCAGCTCATATCTTAACGTTTCGATCTCTCTGGAAGTAAACGATTCATTGACGGCGGCCACACCATCATTAAGCAGTTTTGACAGTACAGGGTCGCGCTGGAAAATTTCACGGTTTATCATGCGTCATTCACCCCGTTATTTAATGTAATAGGTATTGCCAGGTAACTCCACCCGTCACGCGCATCCAGCAGGCGGTAATTGTTATTGTCATACTCACCGGGAAAGAACAGCGCCAGCCGGCCCCGGATATCACCAACGACTTCCTTTAATAATAGAGAAACCATAGTGAAACCGAATAAGCTTGCCACACCATACGCTGCCACTACAGTGTCGGAATCAACATTTTCTCCGGTCAGCGCATCACGCAGTTCATCAGCTGCAGATTTAAGGAAATCGCTGCTTAATTTCATGGCCAGATCTTCCGGTTCTTCAAAATACAAATCCCGGTATTCCAGGCTGCTCATCCATCTGGCAAACACCTTCGTAAAATCAAAAAGCACCCATTTATGCCCGGAAGCAATAGTAGCCATTTCAAAAAGTTCCAACCTTGCCCGGAGTTTTCGCTCATCGTTTTTAGAATAGACTATGAAGATTGTTTTTTGTGAGCCTGATAAATTACGCTGCCAGGGAGTAACTATATGATTTTGGTACCGGCGGGCAAGTTCTTCAATTCTTCCCATACATAAACCTCCCTTCTTCGCTTAACATCCTGGAAAAAGAAATTTCAACAACATTACCAGATAGGCTCATGTCCACCAAACCCAGACGTTTTGCTTCTAAAGCCAATTTTTGAAGCTCTTCCTCCGGCGTATCTAATACTTTAGACCATAATGTTTTAAACAGGCCGGGTCCGCGTATGCCAAGCAAATAGCCCAACAGCAAAGCATAAGCTGTTACCATAGGTGTAGGACTGACCTTCTGGCGAATCTTTCTCATTCGCCCTTTTAAATGACCTGACTGGGTCCAGGATGATGATGCATTGCGAACAACCTTATCCAGGGTACTTTCGTTTAGCCGTTTACCAATATTCTCCTGGAGAACATTGGTAAACTTTTGCCGGGTAAGTTCTTCCCCTGGCTGCATGTTTATTATCACTGGTGAAGTAATTCTTAAAAGAGGGTCCCGGGACATGGCCGTTAATAAAGAAAGAAGAGGCCTCCCTGCTTGATCGGAATCCCAATAGTTACGAAAAAAACGAAAAAGTTGCGTTGCCGGGTTTAGGCCGTATAACTCTGTTAATCTTTGAGCAGAAAGCTTACGTGTAGCCACCGTTCTCTTTCCGAGACAATTGTCTTCCACGATAGCTTTTAGATAATCTTCACGAGTTGAACCTCCCGGGCATTCTTGGAATAGCAAAGAAAGTTCTTCCAACATAATGGTCCTGCTTGTGTGAGTGCCTTTGTCACCAAAACGAAAACCGGCTTTTTCCCAGATGTTATAACTAGGTTCCTCCTCTTGAAGAGCAGTACCCATAAAAAGAGGTTCATTCTTCATCTTAAAACCGTCCTTATTGCCGGCAATCTTGCCGGCCATATTATGTTGTTTTATTATAACCATTTATGCTAAAATTTGCAATAATATTTTTAACTTAAACTGTAGAACTTTTTAAGCTGCTTTTGGTTATCTAATTTGATTAAAAAGAGGGTTTTTAACGGAAAATGCAGCCCGGCGCTGCCGGTATGAAGAATTTAAGCGAAAGGTGAATACGGCGGCCTTCTCATTGCTAATTGCTGTTACCGGCGCTTAGGCAAGTCGTTCGCTGTTGAAAAAGCCGTGCTCCCTGACTTTCAACTTTTAAGATAATCTTGTCTATCTATAAAATAGGATACCTTTGTTTGCGTGAGCGATTTTGCGAAGCGCCGCTGCAGCAGTCCGGTGAAGCTTCGGAAGCCGAAGTTTTAAAATAAGTCAAGTATCCCAATAAATCA
>DMZI01000067.1:4360-63031 GCA_003485325.1 Desulfotomaculum sp.
TGGGTTAATCGTTCGCACTTCCACAACATCGTATCCGATATCCTTTAACCACCTGGCAATTTTCCCTTCAATGCAAACATCTACAAGAAATTTCATTTTGCAACCTCAAAATTGATTGCCTCAATACTCTCATTTGCTACCAAAGTTCATGCATAGGCAAGGCAGGCTTTAATATCATTCAGTTCCATGTCTGGAAGGTCTTCCAATATTTCTTGCATTGTCACACCCTGTTCCAGGAGAGCAAGTATATTTTCCACCTTTATACGTAAGCCGCGGATAATTGGTTTACCATTAAAAATATCCGGATTTATTGTAATTCTCTCTAAAAGATCATTTTTCTTCATGGCATCTCGCTCCCTTCAAAGCATATAGCAACGGCTAACCTAATTTTACCATATCCGGGTATTGTCAACAATAGAAAACTCCAAGACACTAAATAGAATAACACAATATTCGTGTTCGATTAATCAGTAGATACTCCAATATCAGTATAGATCTTATCGGAACGAACTAGTTGCCTTAGAATAAAAAGGGCACCGATTTTGCAGAGAAAATTAAAACCCACAACATTGATCTAGTATTAAGCGGACATACGCATGGAGGATAGGTAACTCTTTTTGGGCTGTGGGCCCCCTTAGTATCTATAGAAAATAAGCAAAAGTATAGAACGGGAGTTATAGATACAGGCTATACTAAAGTTTTAGTATCTAATGGTGCCGGTACAATAACTCCACCAGTAAGATTTTTTGCACGGACGCAAATAAATATAATCAGCTTGAAAAAAGAACAGTAATAATACAACCAACGCTTAACTGCTGTTACCGGCGCTGCGCCAAGTCGTTCGCTATAGATAAGGCCGTATTGCCGTAGAAGGCATACTGCTGTATTTCAATTATTGTTATTTGAAAGCAAAAACCATTCAAGTAATGCTGGTAGGCAAAGTGTTATCTTCCTCCTCCAAAAAGAAATGCCAGGGTTTTTCCATACTCGGTTAAAGTAAATTGTATACTTTTTTCGCTTAACCACCAATGAGAAGGAGAGAAATTCGGTTCTTGTACAGAGCAATAAGTAAATGTCATATTGGCTTTATCAAAAACCTTCTCAAATATCATTCTTACTCTTCTCATGTGGTAGTTAGATGAAACAACTATAGCGGTTTTAAAGCCATATTGTTCCATAATTTCTTTTGAAAAGAGCGCATTTTCATATGTGCTTTCAGCTCTTTGCTCAAGAATAATAATTTCTTTTGGGACACCCGATTTAACAGCGCTTGCCATCAATAGATTTGCTTGGGTAATTTCACCAGATACTATTATATATGGCGCGTATCCATCCTTATAAAGAGTAACGCCTTTATGTATACGAGCTCCCTGGTCTCCGCCCAGGATAATAATTACATCTGATTTTTTTGGCTTTTCGTCCAGTACTAAAAAATAACCGGCATAGTAAAAAAACATAAAAAGGAGGGAGATTAAAACTGAAAGAGTTATAATTTTTTTCCGCAATTTCATAATGAAAGATTTCCTTTGCGGCACACTTCATATTTCTTTATCTTGCAAATAAAAAAAAGAGCAGGAATTCCCTGCCAGGATGTTCATGATTATTTATTTTGCAGTCTCAATAGAAAATTCCTTATAAAAAAGGGCAGCTTTATAAAATAAACGCGCAATTCTCTCACTCCTTAGGTTTATTCTTTTTAATATTTTATTACAGTCAGGCGCCGAATGTGACATCTTTCGGCCCCTGTGTTCCGGGATGAGCGGCAGGATATTTTAGCCATTGGGCGACTTTGTCCTTGATCATCCAGGTATCCCCCCGGAAGTGCGTTTTAACCGGCAGTGAAATCAAAAAATGCCGCCCGTATCTTTTATTTAAAAGGCGCGGGTCTAAAACCACCACAACGCCCCTGTCGCGCATGGTCCGGATCAGCCTGCCAAAACCCTGCTTGAACTTGATCACAGCCTGGGGCAGGCTGTAGCGCAAAAAACCGTCTTTACCCCTGCCGGCGAGTTCTTCAAGCCGGGCTTCAATTACAGGTATTCCCGGCGCCCAGAAAGGCAGTTTGACAATAACCACGCAGGAGAGGGCTTCGCCGGGAATGTCTATCCCTTCCCAAAAACTGGACGCTCCCAGCAGAACGGCGCGTTCGCTCTTGCGAAACGCCTCAACCAGGCGGGAACGGCCCCCGTCAATATTATGCGCAAGCAGGTAAAGATTTTCCTCTTCACAAAAATCTTTCAGCCTCCGGTGAACCTCCCTGAGCGCCTGGTGAGATGTGAAAAGGATAAGTGTCTTTCCCTGAACAGCCTTGATCAAACCTGTCAGGCTCTCCAGCAGCGCTTCAAAATAATCCCCGCCGGGAACCCCGTATGGTGAAGGCATATCCCTGGCTATGCAGAGCAGGGATTGGTCGGAGTAACTGAAGGGGGAATCAACCTTCAGCTCGATCAGCCTTTCTGCGGGAAGAAGGTCCAAGCCTGTGCGTTCCTTAAAATGTTCAAAAGAACCGCCGGCGGATAGGGTTGCGGAGGTTAAAACCACTGTCTCCTTTGTTTTAAAAAGCTGTTCATTTAATATTTCACCAACCTGTA
Organism: Desulfotomaculum sp.; assembly: GCA_003485325.1. Lineage (GTDB taxonomy): Bacteria > Bacillota > Desulfotomaculia > Desulfotomaculales > Nap2-2B > 46-80. The sequence goes on from DMZI01000067.1 coordinate 6,952, forward strand.
TAGGAACGGCGTGGAGGGAACAGCCATAAGCCTCTTCCGCCGCTTCCGCCCAGTAAACAAAATTATTTTCCCTGCAGAACATGACAAAGGCAAGATCCGCCGCCAGACCCCGGCCGCAGGAAAGATGCTGGTCTATTTCAGCGGATAGTCCGCTCCAGTATTCACTAGCGCCGCCCTGCAGCCAGGTCTCCAGAATGCCGTAAAGTTTATGAAGACAGTCCAGCAATTCTCCAAACCTGTATTCCAAATTTGAGTATTCCGCTTCCAAAAAAACAACCCTGTTTTCCAGGCCGGTTCGCTTAATCCGGAGTGTCCATCGGTCCGAGCCCTGGTAATCGGAAGATGACCGGGAAATAACCAGCACGCGTGCAGCTTCGAAAAAGAACTGCGCCTCGTGGACTAAGAGCGCAAGAGTATTACGTGCTTCCTGCCTGGTTTGCCGCCATATTTCAAAATCACCGCTGGGCACAAGAACGTCAAGTTGAGAAAGAAACCTGCTCACAGCGCCCGTCCAACGCCTCACGGCCGCCCAGCTTACCTGACGCCCCAGCTGCTCCGTGGCGATATCCTCGAGATGGTGGGCCTCGTCGATCACCAAAGGGCCGTAAGCAGGTAATACTTTATTTTCCATGCGGATATCGGAAAAAAGTTGGGAGTGGTTGGTAATAATCAGGTTGGCCGCTTCCGCCGCCCTGTGCGCTTTGGCAACGTAACATTGCCCTTTGAACCAGCGGCACCGCATACCAAGGCAATTTTCACTGTCGGAGCAGATGTTCGACCAGTAATCCATCTCAAATGAGGAAATAAACAGTTCGCTTCTGTCACCCGTGGCAGTCGCCGCTGCCCAAACCTGCACCCGTGCATAGAACGCCGCCTCGTCGGGACGGCAGTTTGCAGCAGCCTGGACGCTAAACCATCTGCGCAGGCAGAGGTAGTTTGACCTGCCTTTGACCAGCGCAGCCTTACAGGGCCACGACAGGGCCCCGAGCAGGCCGGGGATGTCTTTTAACCACAGCTGTTCCTGAAGATTTATTGTCCGTGTCGACACAACCACACGTTCACCGCGGGTTATTGCCCAGTGCAGCGCCGGAATCAGGTAGGCTATGGATTTACCCGTACCTGTTCCGGCTTCCATTAAAAGATACTTCTGCCCCGAAAGCGCTCCGCAGACCGCACGGACCATCTGTTCCTGCTGGGGACGGTATTCATAATCCGCAAGGTTCGAGGCCAGCGGGCCTTTCGCTTCAAACAGAGAAGGAAGTTCTTCCTGTTCGGGAAGAAGGACGGCTTCTTTAGGCGCCGTCGTCATTATGTATTGTTCAGTCTGGCCAAACTCCGGATTTGTACATACAACCTTTTCGCCGATCTTTCTTTGCGCGCAGCCGCCGGTTAAGTTCTTCAATGCGCCGGACAGCGGCTTAACCCATGAAGAACCCGCCTGTGCTAAAAAAGCGATTACCTGTAAGATAACCCGGGCATCAAGTTCTTTCAGGGCATCAACCAATTTCCCGTAAAGTTCGACTGTGGCCAGAGTATCGGAAAGCGCCCGGTGTTCTTTTTCATTTTTAATGTTCAGGAACCGGCAAAGAGCGCCCAGGCTGAAGCCGGGCGAAAAGGGAAAGACGACCCGGGCCAGTTCGAGCGTGTCGTATGAGGGATTTTTCAGCGGGCCTGCCGCTTCCTCAAGAAAACCTTTATCAAAGCTCACATTATGCCCAACCAGTGGATGGCCGCCAAGAAATTCCAGGGCGCGGGGCAGCACCTCCGGAAGTTCAGGGCAGGATGCCAGCATCTGGTCGTCTAAGCCGGTCAGGCGGCGAATACTTACCGGCAGTTTTCGCGAAGGCCGCACAAGGCTATGGTAACTTGCGGCAATCTCTCCGTTTTCAACAAGCGCCATGCCTATTTCAATAATCTCATCCTGCCGTGGAGAAAGGCCCGTTGTCTCCAAATCACAAACCACAAAGGAAATGAGCATTTTTTGCGCTCCGGTTATAAAAGTGAGGTTTTAAGTTTTCTTCGATGCTTTCAAAAATAATCCTGCCTGATTGATTAATCTTTTGGGTAGCAATAATACATTCCGGAGAATAGTCTATTAATAAATTCAAAGCATAGCTTGGGAGGCGAAAAAGGTAAATGCCAAATACTCCGCTTGACATGGATAATTTATCGGAACTGATCCGCGGCCTGCTTCAAAATTTTGATCCGTCCATGTTGAAACAGATGGTGTCCATGATGGACCAGGATACATTGATGAAATTAATCAAAAACCTCTTGGATAACCTCGACCAGACTATGAAACCGGAGGAAGTCCAGGTCTTAAACCAGATTCTGGCTTCTTTCCTGAAGCATTAGAAACAGGACTAAAAAAGTGTATTGGTGGACACTACGGAAAATATTGAATATACGTAATATTCCTTCGAGTTGCACTTTTTGCGCTTTGGAAGGTTGATATCGGGTACCAACGGTTCCCGACCACGATCATTTCTATTTTTTCAGAAAAAAAGGACATTTTAAACCGTTTAAAAGACATATAAACTTTTAAGGACCAATTTTAACCACTGGCCGGTAAATGCTTTTCTCCTTAATAGGCTATAATTATAATGAGATTAACCAATTGATAACAACCTAATCTCCTCTCCCTTTCTCTGCTGTATCTTCAGATACAGCTTTTCTTTTTTAAATCCAACCCTGTTTTTATTTACCGATCTCTTCGAGATATTTTCCTGCGGCTACTGCGGCGATTGCCCCGTCAGCCACTGCCGTAACCACCTGACGTAACAGCTTCCGGCGTACATCTCCTGCCGCAAAAAGCCCGGGCTGTCTTGTTCGCATACTGTCATCCGTAATAACGAATCCGTTATTGTCCAGTTCGGCCACTTCCCTGACCAGCTGCGAATCCGGTTTCTGGCCCACATAAATAAAAACTCCGTTAAAATCCATCCTCTGGGTAGCGCCCGTACGGGTATCTTTGAGTATGACACCTTCCACTTCTTCCTGCCCTAAAATTTCCTGGACCGTGTTAAACCAGAAAAATTTTATTTTATCGTTCTGCATGGCCCGCTGCTGTTCAATTTTGGTTGCCCTCAATTCGCCGCGCCGGTGGATTATGTTCACACCCCGGGCAAACCTGGTCAGAAAGACAGCTTCACCAACGGCGGCGTCGCCACCGCCTACTACAGCAACTTCCTTGCCCCGGAAAAATGCCCCGTCACAGGTGGCGCAGTATGAAACCCCGCGTCCTCTTAATTTTTCCTCACCTGGAACACCCAGCATCTGCGGCTGTGATCCAGTGGCCAAAATTACACAGTAGCTGTACAGAACCTGTTCATCTGTTTTGACGGTAAATTTTCCGTCCTGAAAAGTAAGACCGGCGACATCCGCGCTGGTTATTTCCAATCCGAAACGCTTTGCCTGCGCTTCCATCTGGGCCGTCAGCGCGGCGCCGTCGATCCCTTCGGCAAAACCGGGGTAATTTTCTATAAACTCCGTGTTGGCCGCTAGCCCGCCCGGCATTGCCCGCTCCAACATCAGCGTATCAATTTTTGCCCTCGCCGCATACAACCCCGCTGCAAGACCGGCAGGCCCGCCGCCAATAATAATCAGTTCCCGCTCATTCATTTGTCTTCCCCCAAAGTTATTTTATTACACATTTTTACAATTCCATCATATTAAAAATACTGTCATACGTCAAGAAAGCCCGCGCTTTAAGCGCCTGCGTAAAAATTGAGACGCCTGCAATAGAACAGGCGCCCCCCAGACTTTTTCAGGTTAATCGACTACAAATTGCGGCAAGGCCTCTCTTTACACCCCACCTCCCTTAATCCTTCTTAGTTGATTTATATTGGCGGGGTTTTAAAAACTTGCCTGGTAATTTATACTTTTACGAATAATGCTTTAACCTTTGAGGCTGACTAGAACGTCATCAAGAACTTTTTTAATCTCCTGGTCTCCGTTGATATTTTTAAGCAGGTTAGCTTTTACATAATAATCAATGAGCGGTTGTGTCTGTGACTCATAGATATCCAAACGGTTGGAAACAGCCTCTTCATTGTCATCGCTGCGCTGATAAAGCTCGCCTGCGCAGGAATTGCACTTTCCTTCGTTTTTAGGAGGATTAAACAGAACATGGTAGCTTGCCCCGCAGCCCTTGCAGATCCTGCGGCCGGTCAGCCTGGCCATCAGTCTTTCACGCGGCACATCAATGTTGATTACCCCGTCCAATTTAATGGTTAAAGCTTTCAGGGTATCATCCAGGGCTTCCGCCTGGGGCAGTGTGCGCGGAAACCCGTCAAGTAAAAATCCCCTGGCGCAGTCAGACATCGCCAGCCTTTCTTTAACCATGCCAACGACTACCTCATCAGGCACGAGTTCTCCCCGGTCCATATACTCCTTGGCCTTTTTACCCATTTCCGTTCCTTCTTTGATAGCGCTGCGGAACATGTCGCCCGTGGAAATATGGGTAATAGAAAGCTCTTTTACCAGCACTTCAGCCTGTGTCCCCTTGCCGGCGCCCGGTGGTCCCATAATCAATAAATTCAAACTTATCCCCTCCCGGAAAATTTTCTTTAGACCCTGTGGACAAAAAATTTATACCACATGGTCGTCCCTACAAATAATAATTTTTATTCGATACGGTTCACTTTATTTCCTTCTCTGATTAAGATAATATTAGAATTGCTTAATATAAAAAGGGGCGTTGCCTGTGCCGGTTTTATATCTTGCCGTTTTTGTCCTGCTTCCCTTTCTGGTTTTTATGTTCTTTTTCCAGGTTGCGGCATTTTCCTTTGCCAAACTGGGTCTGTCTCCGGAGGGTGCTGTCCTCCTCTTCGGCCTTTCCCTGATCGGAGGAATTATCAACATCCCCGTTTCCCGGCGTCTCGTCAAAGAGCGGATGTCGCCTCTAAACTACTTTTTTTATTACCCGCCGCGGGTAAGCGAGCAGGTTATTGCAGTTAATCTCGGGGGCGCTGTTATACCCGTCCTTTTTAGCTTTTATCTTCTTCACCGGACTCCCTTTCTGCCGACTATTCTGGCCGCCGCAATTGTCACGATAGCTTCAAAGGCCCTGGCCCGCCCGGTTCCCGGCATGGGCATCTCCCTACCGGCATTTATTCCTCCACTTGTTGCAGCGGCCGCAGCGGTCCTTCTGGCCCGGGAATATGCCGCTCCGGTCGCTTATATCGCCGGAGTGTGGGGAACCCTCACAGGGGCTGACCTGCTCAACCTGAACAGGTTCCGGGACATAGGAGGCCAAGTCTTAAGCATCGGGGGCGCAGGAGTTTTTGACGGGATCTTCTTAATCGGTATTGTAGCCGCCCTGCTGGCATAAACCGAATCGGCCGCGCAGCCTTGTTTAGTTAAAAACCCTGTGATAGAATTTCAAAAAGGGGGTGTCTTTGTTTGAGCCAAACAGGGTATGTTTTTGACCCGCTTTACCTGGATCATTATTCGGTATTTCATCCCGAATGTCCGGAACGCCTGGAAATAATCATGTCCAAACTAAGGGTAACAAAAATTCTTGACTATATCCAAAGCATACCTCCCCGCCCTGCCACAATAGAAGAAGTTGCTTTGGTGCACCCGCCCGACCACATCGAAAGCATCAGGCAGATCTGTTTAAACGGAGGAGGATACCTGGACCCGGACACTTATACCTCAATGCGTTCTTATGACGCCGCCATTTTAGCGGCAGGAGGGCTCCTGTGCGCAGTTGACAAAGTGATGGAGGGAAGATTCCGGAACGCGTTTGCCCTGGTCAGGCCGCCGGGCCACCACGCCATGCCGGAGCGCGCAATGGGCTTCTGTCTTTTTAACAACATAGCCATAGCCGCGCGCTACCTGGAAAAAGTATATGGAATTGAAAGAATCCTGATTGTTGACTGGGACGTCCACCATGGAAACGGAACAGAATTTACCTTTTATAATACAGCAAAGGTGCTCTACTTCTCAGTCCACCAGAGCTGGATCTTCCCCGGCACCGGTTGGATAAATGACGTTGGGAAGGGAGAAGGGGAAGGGTTTACAATCAATGTCCCCCTGGAAGCAAGGATGGGTGACGTTGAATACGAAACGGTCTTCCAGGAAATTTTATACCCTGCCGCCATGCAGTACAAGCCCCAGTTCATCCTGATCTCCGCCGGACAGGATTCTCATCATAGCGACCCAATCGGGGCAATGCGTTTAACCTCACTGGGCTTTGAAAACCTGACCAAGATCGTCATGAATATAGCGGACAAATGCTGCGACGGCCGTATCACAGCCACTTTAGAAGGCGGTTATAATTTGGAAGGCCAGGCCCTTTCAGCGGCCGCTATTTTCAACGCTCTTTCCGGACTGAATTTCAATGTCCATGAAGATACCGGCGTTAAAAGAACCACGACCGTATCACCCATGTTCATGAACGACATCAACGAACTTAAAAAGATACATGAAAAATACTGGGACTTTGATATGTGCAAAGGTATGTGTTGATCAATCAGATGAATTTGGAATGATTTTTTATGCGGACAGGCATCGCGAACCTGCCGTTGCATCCCGGAAAATGCCCATCCTGGCTTTTCAGCCTGATGAAAGAGCTTGGGGCGGCCATTATTCAGGTGATTGTCGAAGAATACGGGCCGGGAGAAGTTTTAAAGCGTTTTTCCGACCCGGTCTGGTTTCAGGCGTTCGGCAGCGTTTTGGGCTTTGATTGGCATTCCTCCGGCCTGACAACAACTGTATGCGCCGCCCTCAAAGAAGGACTTGCCCCCCGGCAGGGTGAACTCGGCCTGTTCCTTGCCGGAGGCAAGGGAAGAACTTCCCGTCATACGCCGCATGAAATAGACCACGCCTGTGAAAGGTTCGGACTTCCTTCTACACTTGAAGATCTTAAATACGCCAGCAGGATGGCGGCCAAGGTCGATAGCGCCGCTGTTCAGGACGGCTATCAGCTCTATCATCATTTTTTTGTTTTTCTTAAAGACGGTTCCTGGTCCGTCGTCCAGCAGGGATTAAACGATCAAACCGGTTGGGCGCGGCGCTACCATTGGCTGAGCAGCGGGTTAACCGATTTTGTCTGTGAACCTCACACCGCTGTTTGCGGAAGCAGGAGCGCAAAAGTACTGAACATGGTGGCTTACGAAAACGATCAGGCAAGGAACGCTGTCGCCTTCCTGTCCAGGGAAAAGCCGGAATCCACTCTGAAAGAGATTAGAAAAATCACTGAAAGCCAATCTTTTAAAACACTTGATCTGCCCTACCGGCACAACATACCCTCCTCGTCGCACATCAACAGGGTTTTGCTGAACACCTACCAGAATCAGCCTGCAGATTTCGAAAAACTGCTTTCCACTACAAATGCCGGACCGGCGACGATCAGGGCGCTGGCCCTTGTTGCGGAAGTGGCCTGCGGCGTAAGCTTAAGCTTCCGGGACCCTGTCCGCTACACTTTCGCCCACGGCGGTAAAGACGGGATTCCCTACCCGGTGGACAGGTCAAACTACCAAAAGTCAATTTCAGCTCTTGAGGATGCCCTGCGCCGGGCTAAAACAGGCGATACGGTGAAGTTAAAAGCCCTGCGCCGGCTCGCCGAAATGGAAAAAAACCTATCCGCAAACCCGAACACACTGCGCCAGTTATAATAGATATAAAGCCTTGTAAAGATTAGGAGCATCGGTAATTAGATTGGGTTATGCAAAGATTTGCGCTTTCTCACACGACAAAACTACATGTAGCCTTTAAATGCAAAATGCCGGAAATTAGCAGTTAACAAAATTAGCAGATTGCTTTAAGAAGATATCCTTTTGATGATTTCACCAGGAATGGCGTATAATTAGTTTACGTTCTTATTCCCGTGAAGAAGAAAGCCCGGTCCCTTTACAATCAACCCTTTTTACAAACGTTTTACTTGACGTTTGACCTAAATTTAAACATACAGCAGCCTTGTTTGTGGTAATATCGCAACCAATCATTCTTAATATTACCGCATACTTATTCAATTGTTTCTGTGACATTAAATAAAGCACCCCGTTATTCATGGTGAAGTTTTATCGCGATAATTAACAAGGTGACATTATCGCATGATAAAAATACCCACAAATTGATTAGGTTGACAAACTTTTGTCGAACCCTTATAATTAAGTTACTCCATAATCCTTCCTAGTTTACACTATCCTTGTTTACACTATCCTTTGAAAATATGGACAGGATGAGGGGGTTTTTTGGTCGAACCCGACAACTCATAACAATACATCAAGATGTCAGCATTAATAGGACGTCTACATTGGAATAAAAGACGGTAAAGCCGCTTTTAATATAAGCTTCTTGGTGGAAGGCCGTATTCTATAGACTCTTTTTATTGTCTTTATAGCAACAATCCGTTAAAGGCCAGGACAAGATTTAATCATTCTAAATACTCGCTGAATCCAACGTAAAGCCGGAACGGGAGAAACATTTTATGGGGTGAATCACAGATTATATCTATGTAGGGTCAACTCTTTCGATCCGAATCCTCAGCTAATCCCATAAGCGTTGAAGGAGAAGGTGATTGATATGAATAAATCCTGACTTATTTTTTGCATAAGGCACCAGGTTATGCTTTGTGAGAGACTAGAACAGCAATTTTTAATCATTGATGAACAGTTTATTGGTAATTGGAGGAATTAAAGTAAAAACGCTGGTCCCGAAAGGAGATTTTATATGGCAAGAAAATATAAGGAAATCCCTTTATGGCAAAGTATAAATGAGGAACAATGGCAGGATTGGAAATGGCAGTTTGCCAATAGAATTACTACTATTGACGAGCTTGAACAGGTTATTAATCTGACGGTTGAGGAAAGAATTGGAGTAAAAGAGAGCCTAAAAAAGCTCCGCATGGCAATTACACCCTACTACGCAACACTTATGGATGTAAATGATTCTAACTGCCCTATAAGAAAACAGGCAGTTCCAACAATATATGAATCCCGTATTTCAAAAAGCGACAGCATTGACCCATTACATGAGGGCGCAGACTCTCCTGTTCCGGGACTTACGCACAGGTACCCCGACAGAGTTCTTCTACTTATTACCGATCAGTGTTCAATGTACTGCCGCCATTGTACAAGAAGAAGGTTTGCCGGACATAACGACAAAGAACTTTCAATGGAAAAAATCAATAAGGCTTTAAAATATTTAAAGCTGCATAAAGAGGTAAGGGATGTCCTTCTCTCTGGAGGAGATGCGTTATGTGTCTCCAATGAACGGCTTGAGACGATTATCAAAGCATTGCGAGATATTCCACATATTGAGATTATAAGGATTGGGACAAGAACGCCTGTTGTCATGCCGATGAGAATTACACAAGAACTATGCGAAATGCTTAAAAAATATCATCCAATTTGGCTCAATACTCACTTTAACCACCCAAAGGAATTTACGCCTGAAGCAAAAAAGGCTTGTGAAATGCTTGCAAATGCAGGAATACCTTTAGGAAATCAAACAGTGCTCCTAAAAAAAATAAATGACTGTCCCTACATAATGCGAAGACTAGTACAGGGCCTGGTAAAAATCAGAGTTAGACCCTACTACCTTTACCAGTGCGATTTATCTGAAGGAATTGAACATTTCAGAACACCGGTTTCTGTCGGGATTGAAATAATGGAAATGCTTCAAGGTCATACTTCAGGCTTTGCTGTTCCAACCTTCGTAGTAGATGCACCGGGAGGTGGAGGTAAAATTCCAGTAACTCCCCAGTACCTGATTTCGCAGTCTTATGAAAAGGTAATACTGCGCAACTTCGAAGGAGTAATTTGCACTTATTCCGAGCCTGTGGATAAAACACGCCAATGCAATAATTGTAGGCTTTGTGAACAATATAAGAATAGAGAATATAGGGGAATCGAAAAGCTTTATAGGGATGAAAGAGTCTGCCTAATTCCTAGAAGCAACGTCCGGATGAACAGGAGGGATCCAAACAATGAATGGGGTGGCGCAATACAGGTCTTGTGAAAATTATGATACAACAGTAAAAGGTGCCAAGGTATATGTGGATTATATAAATAAAAGGTTAAAAATACTGGATTATCAAAACTCTTCGGAAAATGTCATAACAGAGATCATTAATTTTGCTGAGGAAAAAGGTCTTGGAAAAATAATTTTTAACTGCCGTAGTTGGTTTTTGCAGACATTCAGAGATCGCGGTTTTGTTGTTGAAGGAATCATTAAAGGGTTCTTTCAAGGAGAGCATGCGTATTGTGTTTCATACTTCATTGATCCTGGAAGAAAGTCAACTTTAAGTAAGGCAAAGGGGGATTATATTTTATCTCAGTGTTTAAGTGAAAGCAAACAAAATTATCCCCCTGGAAAATACAATCACCGAATCAGGCAGGCTGACGCAGGCGATATCCCAGAGATGATCAAGCTATTTGCTAAAGTCTTTAAAACCTATCCTTCCCCTATTTTCAACAGGGACTATCTTGGAAAAGTAATGCTTGAGCAGGCATTGTACAAGGTGGCAGAAGAAGATGGGGAGATTATAAGCGTTGCATCGGCGGATATGGATAAGTTGAACCTGAACGCCGAAATAACGGATTGTGCTACTTTTCCAGAACACAGGGGAAAGGGTATAATGCGACACTTAATATCTGCAATAGAAACTGACCTGCTAAAAAAAGGCTTTTGTACAGTATACAGCCTGTCTCGAGCGGTTAATCCTGGAATAAACAAAACTCTAAGCAGGCTGGAATATAAATATGGCGGGAGGTTGGTAAACAACTGCCATATATGCGGCGGTTTTGAAGATATGAATATATGGGTAAAAAAATTGGAGAATAAACAAAAATAATACCCTGGACAATGGCAGATTGCTGCTAAAGGAACAGCCCTTAGCAGCAGACCTCACCCTTACCGAATTTACCTTTAATTACCGCATAAGCGCAGCCCACCCCGGCCGCTACCGAAACGGCGGAAAAAGGGCAGTTTATAGCGCATGCGCCGCACTCCATGCAGGAGTCCCTGTCTCCAATGGCAGCCTTTCCGTTAATAAGCTTAAATACCTGGTGAGGGCAAACTTCGGCGCAGATCCCGCACCCGGCGCATTTCTCTTCGTCAAGCTCCAGAGTAACCACATTTTTTAGATACTTCAAAGAAGACACCTCTTATAAAGCAAATTGGGTCAAGACCAGCAGGATAACTCCCAATCCCGCTGAAATTATCGCTGCGGGGAGCGCAACTTTTAACTCCCGCCGAACGCCTGACAAAGAAGTAAAAGTGCTTGCGCCGGTGAAATTGACCGCCAGGCAGGATGACAGGGCCGGTAAAATAAGAAGGTAAACCAAAGCCCTATTCCAGCCGGACGGTATGGACGGAGAAGAGTATAAAATAAGGGCAATAGCCCAGATCAGACCAAGCAGCCACCCTTTCCAGGCAAAAGAACGGCCTGGTATCCAGGGCAGCAGGGCAGGCGTCAATACGCAGCCCGTAATAACCGCCCCAAGATAAGGCAGCGTTGCTACAAAAGAAACCGACCAGATTTTAAGGAAATTAAGAATGAATAAGACCAGGTAAGCGGCAGCAACGAATTTTATAACCCTGACCAGTTCCATGGGTATAAGTACAAGCCTGTCTGCAAAACCAAAGTTAACCCTGCGCATCTGAGGAGAAGCTTTCATGCCTGCTTCAAGAAAATCAGGAAGATCGCAGGCTCTTACCGGGCCATAGATAACCCTGAAACCGGACATTTTTAATAATTTATGGGCAGCCACCCCTACAGCGCTTAGCTGCGGAAGCACCAGCGTACGATGTGAGACTACCCAGGAAAGGTTGGTTACGGCAATCATCCTGGCTATCTCCGCCGCGCTGAAGGTTCCCTTTCCGGCGGAACACCAGACGTTGACACCCCTCGTGTTGATGATCAGCACCCAGGCGTCGACCCCTGATAACTCCTTTCTCAAACGGTCAAAAGTCATTTTGTAATTAGCCGTTATCAGTACCGGGGAATCTTCGCCGGGTTCCCCAACCCCATATAGACCGGGGGGAACTTTATATTCCATCCGGTTTATACCCCAGCGCACTTTCCACGAGCCCAAAATGTCCTTTGTGGAAAGTTTTGTTGAAATGATCGGAATTTTCCCTGCCAAAGTAGTCTTATGTCCGGTGATCCACCCGGCGTCGGTTGGAAGAAGAGGAACCTCCTCCTGCAGATCAGGTCCTCAACATGTTTCGCGCAAAACATCTTCCTCAACCGCCAATCTTCTCACCCCTTTTAGTAAATGTTTGTGACAATGGGACGGGGTTGTTGACATATTTTAATCCTTCAAGTGGCCCACTCTCCAGCCTTATCCTTACAAACTTAAATCTTTAAGCTACAGCAGCAATTGAAACTGGTCGTTTAAGGCCGAGAGATATTCTTTCAATGTCTCTTCTTTAAAATAGTAGTAGTTCCACCTGCCCCTGGTTTCTTCCCGGATGAGGTCGGCTTCCTTTAATTCCCTGATGTGGTAGGAGACCCTTGATTGAAGCAAGCCCGTATCGTCAACCAGATGGCAGACACACAGCCACTTATCTTCACAGCATTTTTTGCCGGCGATTCGCCTGAGTATCTCCAGGCGCAAGGGATCAGATAAAGCTTTGGCTATTTTTAAAACGTCCATTATTTCACCTGCTATTTTTGATAATATCAAATATATTTGATGTGTCAATACATAAAAAATTTCTTTAAAAAGCTAACTACTATCTATCCAGATATTTATATATCCTTTTAATCCTGCTCGGCTGTGTCGCGGTCAAAAGCTCCTCCCTGCTTTTTAGGTCAGAAATGCCCTCGTCGCAAAAGAACCTTTCTCCAGTATTACCTTTCCTTTTTTTACTTGGATTTAGCGATATACTTTTTATATTCTGCAAGTAGAGCTTTCCTATATTCGGACTCGGCGCATTCTGGAATATAATTTTTATACCCTACTATTTCCAACAGTTTTTGAGCAACTTCATTATCCAGTAGATTAAGGTCTCTTACGTCCATAAAAGCCTGCTCCAGCTCTAGCAACCCCGTTATTTTATCACCAATTTTTAGCTTATAAACTATAGGTGCGTTAGAACCGCAGCAACTGTACATTTATTAATTACCTTCTTTTCATTACATCTGTTTTTATGAGTATAAACTAAAGTGGGCTACGCCCACAACTCAATTATCAGTCAGGATAAGCTAATTCAATTAAATTTACACCGGAATAGGAAAATGCGTTACCGATCCTGTATAATGTTTAGCGTCCAAACCAAAATACAACAGGAGGCAACGCATGGATAAATTATTACATAAGCTGGGTGGAATTATCAAGGGAAGTATTGAAGGATTTGACCGTATTGTTTTTAAAGGGATTCTCCGTCCTATCGCTTATGCTGCAGGAATGCAGGTTTTTCTTCGCGGGCGCGGTGTGCTTAATAAAAATTACAAAGACTGGGTGACAGAACAGTCTGCGGCAATCATCGAAACTGCCAATCAGTATTGCAGGGAGAACTGTGGTATGGCTATCCAATATATTCCATCATGCCATGAACGCAAAGAGGAATTAGCGCACATACAGCAGAAGAAAGCAGGAATCGAAAGCGGATTGATTGGGGTATGGTCCTGTGTGGAATCCTGTAGCACTTACCGTTCAACCTATGATGCCGCTGCAGGCTGCCCGCAATTGCGTTCGGAAAACTCCCGGTGCAAACACCTGTATTTTTATTGCGATCATCCGGATTACGGCTTCAAGAGTATACGTCTTCAGACATGGTCTCCTTACAGTATACAGATAGCATTGAACGGACGGGAGTGGTTACGTCGGTCATTGGACAAAGAAAAATGCGCCTGTCTGGTCCATGGAAATAAGGTTTTACATATTGAGGATTATGGACTTGCACAACGTTTGCTTGACAGTCAGATAGATACCCGGTGGGAAAAAATGCTTACTGGATTTTTGAAGGATGTCTTCCCGACCATGACTCAAACGTTAGGACCCGGAATGACCTATACCTGGACGTTGTGGCAAAGCGAATGGGCCAAGGATTACCTTTTTGAGAGTCCGCAGGCATTGAATACCTGTAAAGATGACTTCCTTCGGCATGCCATGATGACCGGAACCAGCGATCGTGTCTTGCGCTATATGGGCCGTCCCGTTGACGCAAATGGTCAGCCTCATCCTTTAGCCAATCCGGAACTTATGACCCGGGTCAACTTATGGCAGGACGGCCTGCGTTATCCGTCATTGGGTGGATAAGAACAGTTTGAAGCTTTACAATGAGCAGAATGTCCTGCGCAAGCTGTTTCCGACCTTAAATTTGATGTGGCCTCCATTACCAATAAGGCTTTACCATAAAAGACGGAGTATTCCTTATGGGCAAAAGGCATGACCAAAAAACAGCTGTCTGCTCGCATTAGCCACCATTTGCGGTTATTTCGTGATCATGGTTTGATTCGCAAATTGCCGAACCAGCGAAAATACATCCTGACTGAAAAGGGGCAAAAATTAAATACCGCTTTGAGCGCTGCCTTAGCCGCTTCCACACAGGAATTGCTTAAATTGTCTGCTTGATAACTTGTTTTTTATTGTAGTTCTTAAACCGTAAGGTACTAACAAATTAATTCTGTTTTACCAAAACAGAAGAAGTTATTTTCAAGTGTCTCAACATGCTGGTTTTTGATCAAATTCCATGGCCTTTTTGCCTATAGATGGATCAGCTAAATAGTTTCTGTATGCCAAAGATAGAGCCCACTTGTATTGCCTTTCCGAGCTTTCAGGGATAAAGTTTATTCTCCCAACTATTTCAAATAGTTTTTCAGCAGCCTGATCGCCCTTTAAGCCAAGTTTCATTACCTCAAGAAAAGCCTGCTCTACTCCAGCCAATCCTATCATATCTCCGCCAACGTCTATCTTATATATTTTTGATGCTTTAGGATCACTACTGCTCATATTTGATTCAACCCCCCTTTTTTTTTAATATCAGCTTAAAGAAATATCAAGCCAGTATTTATTTGTTTAAATTCTACGTCAAGACCGGCACAATGGGGAAACATGACTTTTTATGCAGCAGGGTGTTACTCATGTATGTAGGGAAATATCTCTTTTACAATTGATTAAAAACAGGATACCATAATACACCCATCAAGGCAACAATGCCTGCGCCTGCTTTGGTAGCGCATTTAAAACTCATACTTTGACAAGTAAAAGCGGTCATGTTAAATTTGTCTTAGGTGTTGTTAATTGGTAAATTGTTAATAGAAAGGAAGTGATTCAGATGAACGAAATTATTAATGTTATCAAACGCAGGAGAAGCATTAGAAAATTCAAGACCGAGCAAATAACCGATCTAGAGATGCAGGAAATATTAAAATCGGCTTTGCTCGCTCCTAACGCAATGAACAGGCAAAAATTACATTTTACAGTAATCCAAAACAAAGACCTGCTTGATAAAATGGTCAAAAGAATCAAAGAAAATATGCTTGAATCACGTATAGGGCTCTTAATTGACAAGGCAAGCGCCCCAGACTACAACACTTTTTATAACGCTCCCACGGTAATCCTGATTTCAGGCGAAGAAAAGGCGCCTTTCATTCAGATTGACTGCGGGGCGGCAGCGCAAAATATTACCCTGGCATCAGAATCACTGAACATAGGCTCATGCCTGATCACATCTTCCGGTTACCTTTTTTCAACATTCAGGGACAATGACTTAAAAAAGGAATTGGGCATCCCGGCCGGCTACAGCCACATTTGCACTGTGGCGCTCGGCTACAAGACCGGCGAAGATCCGCCCACACCGCCAAGGAACCCGGACGTAGTAAACCACATAAAATGACCGCATTGTGTTAAAAGTTCCGTTGAAAAAACTGCAGCTGCATGTCTTCTCTTAAAAGACATCGGGGCTGCAGTTATTTTTCTCTGAAAAATTATTTGTGACGCGGCTTCTCGGAAACCTGTTTGATGGTTCTTGTAATCACTGTTATAATTTGAGCTTTGCCCCCAATCAAATCCAAACTAACCTCGGTAAAAATTTCTCCAGCCAGGGAAGCAGCATAATGAGGAGGTAGTTCGTTTAAAGTCAGGGCTAATATGTCATCCTGGCAGATGCTGCATGTGCAGGTCCCGGGATTACTTTTTAAATATTCCTTTAAAACACCGGGCATAATTCTTCTTACCGCTTCTTCCGTATAATTGATCATTTTTTTGTATATACGGGACATTAAAGGAAATCATCTACTGAAGTGTGTTTCTAAAAAGTCCCGGATTTTAACCCCCTTCTCCAAAGAGTTTTCCTTTCCGGGCAATCAGCCTCTCTACTAAAGCCCTGCGGCATAAGTTGCCAGGTTAATAATGTTTGAAAAGTTGGGTCGATAAAGTGAAAAGGACCTGTCATGCTCTGTATGAGGCAAACGTTAAGGATAGATAAAATGGAGGGAATGTATGTGGATTTTGTTTTTCGTGCCGCTTATACACCCTTGTTTAATAGTGGACTTTAATCCTTTATGAACATGCTCACAAGTGAGCTGATTATCATAATAATCAAAGCAGAAAGCAAAGCTACCCAGAAGTTTGCAATATCAAAACCTTTGATTACCGCACTGACCAGCCACAGCATCAACCCGTTGATTACCAGGGTAAATAAGCCTAAAGTGATAAAGTTAATGGGTAGAGTCAGCAAAATAAGAACCGGACGGATTGTAGCGTTAATAAAACCAAGCAAAATAAAGCCAAAAATAGCGGCGAGGAATGTAACATCAAATCCCTTGACAAGATAAGCGGTTAAAATAATCCCCGCAACATTCAAGGCCCAGCGGATGTTTAATTTCCTTCCCATTGATAACCCTCCTTCAGCCCATATATTATATCTTCCCATGATTATCGGACCCTGTCAAGAAATAATGCCAGCGGTTTTGGCGAACTGGCGGAACGCTTAGCGAACGGCAGTATTATGGTGAAGCACGTTCCCTTGCCTTCCTATCATGTGAATGCCAATAGAAATCCTTTTGAAGATCACTTAAACGTATCACATGGTAATTCACATCAGTTATCTCAAAGTTTTGCCAATCAGCATTAATATCAATAACTAACATTGATTTAGTTTCATATTCAGACCGCTAACTAGGTCAAGTCCTTGCAAAAGTAGAATTCTGAACCCCCTTATTCCCTTTATTGACCGAACACGGGTTTAACCACCTGTTTTCTAAGACCATATTTAGCCCATTCAAGTTTTGTTTATAACTCAAATTAAACCATCATTATGCAATATTGTTATATATTGCTAATATAGTAACGCTTGACCGACTGTTCGTTCAATTAAATGGCTTTAAAATAAATTATCTAAATTTAGTTCATGGAAGTGATTATTATAAAAATACAAGAAGTAAAGAAAATCATCCAGCTACGGTAAAGAGGCAATAAACAAACGTTAATGATGTTCTTGCAGCCATTTATTTGCTGGTTGGTTAGCTCGGAGCAAGTGGCTTTTCAGGGAAGAGGAGGATAGAAAGAACAATGAAGATAAGCCGGAAAATGATTTCAATAATTGTAATAGTTATGGTTGCCGGCACACTTTTGGTTTTTAGACTGGCAACAACAAAAAAGAGGCCTGTGCCAGCATCCGCTGGCAACAAGACCTACGTTGAGGTACAGCAGGCAAAGACTGTTAAAAGTGCTTCCGTACTGTCGTTTAAAGCTACTCTGGAACCGGTTGAAGAAGGGATTGTCGGCAGCGAGATGAGCGGCAAGGTAGTCAAGATCCTGTTTGATAACGGTAAAAAGGTGTCGCGTGATGAACCCATGGTCATGCTTGACGACAAGGATCTTGCAAACCAGTTGAAGTCCGCTCAAACGAATCTGCAGAAACTTGAGCTCAACCTGGATTTATCCCAACGCAACTATGACAGGATTAAGCAGCTTTATGACAATAACGCAATATCCAAATCTGATTTTGAAAACGCGGAAGCAGCCCTGAAGATGGCCAAGGTTGATCTGGAATCGGCCAATGTTAATATTGAAACTCTCAAGGAAACGTTGGAAGATGTTGTCGTCAGATCCCCTATAAGCGGCACCGTGGACGAAAAAAACGTTATCCTGGGCCAGTTTGTTTCTCCCGGCACGGTTCTGGCCAAGGTTAAAAAAACTGCCTCGCTGTACGCTGTAATTCAGTTAAAACAAAGCGACCTGGACAAGGTAAAGGCGGGAACAAAAGCCACCGTGAAACTCTCCAGGGAGGATGCCGGGGGATATAAAGGCGTCGTAAAAGCAATTGATATCTCGGCAGATGTTTCGGCGCGGGTGTTTGACTGAAAGGTCCAGATCGGCAATGAAGCGGGGAAGCTTCATCTCGGTGAATTTGCCTATGTTGAGATACCGGTTAACGAGACTATCGAAAAAGTCGTCATCCCGATGAAGGCGCTGACCGGCGCCGAAGGCAATTACTCAATATTCACCATTGAAGATGGTATCGCCCGAAACACACCGTAACCATCGGGGAAATTCATAATAATCTGGCTGAGGTTGTCTCAGGATTAAAAGCAGGCGAAAAAGTGATTGTCTCCAACCTTAACATGCTGCAGGACGGGAATGCGGTTTCTGTAAGCGGACAGGGGGAGTAAAGAGATGACACTGACCATATCAGCCTAAAGCGCCCTGTTTTTGTCTTCGTTGTAATTATTGCCCTCGTCGCCTTGGGCATAGTCGGCCTTCTTGGGTTGTCCATCAACGATATGCCCGAGGTCGATATACCTTATGTGGGTATAAGCGTTTCCCTGCTGGGCGCCTCCCCGGATCAGGATGATTCCATAGTCGTCATCGAAAATATCGTCCGGCACATCCGCATGGGGAAAACCCCGCTGCAGGCAGCGAAGGAAGCCACCAGCGAGATCAGCCTGGCGGTAATGGCGACCACTTTTACTGTCGTGGCAATTTTCCTGCCGATAGCCATGATGAGTGGATTAATCGGAAGATTCCTTGTCGAATTCGGCCTTACGGTTATCTTTAGTGTCCTGGTTTCCTTGTTTGTTTCTTTTACCCTTGTGCCGCTGTTGTCTTCCAGGTATTTGGAGGCGGAAGAAAGCAGCGGTAAGGGGCCTGTAGGAAGGTTTCTGGCCTGGTTCAACCGTCAGTTCGACCTTTTAGCCAGTTATTATCAAAAAATGCTGAGCAAAGTCTTAAACCGCCGCGCTATAACCCTTGCCATTGTATCGGTTTTGTTTCTCCTGAGCCTGGCTCTGATTCCACGAATGGGGACAAGTTTTTCGCCCAATGAGGACAGGGGATGGATTAATGTTAACGCCGGCCTGGATTCAGGGCTGGCTCTTGATGAGGCCGATAAAAAGGCCAGGATTTTTGAAAAGATAGTTTCCGGAAATACCCCGAGGTCCGTTATATATATATATATAACTGTGAAGCCAGACAGTATCAGCCTTGGCATAAAGCTTACGGATAAAGAAGACAGAAAAGTAAGCGCAGATGAAATCGGCGTAAAGATGCGGGAGGAATTAAGAAAGATTCCCGGGATTGACTTATCGGTAGTGACCTCCTCTTCTGTAACTATGTCCTCGGGCAAGATGACCTCGTATCACATCAAAGGTGATGATTTCAATCAGCTCCTGGAATACAGCCAGAAGGCCAAGCAAATTATGAACCATGTTCCCGGCGCTGTAGATGTAGGCCTGAGCTATAAAGCAGGAAAACCTGAAGAAAGGCTGGATGTTGACCGCGATATGGCCGCTGATCTTGGAGTAAGTCCCGCAGCAGTAAGCAATACGTTGAGCACTTTATACGGTGGAGTTGTGGCGGGGCAGTACGAAACCGAAAAAGACCGTTATGATGTCCGTGTCCGGTTAAAAGACGAACAGCGTAAAAACCTGGACAGCCTCGACGAAATATACATACCCAGCTCAAATGCAGGCAGCGGCGGGCTGATGATGGTCCCTCTCGAACAGGTGACCAGGAAGGTCTTTACAACCTCCTCCTCCACTATAAACAGGTACGACAAGTCTAGAGAAATAAGCTTCAGGCCAATTATACCGGTATATCTGTGGGAACATTGAACAATCTTTTTTTTATGAAAAAAATAAACAGTGAACTAAAAACGCCCAAAGGCATCAGCATCAGCGCCGGCGAGGACCAGGCAATGATGGTGGAAAGCGCGCAGAGCATGTTCCAGGCACTGCTTTTGGGAATACTTTTCATATTTTTAATTCTATCCGCGCAGTTTGAAAGCTTCCTCGATCCGCTGGTCATTATGTTCGCCCTGCCTCTTGCAATAATCGGAGCCATGCTGGCCTTGTTTGTAACCGGCAGCGACCTGAGCGTTGTCGGTGGAATAGGTATCATCATGCTTTTGGGGTTGGTAACAAAAAACGCAATCCTGCTGGCGGATTTTATCAAACAGCAGCGCAGCGCCGGCGTGGAACGCAAGGAAGCCATCCTGCAGGCCGGACTGATCCGACTGCGACCGATCCTGATGACTACTCTGGCCATGATTTTCGGTATGCTCCCTTCGGCACTGGCTATGGGAACCGGCTCAGAGATGCGTCAGCCTATGGCCTTCGCTATCATAGGAGGGCTGATCTCATCCACACTTCTGACCCTTCTGATAGTTCCTATAATATACACTGTGCTGGATGACCTGCGGGATTTTGTAAGCAGGAAAAAACAGCTAAAAGTACCGGCAAAGGCGGCGAACTGAAGATATTGAAAGAAGATTTTAAAAAAGAAAAGGTGCGTTTATGTCCAGGCCAAAAAACAAAGAAGAAGTCATATTATCGGCTGCATTAACTGTCTTTATAGAAAAAGGGTTCTCCAACTCCAGCATAAAGGATATCGCCAATACTGCGGGAGTCGGCAAGGGGACAATTTACGAGTACTTTAAAAACAAAAATGAACTGTTCATCAAAACAATCGGTTTTGAAATAAATCAACGCTGTCAACAGGCCAGCGAATGCTATCGACAGTAAAACCACGTTTATGGATAAAATCAACGCTTTGAACGACCTTGCTCAGGAAGCAGCCGAAGAAGATTTAAAACACATCGAATTTCTAATCATTAATACATCCATGGGGCTCAGGCCCGAATACAAGGCTGAGTTTCAAAACCTGCTGCAGAAAATGAAGGATGATATGGAAGCAATCATTTCACAGATCCTGATCCAGGGCAAAACCGAAGGAAAAATTTGTGAAATAGACCTTGAATTCACCTCCAGGATTATAAACGGTTTCATTATGGGATATATCAGGGATGTTTATAGCAAGGAATGGTCAAACGAACAGAAAAAAAAGAAAAGGCCAACCTGATCAACCTGATCATGCACGGAATAACTATGTCGCGGGGATAGTAGAAAGGAAAGTAAATATTTAGTAAAACTGTCCAAAGTGAGCGGCGCCAGCTATAAGAAAGAAAATTCATCAACAAGGGAGGGCAATGCTGCCTTAAGTGCGATTTTGAGCCTTCATTCAAAGAACGAGTGAACCCGAGGATAAGCGAGGGAATTGTTTGAGGCGCATAAGCGCCGAGTTTTGACCGAGCCCGAGGGTGAATGAGTTCGTACAAGTATAAGAGGCGAACATGAGCACGTAGGCAGTTGACCTCCCTAAAGCAGATTATTTTCAGGACAATTACAAAGGAAGAATAGCATGTTCCAAACCGTTCTCACTCCGGCGGCAGGCAAAAGATTAATTCCAAAGCAATCGCCGTCCACCCTGCGATACAAACCGCTCTGCGTTCGGGAACCATTGTAATAATCGCAGGAACTACAAACGGCTATATTGCCGAGGAAATACTAATCCAGACCGGCCAGGCGGCAGGATTTAACCGGCGGCGCTTTTTTCGCGGCCTTACACTCCCGCCCGGCATACCTGTGACTGAAACGGGAAGACTTCCGGATGAAACAGGATTCCCCGGCGATGTGGTAATCGTAAAGGGCAAATGGCTACAGGGAAAAACCATTTTTGATATTGTTGACGACCTGAAGGAAGGCGACGTTATTTTAAAGGGAGCAAATTCTGTCGACCTGACGCAAAAACGGGCTGCCATTCTTATCGGCCATCCCAGGGGAGGCACAACAACAGCCGCCCTGCAGGCTGTCGCCGGAAGGCGCGTGGCCTGCTGCTGCCTGTCGGGTTGGAGAAGCGCATCTCAGGCAATCTTGATGAACTGTCTGCAAAGCTCAATGCTCCCGGCGCCCATGGGCCGCGTCTTCTTCCGGTTCCGGGAGAAGTTTTCACCGAAATTGATGCAATCTCAATTCTTTCCGGCGCAACCGCCGAACTTGTCGCGGGAGGCGGTGTCTGTGGAGCGGAAGGCTCGGTATGGCTCGCCATCACCGGCGAGGCAGAGAATGAGAATCTGGCGGAAGAGCTTATCGCTTCTTTAGCAAACGAACCCGCTTTTACTCTATAGGCAAAAACCTGTTGAGTGTACAAACAGCCACAACAGCATGTTACTTCCTGTTTCTTACTTTTCCACCGAAACAGTTTAAACCAATTATAGTTAAACTAATAAATGGCCTCTTCATTAAAACATTAAAACTCCTCATTCTCAATTATTTAAATAATAATGCCAACTATTTTTAAATCCTAGCTCTTCTAACAAGGATTTACAGTATTTGATCTTACCTTCCTTTATTTCACATCTTTCAGTGGAATCAAATATAATACCAACCACAGTGCCACTATGAGCTACCTGAAGACCAACAGCTCCTGTTTTTTCTACTACCTTTTCTATTTCGCTAAATTTCGGTTTAGGTAAATACTTTTGATTTATACGGGCACTTATGGTTGCAACTTTACCAACAAGATTAACATCTTGTTTAAGTATAGCAGTTCTTATTAACCCTAATAAAGAACGGAATGATAGAATTTCTTGCCAAGTATATCTTATTGGTGGTAGTGTTAAAGTTTCTATTCCAGGAGATAAGGGGTCGGAATTAAAGCCAACAATATCCATTGGAGGAAGTAACATACCAAAATCCTCAATAACGATTCCTTTCCTATGAGCGAAAAGAACAGAGCTTTCATCAAACATTATAGGATCTGAAGCAATTTCAGCTTTTACTGAGAGATGACTAATTATTTTGGATGTTAACTTTCTTTTAAATGCATCAACTATAGATTTGATAGTTGCAGTAACATCACTTGTGGAACTACCAAGACCGATAGTTAAAGGTATATTGCTACATATTTCCAAATTACCACAAACTTGAGCATCTAAATATGCTAAGGTTAATTCTGCTGCAGTACGTGCTTTATTCTTCCATTCAGGATTAACTAATAGTTTTTTTGAAGTATTATATTGAAACTTTGCTTCTGCTCTGAAGATATTACAAGGTAGAGTAATTAAAGCTCTACATAAATGACCTGTTTTTTCTTCAAATACTCCTTGGAGAATCTCTCCATGGTGTGCATAAACTAAGCTATACCCCAAATAAGCAGATTTCAGGATACCCATTTTGTAACATTGAAACCCTTCTATTTATAATAAAATGTATTATTGTATCTGTAATTATTAATTATTTTTTATGATATACTTTGTCATTCTTAACCTAAAATTACTGAACTGAATAAAACTAACCAACTTTGCGCTCTAAGTCCGAAACGCGTTGCCGCTCTTTTTCAAGTTCCTTTTCGGCATCCGAGGTGCCTTTCTTGAACACCCCGGGGGCTCGTTCCAGGAACTCCTGCTTCCAGCGGCTGAGCATAACAGGGCTAATACCGTACTTGGCGGCGATCTCGTTGAGTGTGGCTTCTTCCCGGAGTACTTCCAGGACTACCTTGGTTTTGTACTCTGCTGAATAATGATTGCGTTTATTCATGCTCCCATTGTAACTTATTTTTCTATTTCTGTATCTCAATTCTGGGGAGCATTATATATTCTCTAAAAATAAAGGAGAGGGTTTAGCGGCGCCCATCTCCTTATCAAGTGTTAAGTAGTTTTTATATTCAAGACCTGAGGACGTTTCTTCAAATATCTCGAAACCAGATATGTGCAGGCTGTGGTTGTAAGTGCTGTTAACAATACCTTGGCGAGGATCTTTCTTCTTGAACGGGTACGCCGCTTAAAAAATAACTTCATAAACTTCAACCCCTTCAATTTTTATTAATATTATTCGTCAGGACTGTGTACTTACCTCTATGTAAATAGTGGTTACACACGAAAACAAAAAGCCCCGTATCACGGAGCAAAAAGTTGATTAAGTTAATCTGGCTTTGTCAAATATAATTGAAATTCTTCAACCAGTGTTTTCTTTTCTCATTATAATAATTAGCCACTTAAACTCTGTCTAATTTTAATCCTTTATGCGGTTAAAATTATTCCTGCAATATTCAAACCCCAGCGGATTATTAACTTCTTTCCCATTGATAATCCTCCTTCAGCCTTATTAGTAATCTTCCCATGATTATCAGACCCTGTCAAGGAATAATAACCGGCTGAAGCAAACTGTGCCAACAACCCCGTTCCCGCATCACTTTCAAAAAAATAAAGCGTGCCTCAAGCAACCCATGCGGAACTGATAATAAAAAGTATACCTTCAGAACCTGGCTTTTAAGGCTAAGGATGATAGGTAATGAATATAGAACCACGAGAAAGATGTTGCTTGCTAACCTTGAGGGGAACGTGGCATCTAGGAGAATGGTAGATAAACCGCATCAAAATGATTAGCGTAGCTTGTATTTGCTAAACTAAAAGTGTACCAATTTTAGCCCTTTGATCAGCGAAAATGTAGTGCACCCCGTTGTCAAGACACTTTTCGGAAAAATTTAAGCTATGTTGCCTCCTCTTCTATACGAGATTCTTTATTATTATCATAACCCGGCTCATTGGGTTCCGGACGCCAGGCATCAAGGTTACGCTTCGCCGGGCTTCGCCCGACCTTGACGCCTGGCACCGGCTTATAAAATCTAGGCAATGGTTAAGGGTGTTTTTGAAGACCTAGCCTGTCCAAAATAAAGGGTTACGGGCTTTTCATAACCGATGGCCTGATGGGGACGTACAAAGTTATATTCATCTATGTAGTCCCGAACAGCACGGTATACCTCCTGCGGTTTCCGGTACTCCTCATAATAAATTTTTTCCCATTTCAAATTACGAAAGAATCGTTCAGTAATAGCATTGTCGGTTGCCCGGCCTTTGCCGTCCATACTGATTTTGACCCTGTTTTCAGGATGCTCCTGCTTGGGAGGAAAACACCGATATTCTTCAGTGGTTGCAGAACCTTTGCCGTCCATAATTATTTTATTATGGAAAGATTTTCGGAAATGCCTATTGATGTTTCTAAGCAGTTTCTGAAAATCTTTCCATAAGTAAATTCTTTCGATAATTCCCATTATGGAAAAATTTCCATAACGGCAAGACCCATTTGGCGATAGCATTAGCCCTTTGCGCCTGCCGCCAGGGATATAGAGTGCGGTACTGGAATGCACCCGGGTTAATAACCCACTTGCAGTTGGCCCAACATGAACACCGCCTGATCCAAATGGAAAAGCAATGGTTAAATCAGGACCTGGTTGTAGTTGACGAAGTAGGCTTTGTTCCCTACACACCTGAAGGAGCACAATTATTCTTCCGGTTTATTGGGTACAGGTATGAGCGTGGTAGCTGCATAGTCACTTCAAATTTGGAATTTGCCCAATGGTCTGCGATTTTCGGGGAAGAACGGCTCACTGATGCGCTGCTTGACCGGTTAACCCACCGTTGCCACATACTGCTTATGAATGGCGCCAGCTGCCGCTTTCGCCAGTCCATGAAACGGCAGGAAGAGGGGATGACAAATTAAAAACTATACGTAAGTGGTTTAAATCCTCCAGTCTAAATTCGCTCATTGTTTACAACTAAAACGACATGGCCGGCAAGCCTTGACTCGCCGTGATTTATCGGCTACAGGGGGCGGGCGAGGGTGGCGGTAAGACGGTATCATAGATTATCTCGCCCGCCCTGGTTCAGTATTTTACCACGGCGGTCAAGGCCAAGCCGCTAACGCGGTTGCCAACCATGTCTGAACCAAGTGGTAGGCGAAACCTCTAAAAAAGGGGAACAAGCTCAGGCTCCGGTATCCGGTATCTTAATGAATTAGATTTAAACCAGGCCGAGATTCATCTGTACTATCCGTTTACAAAAGCGCAGGAGTAAATAATGTCCTTGTCAGATGGACAAAATTTTTACCCATGGTGGTAAACTTTTTGATGATCATAGTGGTAAACTTTTCGGTTGACAAAAACATAGCTATGCTGTGCAGTCTGTCAATACTGTTTAACAAATCATTAGAGGGAAAACCCATTTCTAAATTGCACTTCACTATATGTATTTAGTAGTTGTTTCTGACATAACTAAGGTAATATTACTCGATTGGAAATCGAGTATGGGGTCAAAAGCTCTATCACGGGTTCGAATCCTGCTCTCTCCGTCACTTAAGAAACTATGGAGGTTTCGGCGATTAGACTGAAGCCCCCATTTTCATATTATTTACAGTTGGTATAGCCCGGAGTAGCCGAACTAGATACAAATAGCCGCCGAATCGTTATTTCATAAGCTTTTGCTTGTTCATAAAGGTTACTCGACTTTGTATCGAGTAGGGTATCGTCAATTTTTAAGCTTCCAGGAGTTATCTTATTCCTTCATCTATGGTAGAATTAATAACTAGAGGAAATAATCTGGGAGATCATAAGACACAAATCCAGGTAGATTACTGATTATGTAGACATCATAACTTAATATTGAGTGAAACGGGTCTTTACTGGATAGTAAAGTATATGGGAACCAGGTGAAAAACCTGGACGGTCGCGCCACTGTAAGCGGGGAGCATGTTTCCAAGATGCCACTGGGCGAAAGCCTGGGAAGGCGGAAACACAGGCCATGAGCCGCGAGTCAGGAAACCAGCCGTTGTAACGCACATAAACCTTCGCAGGAAAGGGGAGTGCTTGGCCTGGAGCTCAAATAGCTTCAACTTTCTTTCGGATAGTTGAAGCTATTTTATCTTATGGAAGATGGGGTGACCTGTACCCGATTTGTTGGACACACAGGAGTTAGGTACAATAACGACTGTGGAGGTAATGACAAATGGGTGACAACGGAAAACGTTACGATGCCGAATTTAAGGCTGATGCGGTCAAAATGGTCCGGGAAAGCGGCCGTTCAGCTGCCAGTGCAGCAAAGGATCTTGGGATTAACCCGCAAACCCTGAGGAACTGGCTGCAAGAGGATCAAAAATGGGAATCCCCTGACAAAATAAGAATAATGGAATTAGAGGCTGAGCTGCGGGCCGAAAAACGTAGAAACGCCGATCTTGAGGAAACAGCGGCAATATTAAAAAAAGCTGCGGCCATCTTCACAGCAAACAGTCGGAAGTAAATACAACATACGAATTCATTAAAGAAAACAGCTCCGTGTTTCCGGTTGAGAAGATGTGCCAAGTCCTAGAAATTTCGCGGAGCAGCTATTATGAGTGGAAAGACAGGCCTCCCAGCAAACGGGAGCTAGAAAACCAGGAAATACTGAAGATTGCCCAAAAAAGCCATGAGGCCTCTCGCGGGGTTTATGGACTGGACAAGATCCATGCCGACGTCAGGGAGATTTATCCCAGATGCAGCCGCAAGCGGCCTTACGGGACTTTAAAGGCAAACCACCTGTATTCCAAGCGCAAGAAAAAATTCAAAATAACTGCCAACTCAAAACATAAGCTTCCAGTAGCGGAGAATTTACTCAATCAAGACTTCACGACGGATAAACCGAATACGGTATGGGCAGCAGACATCAGCTATGTACATACCGGTGAAGGCTGGCTTTATCTGGCAACCATAAAGGATTTATTCAATAAAGAAATCGCCGGCTGGGCCACCGCTGACCACATAAAGAAGGAGCTTTGCGAAAGAGCGCTTCAAAATACTGTTAAACGACATAGACCCCCTAAAGGGCTAATTCATCACTCCGATCGTGGTGTGCAATATTGTAGTAAAAAATATCAAGATCTCCTTAAAAGATACGTGATAACGTGCAGTATGAGCCGGAAAGGAAATTGTTACGATAATGCCAGTGCGGAAACCTTTTTCAGCGCCATTAAATGCGAGTTGATCTATCAAAAACAATATAAAACAAGGCAGGAAGCACGTGAGGACATCTTCTGGCACATTGAAGTCTTTTACAATCGCAAGAGACGGCGCCAGGCCCTGGGATATCTATCGCCGTTAGAATTCAAGCGAAGCAAAGAACTACTGGCAGCATAATTACCGTGAATCCAGGTTGTTCATCGGAGCGAAGCGGAGACCCTTAATTTTGAGGTTACCCGTGTTAGCCTGAATTGGCAAAGGGGCTCTGCTGCCCCTGGACAGCCCATTTGAAACACGGGTACGGAGGCTCAAAATCAAGGGCAACCGGCGCCGAACCATCAGGTAATCTAAAAATCAGGAAAATTATGAAATAGGGCGAAAAGCTAACTCTGGAGTGTCCAGTTTAACGGAAAAAGGTCAGGGACGAGGACAAATAATGATGAACCATCAAGCTAAAGGAGTTGTAGCGTGAAGAATATCATAATATCGTCCAATGCCAGCGGCAATGGAAAAACGACCGCAACATTGGGACTTATTAAAGCCCTGATAAAAAGGGGATATACAGTTCAACCGTATAAAGTAGGGCCTGATTATATTGACTCAGCTTTCCACAGCAGCATAGCAGGTATTCAATCGAGAAACCTGGATATATTCCTTATGGGTGAAAATGGAGTAAAGGCTTCATTATCCAGAGGGAAAAGTGATTATGGCATAATCGAAGGCGTTATGGGATTGTATGATGGGAAGGGAATAGATGCCGAATACTCCACGGCACATGTGGCCAGGCTGTTGAATATTCCGGTGATACTGGTATTGTCGCCGCGACCCCAGGTTGCCACATTATGTGCTGAAATAAATGGGCTAGTAGGATTTGATAATATTCAGATCGCAGGCATTATTTTAAACAATGTTGGTGAGGACTATTTTAAGCTTTTAAAAGCAGCCATTGAACACAATTGCAGCGTTCCTGTATTTGGATTTCTGCCCTATGACGAAAGCATAAGCTTGCAAAGCAGGCATTTAGGTCTGGTTCAAAGCAGCGAAGTTGAAAGGTTGAATGAAAAGATAGAAATATGCAGCGATAGAATTGAAAAGCACATTGATTTGGATGAAATATTGAACTGTTGCCAGGCTGGCGAGACCTTTGCTGATGATTATCATTTGCCATATACCGGTCTGAACATATCAGTTGCCTATGATAAAGCCTTCAGTTTTTACTATAAGGAGAACCTGGAGCTATTAGAGGAAGCGGGCAAGGTGACGTATTTCAGTCCCTTACAGGATGAGATGCTTCCCCATAATACCCAGTTTTTATATCTGGGCGGAGGCTATCCGGAGGTGTTTCTGCAAGAGCTTTCCAGGAACCGAAAAATGCTGGGCAGTATTAGAGATGTGCTTAATGATGGGGTTCGGTGCTACGCGGAGTGCGGAGGCTTAATGTATCTGACCGACAATATTGACGGCTGCAGTGTCACAGGTTTTTTTAATGGCAGCGCCTGTATGAGCAACCGACTTCAGAATTTCGGCTATGCAACCTTGGAGGTGACCGCTTCCAATGTCCTGCTGCCACCGGGCTTGCAGATGAACTGCCATGAGTTTCATAATTCCTGTGTGAATATTAATGAAGGTAATATTTATACGGTTAAACAGAGCAGCTATGACGGTTCGGTGAAACAGTGGAGTGAAGGATATATCAAAAAAAATACACTGGGAACGTATGACCATGTGCATTTTTTCAGAAATATGGAATTTATTAAAGCTTTACTTTACGGTACTTAGTCTTTGAATATAGCCCAACTTATTGTTTTGAGGACAGTGAAAGGATTCGCTAATGTAAAGTCAGGGAACCAGGTGAAAAAACGGAAGCCTGGGAATGTGAAAATAGGAAAAATACTGGGGAGGAATTAAGATGAATATTGATCAATTTACAAAAAAGATAGAACCTTTGGATAGCGGGGCTATGCAAAAGGCAGCAGAGAGGCTAAACAACTTAACCAAGCCGATAGGAAGCCTTGGAGTGTTGGAGGATCTAGTCATTCAACTGGCTGGCATCACCGGCGATTTCATGCCCCGGGTGGATAACAAAACCGTAATTGTTATGGCCGGTGATCATGGTGTGGTGGAGGAAGGGGTAAGTGCCGCTCCGCAATCGGTAACACCTCAAATGGTATATAATTTCTTAAATGGAGGAGCAAGTATAAATGTGCTCGCTCGCTGTGCCGGGGCGCAGGTAAAAGTTGTTGACGTGGGGGTTGCTGATCCCAATTTAAGTGGTCTTGAGCTTATTTCTCGCAAAGTTAGATTGGGTACGGCTAATATGACCAAAGGTCCGGCCATGTCCAGGGAAGAAGCGCTTCAGGCCATTAATGTGGGAGTTGAAGCAGCAGAAGAAGAAATCGATAAAGGTGTACAACTGCTGGCTGTTGGTGAAATGGGTATCGGCAATACAACTCCCAGCAGTGCAATCCTGGCGGTATATTCCGATGCTGCCCTGCCCGTTATTGTTGGCCGGGGGACCGGTCTTAACGATGATGGAGTGGGAAGAAAGATCAAAGCTATTGAAACCGCTTTAATGGTTAATAAACCGAATCCGGCTGACCCGTTGGATGTACTGGCCAAAGTGGGTGGACTTGAAATAGCAGGAATGACCGGCATAATTTTAGGGTCGGCAGCACGGAAAGTGCCGGTAGTAATCGACGGATTCATTACCGGAGCTGCAGCTCTAATTGCCTATAAATTTGCCCCCCAGGCTAAAGATTATATGATAGCATCGCATCTTTCCGAAGAACCAGGTCATAAGATTGTGCTTGAAGCCATTGGTTTAGAGCCGATGTTAAGAATGCGCATGCGTCTAGGCGAGGGAACCGGAGCTGCCCTGGCTTTTAATATAATTGAAGCAGCCACCAGGATTGTGAGTGAGATGGCTACTTTTGAGGAAGCAGGAGTGATAATGGAGTAGTCAAAGCGGGGGAAAAGATATTTTGAAAGGAAGCGGGAACGTGATTAAGAGCCAAATTTACAGTAATAAAGATAGAATTTTATTATGCTTAATGATTTTTGTTTTTATTTTTGGTTTGTCTGGTTGTAAAACTACCGCAAACAAACCAGCGACAGATGAGAAGGTTAACGATAAGAAAGCTTTCCCGATAACGATTACCGATGATCTGGGACGAAAAATTTACCTGCCATCAGAACCACACCGGATAGTCTCATTAGCTCCTAGCAATACCGAGATATTATTCTTTTTAGGACTTGACGATCGGGTTGTAGGAGTTACTGACTACTGTGATTATCCGAAAGAAGCCAAGCTTTGCAATAAGGTGGGCGGTTTTAAGGACCCCAGTCTGGAAAAAATTGTAGTCTTAAATCCGGATTTGGTTCTGGCTACCGGTATGCATCAACAACTGCTCCAGCAATTAGAAGATACCGGATTAAAGGTGCTGGTTTTAAAACCCAAAAAAATTGAGGGAATATTTGATGATATTATAATGGTCGGTAGGGCCGCCGGAATCGAGAGCAAGGCCAATGCCTTGACCAAAGGCTTATTTGACCGAGTTAATGCGGTGAGCCAAAAAGTTGAGAAAGTCCCGGAAAAACAAAGGCCGGCGGTATATTATGAACTATGGAATGAGCCGCTTATGTCGGTAGGCAGGGACACTATAACCGGACAAATCATAGAATTGGCCAGCGGCAAAAATATAACCGATGATTGCACCGAGCAATATCCGCAAATAAGCGAAGAAGTGATTATTGCCAGGAATCCCGATGTAATGGTTAATTCCTACGGGCATGGAAATAATAAAGCAACCACTCCGGCGGACATTGCTGCCCGCAAAGGCTGGGAAAACATTGCGTTTGTTAAAACCAATCGGATTTATACCATAGATACCGATTTGCTAAGCAATCCCGGTCCCAGAATAGTTGACGGGCTGGAAAATATGGCGCGGTGTTTGCATCCGGAAATCTTCAAATAAAACTAATTGGAAGTTGATGTTGTGATCCATAATAATGTCTTAAAAAGAGCCAGTACATTTATCCTATTGCTCGTGGTGTTACTGGCATCAGCTATATTGGGTATTGGTATAGGTGCGATTTCTATCCCGCCATCCGAAACAGTTAGAATTTTATTTAGTCATATTCCGGGCATTAATAACTTTTTAACTGCAGGTTGGCAGCCGGAATATGCCACTATAATTATTACGATGAGGTTCCCCCGGGTGGTACTGGCTGCTTTGGTTGGAGCTGGATTGGCCTTAGCTGGTGCTGTCTTTCAGGGGTTATTTCGCAATCCTATGGCCGATCCCTATGTTATCGGGGTTTCTTCCGGAGCGGCTTTAGGGGCGGTCAGCAATATACTTTTACAGTCAATTGTTAATATTCCCATGCACTATGGTATTCCTGCTTTCGCTTTCATTTTTGCTGTAATGACCATACTTCTGGTATATAACCTTGCCAGAGTAGGTGGGAAGGCACCGGTTATGAACTTGATTCTGGCTGGAGTAGCGGTTAGTTCGGTAATTTCTGCTCTCGTATCTATGTGCATGTTTTTTAGTGGTAATCAGCTGCATCAGGT
Organism: Desulfotomaculum sp.; assembly: GCA_003485325.1. Classification (GTDB taxonomy): domain Bacteria; phylum Bacillota; class Desulfotomaculia; order Desulfotomaculales; family Nap2-2B; genus 46-80. The sequence goes on from DMZI01000067.1 coordinate 39,532, forward strand.
AGTGTTTTGGCTTATGGGCGGATTCTCCGGCCGGGGAATAGATTATGTATATATGTTTATTCCCTATGGAGTTGTCGGGACAACGATAATATTTATATATGCACGCGAACTAAACGCCATGTTGTTAGGGGAAGAACCGGCTCAACACCTGGGAGTGGAAGTCGAACGGGTAAAACGCCGTTTGCTGATAGCAGCCGCCCTGTTAACGGGAGCATGTGTAGCGGTTAGCGGTATGATTGGTTTTGTAGGTTTGATTATCCCTCATATAGTAAGAATGATCTTCGGTCCTGACCACCGTACTTTGCTCCCGGCAGTTGCTTTGATTGGAGCATCTTTTCTGTTGATTGCTGATGTATTGGCCCGGGTTATTATAGCTCCGGGCGAATTACCGGTAGGAATTGTTACCGCCCTGGTGGGGGGGCCGTTTTTTATTTATCTTCTCCGTCGTCAAAAATCGGACATGTTTTAACGAGGAGACAGATTACAGATGCTTTTTAATATATTAGGCGTTACTTGCGGCTACGGAGCGTCTCCGGTGTTAAAGGATGCCAGTGTACAGATAAATAGCCAGGATTTTGTCGGAATTGTAGGGCCCAACGGTTCCGGGAAATCTACTCTGCTCCGCACGATCAGCCGGGTGTTAAAGCCTATCCATGGTAAAGTACTGCTGGATGAAGAAGACATATATCAGATATCCGCCGCTGAGGTGGCCAGAAAAATGGCAGTAGTAAATCAAGAACAGGGATTGAACTTTCCTTTTACAGTCAAGGACGTGGTTATGATGGGGCGAATACCTCACTTGAAACGCTTTGCCAGGGAGAGCCCTAAGGATTTCGAGGTGGTGGCCAGAGCGATGGATTTAACGGATACCGTCATACTGGCTAACCGTCAGGTAACCGAGCTTAGCGGAGGAGAAAAACAGCGGGTGCTATTGGCCCGGGCGCTGGCCCAGCAGCCGCAGATACTTCTATTGGACGAGCCTACTTCTTATCTTGATTTGAATTATCAGATAGAAATAATGGAACTTATGGTTCGGATGCGCCGTGATTGCGGTCTTACTATTATTACGGTCCTGCATGACCTGAATCTGGCATCCAGGTTTTGCGATTATTTATTGGTGATTAAAAAGGGATACATCCATGCTGTCGGCACTCCCCATCAGGTAATTACCGCCCATATGATAAAAGATGTATATGGTTGTGAAGTAAGAGTAGAGTGCCCGGATTCCATAGAACGCCCCTATATCGTGTTTAATGGTGAAACAAAGCGGGCCACAGAAGGCGGCGAACGATGGGTGCATGTGGTAGGAGGCGGCGGGTCAGGGGTACAGCTCTTCCGCAACTTGCTTAACGGAGGTTGGCAAGTAAGTACCGGAGTAGTAAATATCGGTGATAGTGATTGGCAGGAAGCCTGCCGCCTGGGTATTAAGGTTATAGAAGCCCCGCCTTTCTGCAATGTGGGTGCAAATGAGGCGGCATTAAATAAAGAAATGATGCAAAAAGCAGAATTTATTATATTGGCCGGGATTCCTTTTGGGACTGGAAACATTCGCAATTTAGAATCTGTATTGGAGGAAGCGGAACGAGGAGCTCCGGTAATAGTAGTTGATAATATTGATATAAATAAACGGGATTACACTGGCGGCAAGGCTGCTTTGCTTTATAAGAACCTGCTACAAAGCGGGGCGCAAATCGTTAATAATGAATGGGAGGCTATACAGTTGATGGAAGGAAGTGCGGTCAATGCCATCTAGAGGTAAGCTGGTTCTGGTAACCGGTGCCGCCAAAAGCGGCAAAAGCCATTTTGCTGAAAAAATGGCGGCAGAATTGCCGGGAAAGGTAACCTACATAGCCACCTGTGTTCCGGGCGACGATGAAATGCGGGATAGGGTGGCCCGCCATCAGGTTCGCCGGCCGGCTGCCTGGCAGACCATAGAAGAACCTATTAATCCAGCTCAAGTTATTAAGGAATTTGACGAGACGGGGCACGTTTTCCTGCTGGATTGTTTGACATTGCTGGTTAGCAACTTGATATTTCAATATGATGAAGTACCGGATGAAGAAAAGATATTGGAGAATATCTCCGAATTGGCGATGATGAGTTATAAGGCACAGAGCCATATTATTATAGTTACCAATGAGGTGGGATGGGGCATAGTGCCCGGTGATCCTTTATCAAGGTTATACCGGGACATTATAGGGCGTGCTAATCAAACCATAGCTTCATATGCTGACCAGGTGTTTGTAACTATTGCGGGAATTCCGGTTGAATTAAAGTCTGGTGACTAAAGGCATGTGAACTTATGTTGTGGTTGATCGTACCGCTGGCTTTTATCATCGATCTGCTATGGGGTGACCCGGCATTTATAACCCATCCGGTGATAATAATAGGTCGAGCCATCAACGGCGCAGAGAGAATTTTGCGTCCCCGGACCGGCTCCCCGAGGAGTGAGCATTGGGCCGGTTGCTTGCTCGCAGTCATTATTCCGGGAGCGGTTTATGTAGTAACATTCTGCTTATGTTTCCTGGCCGGCCAGATACATAGCAATCTTGGATTTATAGTTTCCGTCTGGCTAATATCCACTACTATTTCCGCCCGGGGTTTAAGAGATGTGGGATGCTCAGTATACAGGTATTTTAGCAGTGGGGAGCCAGAACAGGCCCGCCAAGTGGTAGATGGGATTGTAGGTAGGGATACCGGCTGCATGAACGGGCAGGAAATAGTACGGGCTACGGTGGAGACGATAGCCGAAAATATTGTCGATGGGGTAATAGCACCGATATTTTTTGCTTATATCGGCGGAGCGCCATTGGCGATGACCTATCGAGCCATAAATACCCTGGATTCAATGGTAGGATATAAAAATGCCCGCTATATCAACTTTGGTTGGGCTTCAGCCCGATTGGACGACGTGGCCAACTACATTCCTGCCCGTATTACTGGGGTATTGATCATTATGGCCGCTGTTATGCTAAGGCTTAGCCCGGTCAATGCCGCAGCTGCCATGTTTAGAGACAGCAAAAAACATCCCAGCCCCAATAGCGGTATACCTGAGGCGGGAGTGGCGGGCGCGCTGGGAATACGTTTGGGTGGAACCAATTATTATGAGGGAATACCTTCGGTTCGCCCGTTTTTGGGAAGACCCTTAAAAGAATTAAGCTATGATTATATCAAACCGGCCATTAAGTTCGTATATCTTACCGGAATACTGGCGGTGCTTTTAGGTTCGATTGTTTATAAAATGGTTTACCAATAAGGTGGTGAAAAATTGCAGGCTTTTCTGGTAGCTCTAGGTTTTCTGACCCGCATACCGGTTCCTGGAGATGGCGAGGTTAGCTCCCATAGCCTTAGCCGGTCCATAATTTTCTTTCCCATAGTAGGAGGATTAATAGGCGCAGTAAATGCCGGACTATATTTTATTCTGGAACCATTTATCCCCCGGACGGTATTAAGTGTTTTGATAATAGCATTGCCCATTTTTTTGACCGGCGGAATACACTTTGACGGCTTGCTGGATAGTGCCGATGGTCTTTTTAGTGGACAGTCCCGGGAGCGCAGCCTGGAAATAATACGCGACAGCCGGGTAGGTTCCATGGGGGTAATGGCCGGAATACTCAATGTGATGCTGCGTTATAGTGTTTTAAATACTTTGCCGGGAGCTATACTGCCTGGACTGCTGATTACCCAAGGGGTTACCGGGCGTTGGGTTATGTCCCTGGCCTTGCGCCTTTTCCCTTATGCCCGTAAAGATGGCGGGCTGGGGCAGGTATTTACCGAAGAAAAGGGGATCATTAATATCACCCTCAGTACCTTATTGGCTATAGCTGTTATGTGGTTAGCCAATGGTCCCACCGGTATAGTAATCGGATTAACAGTTTGGGGGCTGTCGCTTTTGGTTGCGGTCTGGGCAGCAAGAAAGCTGGGAGGATTAACTGGCGATGTTTATGGGGCCTTGAATGAAGTAGCCGAGAACATATTCCTTTTGTTGTGGCTGGGGGGGAGTATTACCTTCCATTTACCCGCCTGATCTTTTGGGAGGTGAGATCTTGCCTATAACGGAGAGGAAGCACGGAGGTAATGTTTACCAGGTAGCTCGTCAATATGGATTGGATTTAGAAGAGATCGTTGATTTTAGTGCCAGCGTTAGTCCGCTGGGCGTACCTGAAGCCGTAATGCAGGCAGTTAAAACCTCACTGGAAACAATTATGCGTTATCCGGATCCTGCCTGTCAGGTGTTTCGGCAAGCAGCAGCATTAGAATTAGGAGTTGAAAGTGAGAATATAATAGCAGGCAATGGCGCGGCAGAGCTTATCTATCTCATAGTACGGATGCTGCTTCCACGTCGGGCTTTGCTTCCGGTTCCTACATTTTCTGAATATGAACATGCAGTTGGTTCAGCCGGGGGCCGGTTAAGATATGTTCAACTCCAGCCGGAAAACACCCATTTTGTTTTTCCGGTTGACGACTTTTGTAAAGCAATTCAAGGGGCCGATCTGGCTTTTATATGTAATCCCAATAATCCCACTGGTACTCTGTTGGATAAAACTGCATTGCAGGAAATTCTGGAGGCTGGTAAAGACAATCATTGTTTTATCGTGGTTGACGAGGCCTATTTGGATTTTGTCAAAGACGGCAGCGACTATTCGCTCGTTAAGCAGGTATTAGAATATGATAATTTACTCATCATCAAATCCCTGACCAAGGTATATGCATTGCCGGGGCTCCGTATCGGCTATGCCATAGGGAATAAGGCTTTAATACGTAAAATGAATAATCTAAGAGACCCCTGGAGTGTAAATGCCTTAGCCCAGGCGGCTGGTGCCGCAGCCCTGCAGGACGGGAATTATCGGACTAGTTTGCAGGAAATGGTATGGGAGGAACGAGAGTTTTTGTACGAAGAAATCAAAAAACTCCCTGGTCTGAAACCCTACCTTACCACCGCCAATTTTATATTGGTTGATACCTCGGCAACGGGTTTTACGGTTGGTTATCTGCAAGAAAACCTGGCCCGGGCCGGATTACTCATACGGGATTGCACCTCTATTAAAGGATTGGGACCTTATTATTTTAGGATTGCGATACGAACCAGAGCGGAAAATGCCAGATTGATCAAAGCGCTTAATGAGCTTTTGAAGAAATGGGAACCATGATGACCCTTGGCAAGGTAATACTAGTGAGGCACGGAGAGACGGACTGGAACCAGGAACGCAGGTTTCAGGGACAATCTGATCCGGAATTAAATGAAAATGGGGAGATTCAGGCGCAGGAAGCTGCGGCTCTTTTATCGGGAGAGAACATTGACCTGGTATTCAGCAGTGATATGATCCGGGCACGGGCAACGGCAGCAGTAATTGCCGGCTTACACCATGCGCCGGTAATAATAGATTCATCCTTGCGCGAAATGAATTTTGGCGATTGGGAAGGGCGTACCTTTGCAGATGTAAAAAACCGTTATCCAGAATTACTAAATAAATGGCTGGAAAATTCATTTGAGACCAGGATACCTGGCGGTGAAACGGCCGAGGAGGTTAATAGCCGGGTTATAAAGGCTTGGGCTAACATAAGTGCTGCCGCATCCGAGAGGGATACCGTGGCGGTTGTTGCTCATGGCGGGTCCCTGCGCCTGTTATTATGTCATTTGACCGGAATAGATTCGTCGAGGCACTGGGACTTCATTATAGGACATGGCGAGGCCGTAGTCTTGATAAAAAATGGCGGCGCCTATTCCATACAGCTATCCATGAAAGGTGAGACAGGTGATGCATAGCGTTCATACCATAATGATTCAGGGGACCGGCTCACATGTGGGCAAAAGCGTACTGGTTACTGCCCTATGCCGCATATTTTGGCAGGATGGTTATGCGGTGGTCCCTTTTAAATCTCAGAATATGGCTCTGAATTCTTTTATAACCATCAATGGGGGAGAAATGGGGCGGGCTCAGGTAGTTCAGGCCCAGGCAGCAGGTATAGAACCTGACATAGATATGAATCCGGTTTTGCTTAAACCGTCCGCGGATAACGCTTCGCAGGTGGTAGTACACGGCAAGCCGATCGGAACAATGAGTGCCCGCCGTTATCATAATGATTATGTACAAACAGTTTGGCCGGCAATACTGCAATCATTTGAGCGATTAAAGGGAAAATACGAGATTATTGTGCTGGAAGGGGCGGGCAGCCCGGCCGAGGTCAATTTACAGAAAAACGACATTGTGAATATGCGGGCAGCCCACCTGGCTGGTGCTCCGGTTTTGCTGGTGGCGGATATCGATAAAGGCGGAGCCCTGGCATCCATTGTAGGTACATTGGAGCTATTGAAACCGGCAGATAGAAAAATGGTAGCGGGAATAATCATTAATAAATTTCGGGGCGACCGTGATTTACTCCAGCCGGCCCTGGATTTTCTGGAGGAAAGGACCTCTGTTCCGGTTTTAGGAGTTATACCGTTTTTTAATTTTGGAATAGCCGAGGAAGATACTGTAAATTATGAACTTCGTCCGGGCATTTCCAAAACAAGTGACTTGGAGATCGGGGTGCTTTATTTACCACATATATCAAACTTTACGGATTTTGACCCCTTGGAGGCAGAACCAGATGTTTACCTGCGTTATATAAAACCAGGTGATAAGTTAGGAAGGCCAGATTGTATTATTATTCCTGGATCGAAAAACACGGTCGGGGACCTTGAATGGATCAGAAAAATAGGCTGGGATAAAGAGATTTTAAATATAGCTGAATTGGGAATCCCCATCATTGGAATTTGCGGCGGATTTCAAGTGTTGGGCAGAACCATCATGGACCCCCACTCTATTGAAACCTCAAGTAAAGAAGTTACCGGTTTGGGTCTTTTGAATATCACCACTGTTTTTGATCATGAAAAAACCACCTGGCAGGTTGCGGGCAGGGCTCTAGGTTATGGCTGCCTAATGGATGGTTTGGTTTCCCGGGAAGTAGCAGGCTATGAGATCCATATGGGGCAATCATATCGCGCTACCGGTGTAGAGCCTGCTTTTCAATTATTTCGTAAAAATGATTCCCATGAAATGGTTCTAGATGGGGCAGTCAACCAGAGTGGATTAATTTGGGGCACCTATTTGCATGGCCTATTTGATGCAGACCAATACCGCCGTGATTTTTTAAATCAATTAAGGAAAAGAAAGGGTCTGACCCCCCTGGAACCACAGTATGGTTTCCTGGAAAGACGCGAAGTAGCTTATGATAACTTGGCCGAACTGGTAAGGGAAAACCTTGATATGAAACATGTATATCAACTGATGGGATTGTAATATCAAAGCTAAATGCCTGTACTAGCCATGATCGATATAGCCAAGAAATTGACTGGTCGGCGACAGGATTATTTCATAATCATCCTGGACATCTTCCATAGTCATAAGTATATAGGCATCCCTCATATTTTCTTCAAGTTCTTTCAGCGTTTCTCCCTGTGTCATTATTTCAGGATATTCTAGATAGCTTAGGAGGCCGCCCTCTTTTCTTGCCCTCCGTCGCCTTTCGTTCTTTACCGGGAGCGCCGCATCGATCATATGCAGGTAGCAAGGCGTTTTTCGTCTTGCCTCCAGCCCAGTATTTACGCAAATATTTATAAACTGTTTTCGCTTGGACACCAAATTGTCCGGATATGTGATGTAATAGATTTCCCCGTCCTTCTGATTTATAAATGCCCGGTTCATCTACTACAAGATCTTTAATAATATCCCATGCACGATCCCTTCGTTCACGGTGTTTCTGCAAAATCGCCGAATCAGGCAAAGCCAGGGCAGTATAAGGGTCACTTATTCGCTTAATCGCTGCCCCGTCAGCAAATGCTTTTTCAATTTCCGCAATCTCTTTCCATTCCGGAAGGGCCTTCGGATTAAAAAGGGCAAAGACAACAACTTTTTTACCTTTTGCATCAATCCAGAGTACCCGTTCAAGCCGATTGATCCCTTCACTGCCTTCCAACCATTCAATAATTGTATTTATAGCTAATATTGCTGTCATACATGTTCACCTACTTCATCGAATTGATGTTTTGAACGGAAAACAACCATCGGCATGCCGGTATCGATGAGCTCATTCATTTCCACTATCCACAAACGGTTGGCAATGAAATGCCGGACTACCCATAAACTACTCCCGGATTCCAATCCTAATTTGGCATCCACTTCAAGAGCCGCATGCGCAAGAGGTATCTGGGAATTCGTGATATGATTGAAAAGTATCGGTTCAATTTGGGCAAGAATTTTCGGAGTAATCCCTGGAGAATTCGAAAAATCCCTGGCTGAATGAATCCATTTCACATTTTTCACCAGAGATTCTGGAATATTGTTTTCCGTAACAATACCCCAGTTGACACCTTGCTCCTTCCAATAGGTCCGCTCTATTTCCAGCTTTTCAATTTTTCTCTTGGAACTAAGCTCGTTTTCAGATATTATTGCCCGTGCCTTCAATTCCACATGATGGTTCCCCTGGACATCGATCAGGAAATCCGAGGTTATAACAACAGCTTCCTTAGTTTTAGGGTCTACAGGATGCTTAATTTCCAATCTTTCTGCAATCTCCTGTGTGACTTCGAGAGGAAGCGGATATTGCTCACGAATATCCAGTACCATATCCGACCAGTCCAGGAAATAAAAATAATCAAGTTCTCCTTGAGATAAAAAATGATGTACTCTCCCAGTTTTCCAACCCGCAACACGAGTGGATAATCCCAGAGAAGGCACATCACGAATGGTGAGCCAGGGAAGGTAATCACAGCCATGATCTTGACCGCATCCTTCCTTGATCATCTTTTAAATTTTATTCGATGTAGTAACCCTATTGCGCTTTGCCATCAGGGAACACCTGTTCTTGTTTTTGTTCCCATTATAAACCAAAACGCCTTAGAAGTCTATACATTATTTTCATGTTGTATAACTTTATTTCTCAGTGTTCAATATTATATATTAGTCTATGTTATTATTTTATAGGATCAGAATCTTGTATCTTCCTATTCCTCTTACTCCACGGTCACGCTTTTGGCAAGGTTTCTGGGTTTATCGACGTCGCAGCCCCTGGCCAGGGATACGTAATAGGCCAGCAGCTGTAGGGGGATGACAGACAGAACAGGCGTCAGCAGGGGATGGGTCTCCGGAATGTAAAACACCTGGCTGGCCTCTTTCTGCACCTCTCCTATTCCTTCCATGGCTAAAGCGAAAACATCGGCCTCGCGCGCTTTGACTTCCTTAATGTTGCTGAAGGTCTTCTCAAACAAAAATGGCTGAGTCGCCACGGTAACCACCGGAACGTCTTTTTCAATCAGGGCAAGTGTCCCGTGTTTGAGCTCGCCTGCGGCATAGGCCTCGGCGTGTATATAGGAAATTTCCTTCAGTTTGAGGGAACCCTCGCAGGCCACGGCGTAATCCAGCCCCCGGCCGATGAAAAAGATGCTCTTGCAGTTTTCGTATCCCAGGCCAATATCCAGGATCGTCTCTTTCTTGTCCAGAATCAACTGGGCTTTTGAGCTCAATGAAAGAAGTTCCAAGATAATCTGCCGGCTTTCCTCTTCCGGGATGGTCTCACGGACATTGGCCAGGTACAAGGCCAGCAGGTACAGACTCATCAGCTGTGCGGTGTAAGCTTTTGTCGAGGCGACCGCAATTTCCGGACCCGCCCAGGTATACAGGACATGGTCAGCCTCGCGGGCTATCGAACTCCCCACAACATTGGTTATCGCAATTACCGGCATGCCCCGCTTTTTGCTGTCGCGCAGGGCCGCCAGTGAATCCGCCGTCTCGCCCGACTGGCTGATCACAACAACCAGGCTGTCAGGTTCAACCACCAGGTTGCGGTAACGAAATTCCGAAGCGATGTCAATTTCCACGGGGATGCGCGCCAGGCTCTCGATAGCGTATTTTCCGACCAGCCCGGCGTGATATGCCGTACCGCAGGCTGTGATAAATATTTTTTTAATCTTTTTTATCTCATCTACGTCCAGGGAGAGTTCCTGCAGATCCACCCTGCAGCCGTCTTCGGAGATGCGTCCGCTCAGAGTTTTTTTCAAGGAGGCCGGCTGCTCGTGAATTTCCTTGAGCATAAAGTGATCGTAGCCGCCTTTTTCGGCCTGTTCGGCCTCCCAGTTGATCATATGAACAGGTTTGGAAACACCCTGCCCCATTTCGTTAAAGATTTCAACCCTGTTGGAAGCGATCAAGGAAATTTCCCCGTCGTCAAGATAATGGACATTGCGTGTATAATGCAGGAAAGCCGGCACATCGGACGCAAAAAAGTTTTCCTCGTCACCCAGTCCAATTACCAGGGGACTATCCTTGCGGACAGAAATCAGGTTGTCGGGTTCAAGAGTCGAGAGAACTACCATGGCATAAGAACCCCTGATCTTTTCAATCATCATGCTGACGGCAGGTATGAGATCACCCTTGTAAAAATGTTCCATCATATGGGGCAGGACTTCCGTATCCGTTTCCGATTTAAAGATGTGCCCTTCACTGATCAGCCACTTCTTTAATTCAAGATAATTCTCAATGATTCCGTTGTGAACAACTACAAAACGTCCGCCGCAGTCGCTGTGCGGGTGGGCGTTGTAATCGGTAGGCCGGCCATGGGTGGCCCACCGCGTATGCCCGATTCCCGTCGTGCTTGAGAAACCATTGCCGCTTAAACGTTCCTGAAGATTGGCCAGTCTGCCCGCCTGCTTAAAAACCTTAATCTCCCCGTCTTCCAGCAGGGCAATACCCGCGGAATCATAACCCCTGTATTCCAGCCTGGCCAACCCGTTTAGCAGAACGGGCATGGCCTGCTTATTCCCCATGTAACCGATAATACCGCACATTTTTATTAGACCTCCTATCTATTTAAAAACGAAAAGCCATGGCAGATCGAAGCCATGGCAGTAAAAGGCTTATGCCCAGGGTCACCCGGCGCTTTTGTCCCGGCGGTTGCCCGCCGGATTTGTGCCGCCTTTAACGGTTGTGACCTTACCGGAGAGCATCCGCCGAAAATTTCGATTAGCTCCCCCCTCGTCAACCAGTTTTTTCCTTAAACTGGTCCAGGCGCTTGTATGTTGTTAAACAATTTAAAAAACCACCTCCAAATTAACAGACCAGTTTTCTGATCACGCCGGTCAGTTCATCAACAATTACGTTCAGTTCCTCAAGGTCTTTGCCCTCAACCATGACCCGGACAAGCTGCTCGGTGCCTGACGGCCTGACCAGGATCCGTCCGCGCCCGTTAAGCCTTCGCTCGCAGTCGCAGATAGCTTCTTTTAGCAGGACGCTGCTCATGACGCAGTGTTTGTCAGATACGGCCACGTTTTTTAGAAGTTGAGGATAGCGGTCCATCTGCGCAGCCAGTTCGCCAAGCGGAAGGCCTTTGCGCTTGATCACCGAAAGCAGCTTTAGAGCCGTCAACGCTCCGTCACCGGTCGTCTGGTCCTCCAAAAAGATTATGTGCCCGCTCTGCTCGCCGCCAAAAACCGCTCCCCTGCGGATGAGTTCCTCAAGCACCCACCTATCCCCAACCTGGGTTTCGGCAATCTCTATGCCTGCTTTGCTCATAGCGTGGTGCAGGCCGAGGTTGCTCATCACGGTCACCACCACAGTGTTTTTGGACAGCCTGCCCCTTTCTTTCAAGTCCCGTGCACAAATAACCATAATCTGATCCCCGTCAATCAGGTTTCCTTTTTCATCAACAGCGATCAGTCGGTCGGCGTCCCCGTCAAAAGCAAGGCCTATATGCGCACGCCTGGAAAGCACAGTCCCGCAAAGTTTTTCCGGATGGGTTGAGCCGCAGGATTCGTTGATATTCACTCCGTTAGGGGTGTGAAACATCGGCACAACCTGCGCTCCAAGCTCTGCAAAAAGCCTGGGCGCAACAGAGCTGGCCGCCCCGTTGGCGCAGTCGACAGCGATTGTCAATCCTGTTAGGTCTACCGGAACTACATCTTTTAAAAACTGTACATAGCGATCACAGGCATCCGTCATAGCCTGACAGGCGCCAATCTGTTCTCCGACCGGGTAAGGTATCTCATCAGGATGGGCAACCAGCCGTTCGATTTCTTCTTCTTCCGCGTCAGTGAGCTTAAAACCGTCCGGGCCGAAAAACTTAATCCCGTTATCCACCACCGGATTATGCGACGCGGAAATTACAGCCCCGCCGCAGGAACCCGTAAGGCGAGTCAGACAGGCGACAGCCGGCGTGGGCAGCACCCCGGCTTTCAGCACATTTACACCAGCCGAACACATTCCGGTAATCAGGGCGGACTCCAGCATATCACCGGAAATACGGGTGTCACGACCGACAACTAAAGGAGCGCCGGGGGTTTTTAATGATAAAAAATAAGCGCCTGCCCTGCCCAGGCTCAAGGCTAACTCGGGTTTTAACTCCCGGTTAGCGACTCCTCTTACTCCGTCAGTGCCGAACATTACCCCATGACCGGCATGCACCCCCATAAGCTAACTAATTATATATTGTTGCCTGTTATTGTGTCAATTTCCAATTTGCTTCAATTATTTGCCCTAATATATAGTATGAAGAATTAAAAAATACGGTCAGCGTTTCTACCTTTGAAAATATTACTTTCGCCGCCAAAATGAAGCAAGTGAGCGAACCGGTTTCGGCTGCAGGACACCTGACAGCCTGTTGATCAAATCGCTCTCTTTAAGTTCCTGGGTCAGCAAACCTTCCACGGCCAGGGAAATACTTCCGGTTTCCTCGGATACGATGACTACAAGAGCGTCGGACACCTCGGAAATACCAATCCCCGCCCTGTGCCTGGTCCCCAGTTCCTTAAAAATTCCATTGTTGTTTTCGGTCAGCGGAAGAATACAGGAGGCTGCAGCGATACGGCTGCCTCTGATAATTACAGCGCCGTCATGCAGGGGGGACCTTGGAGAAAAGATGTTCAGCAAAAGCTCGGCGGACAGAATGCCTTCAATCTTTATGCCTTTATCAATATACTCTTCCAGACCTGTATTTCTTTCCAGAACGATAAGGGCGCCCGTTCTCTCCCGGGACATAATCTGAACCGCCCGGACAATTTCTGTTACCGCCCTGGTACGGTCATGTTCGCTGAGAGAGGGAAAAGAGGTGGCAAAGAGTTCGCCTCCCCCCAGTTTTTCCAGGGCCCGCCTGAGTTCGGGCTGAAAAACAACCGGCAGGGCAACCAAAAGAGCGGTAATCACCTGGTTGAGCAGCCAGTGTACGGCGTAAAGTTTCAGCCAATTGCTGATCGCCATTGCCACAAGAAGAACGATCAGGCCCTTGATCAACTGTACGGCGCGTGTTCCTTTAATTAAAAGAACCACCCAGTACAGGACCATTACAATAATTAAAACATCGATTACACTGCTGACATTAAAAATATCCGGCCTGATGTTTTTAATCTGTTCCAGCAATATCCGAGCTCCCCTTTATCTTCAGAAGACCATATGCAATGCTATCCACCAGGGCCTGCCAGCTGGCTTCGATTATGTTCGCGGATACACCCACCGTATTCCAGGAATGCTGGCCGTCGCCTGTTTCAATGAGAACCCGCACCACTCCTCCGGTTCCTTCTGTTTCGTCCAGGACCCTGACCTTGTAGTCGTTAAGCTGTATCTTCCGGATATCGGGAAAGAACTCCTCCAGCGCCTTGCGCAGGGCGTTATCCAGGGCGTTGACCGGGCCATTGCCTTCCGCCGCGGTATGGACAACCCGGTCGCCGACAGTAAGTTTGATCACCGCCTCTGAATAAGCGGGGCTGTTTTCTTTTAGCTCGATGATTATGCGCAGGTTTTCCAGCCTGAAAGGCTCCTCGTAATTGTGATACACCTTGCGAAGCATAAGCTCTAAAGACCCTTCGGCGCCTTCAAACTGAAAACCCTGGCTCTCCAGTTCTTTAATCTGTTCCAGGATTTGTTTGTCCGGTATGGTTTGGGCGCCTTCCGGCGTGTGATCCAGCTTTAATTCCTTGTACTTATATAAAATGTTGGACAGGCCGCTTAACTCCGAAACCAGCACGCGCCTTTTATTGCCGATAAGTTCCGGGTCGATATGCTCGTAGGTGCGGTAGTCCTTTAAAATCGCGTTGACATGGATGCCCCCCTTGTGGGCAAATGCGCTCGATCCAACGAAAGGCTGCTGCGCGGCCGGGTGCATGTTGGCTATTTCGCTTACATACCGGGATAAGGCGGTTAATTTGGACAGCCTCTCCTGTGGAATGGTTTGAACACCGTATTTTAAAGCCAGATTTGGTATGATTGAACACAGATTGGCGTTCCCGCAGCGCTCGCCGTAGCCGTTGACCGTGCCCTGAACATGCGTGACGCCTGCCTGTACGGCGGCAAGTGTATTGGCCACAGCCAGTTCCCCGTCGTTATGACAGTGGATCCCGAAAGGCACAGTGTATTTTAAGCGCAGCCCGCCGATAATTTCCGCAATCTCCTGCGGCAGACTGCCGCCGTTAGTATCGCAGAACACAAGTACGTCTGCGCCGCCCTGAACGGCAGCGTCAAGGGTAGCCTGAGCATAGACGGGGTTAGCTTTGAAGCCGTCAAAGAAATGCTCGGCGTCGTAGAAAACCTTTATCCCTTTACCCTTCAGGCAGGCAATCGACTCCCTGATCATCAGCAGGTTTTCTTCCAAAGTCGTCTGCAAGGCGTGCGTCACGTGAAAGTCCCATGTTTTGCCGACAATCGCCGCTATGGAAGTCCGGACATTAATTATACTTTGGATGTTTTCGTCAGCGGCGGCTTCGGTATTAGGGCGCCGCGTGCAGCCGAAGGCGGCAATCCTGGCATTCTTCAGGCTGTATTCGCCGATCTGGTTAAAAAAGCCCGCGTCTTTCGGGTTCGAGCCCGGCCAACCGCCCTCGATATAGTGAAACCCCATTTTGTCCAGCCTGAGGGCTATCTTGATTTTATCTTCAATGGAAAACGAGATACCTTCCCCCTGTGCGCCGTCACGCAGGGTGGTATCATAAATTTCAACTGCCGGCATTTTTCATCTTTCCTTCTGGCCTTTTTTAATTTGGGTTTTCAACCTGGGCGGCAATCAGATCGCCCATTTCTTCCGTAGAAACCCTCTGGCGGCCTTCCTCCATAATGTCGCGGGTCCGGTAACCTTTTCTCAGCACTGCCCCCACCGCATCGTCAATTGCCCTGGCCGCTTCAGGCTGGCCAAGAGAAAAACGAAGCATCATCGCGCCTGACAGAATGGTGGCAATGGGGTTGATTACATTCAATCCGGTATATTTCGGCGCTGAACCGTGGCTTGGTTCGAAAAGGCCGACACCGTCCCCTACGCTGGCCGAGGCCAGCATACCCAGCGAGCCGGTCAGCTGCGCCGCCAGGTCGCTTAAAATATCACCAAACATATTTTCGGTCAGCAGTACGTCGAACTGGGTCGGAAAACGCACCAGCTGCATGGCGCAGTTATCCACCAGCATGTGGCTGGTTTCCACGTCCGGGTATTCGGGCGCCAGCCTGGTGATTACGTCGCGCCACAGGCGCGAGCTTTCCAGGACGTTAGCCTTATCAACAGAGGTAAGCTTCTTTCTCCGCTGCCGGGCCATCTCGTAGCCTTTCCTGGCTATCCGCTCAATCTCTGCAGTTGTGTAAACCAGAGTATCCGTGGCCCGCTCACCGCCCGGGATTGATTCCCGCTTCTTTTCGCCAAAGTAGATGCCTCCGGTAAGTTCCCTGACCACCAGAAGGTCCAGCCCCTCGACTACCTCGCGCTTTAACGTGGAAGCGTCCGTCAGGGCTGGAAAAATCATTGCCGGGCGCAGGTTGGCGTAGGCATTTAAAGCTTTGCGCAAAGGGAGCAGCGCCCCCGCTTCCGGACGCAGGTGTACGGGAAGGTTATCCCACTTTGGTCCCCCTATGGCACCCAGTAAGATAGCGTCGCTTTGCTGGCAGAGTTCCATTGTTTCCGGCGGCAGGGGATGACCTGTGGCATCATAAGCAGCCCCTCCAATATATCCCTCATGAAGATCAAATTCCAGTCCGAAGCGCCGCCCTGCGGCCTTGAGGACCTTTACGGCCTGAACCGTCACTTCCGGCCCTATTCCGTCTCCGGGTAAAACAGCTATTTTGTACACCATTAATGCTCCTTCCTTAACTTCAGGTAATTAATCAGGCCGCCGGCGGCAATAATTTGCTGCATGAAAGGCGGCACCGGGATAAACTTGTAGTCCTTTGAGCTGGTCAGGTTTTTGATAACCCCCTGGTCAGTGTCCACTTCCACAAGGTCTCCCTGCCGTATATTGACGGCGGCGTCCGGTGATTCGAGAATAAGCAGCCCTATATTAAAAGCGTTCCGGTAAAAAATACGGGCAAAAGAGCTCGCAATCACACAACTTACCCCGGAAGTCTTAATTGCCAGGGGAGCATGTTCACGCGAACTGCCGCTTCCGAAATTTTTGCCGGCTACTATAATATCCCCTTTGCTGACTTTGGAAGAAAACTGCGGATCAGCGTCCTCCATGCAGTGCAGGGCAAGTTCGGCGGGATCCGAAGTATTTAGATAACGCGCCGGGATGATGGCGTCAGTGTCGATATCGTCGCCGAATCTCCAAGCCTTCCCTTGAAATTTCATTTGATAACCTCCTTGGGCCCAACAATATATCCGGCTATAGCGGAAGCAGCCGCAACCGCGGGGTTGCATAAGTAAACCTCGCTCTCCCGGTCGCCCATCCTGCCCACAAAGTTGCGGTTTGTAGTCGCTAGGCAGCGCTCCCCTTTGGCCAGAATGCCCATATGACCTCCTAAGCAGGGCCCGCAGGTTGGAGTGCTGAAAACCGCCCCGGCTTCCACGAAGTCCTCAATCAGGCCTTCCCGCAGCGACTGCAGGTAAATTTTCTGCGTGCCTGGTATGACAATCAGCCTTACTTCCGGATGCACTTTCTTCCCCCTGATCAGGCCGGCTGCTAAGCGCAGGTCTTCCAGGCGCCCGTTCGTGCAGGAGCCGATGACGACCTGGTCGATCTTGATGTGGCCCGCCTGGCTTACCGGATGAACCTTTTCAGGCAGGTGGGGAAAGGCTACCAGCGGCTCCATCCCGCTGACGTCGTACTCGCGCGTCCCCTTATACCGGGCGTCAGGGTCGCTGCTGTAAAAAGTATAAGGTCTTTTTGAGCGACCTTCTACATATTCATTTGTTATCTCATCCGGGGGAAAGATGCCGTTCTTGGCCCCCGCTTCAATAGCCATATTTGCCGCCGTAAACCTGCTGTCCATGGACAGCCTGTTGATTACGGGGCCTGTAAATTCCAGCGCCTGGTAGGCGGCGCCGTCAACACCGAGATCGCCGATGGCGAGCAGAATCAGATCTTTGCCGCTGACCCAGCGGGGCAGATCGCCATTGTAGATCAGCTTGATCGATTCCGGAACTTTCAGCCAGATCTCCCCCGAGGCCATTGCCGCTGCAAGATCAGTGCTGCCCACGCCTGTTGAAAAAGCCCCCAGGGCGCCGTATGTGCAGGTGTGCGAATCGGCCCCGATAACCACGTCGCCCGGTCCGACCAGCCCTTCTTCCGGAAGCAGGCAGTGTTCTATCCCCATCCTGCCCGCCTCAAAGTAGTTGGTCAGCTTCTGTCGGGATGCAAACTCCCTCAGCATTTTGGCCTGTTCGGCGGACTTGATGTCCTTGTTGGGCACGAAGTGGTCCGGTACAAGGACGACCCTTTCCGGGTCAAAAACACCGGACATGCCGATTTTTTCAAACTCCTGGATGGCCAGCGGAGCCGTAATATCATTGCCCAGCGCCAGGTCTATCCGGACGTTGATCAGTTCTCCCGGGCTCACCTTTTCCTTCTGCGCATGGGCAGCCAGAATCTTTTCCGTGATTGTCATGCTCATAGTGTATTCTCTCCCTCGGCAAATTCAATTGCTTCATCGATACCTCTCCCGGCCGGCACCATCGGTGAAACGTTTTCTCCGGGGTAAACCAGGCAGTTCACCAGGGCGGGGCCGGGGGACTCCAATATCCCGGGCAGCATGCTGACGGCATCCTCCTCGCTGCGGATGGTAAAACCGTCGATTCCATATGCCCGGGCTAAAAGTTCGAAATCGGGGTGGAAAAGGAAATCCACCGCCATGTACCTTCCTTCGTAATAAACCTGCTGGAACTGCCGGACCATACCAAGTTTCTGATTGTTTAAGATAAATATCTTTATGGGCAGTTTCTGTTCTTTGACCGTGGACAGTTCCTGGATAGTCATCTGAAAACTGCCGTCTCCCGTGATCAGAATGACCTGCTGCCCCGGGATGCCCAACTGGGCGCCTACAGCGGCGGGAAGCCCAAAACCCATTGTGCCCAGGCCGCCGGAAGAAATCAGCATGCGGGGGTTTTTGAACCGGTAATACTGCGCAACCCACATCTGGTGCTGGCCCACGTCGGTAACCACCAGGGAATCCCCGTCTGTTTCCGCATAGAGCCGCTCGATAATAAACTGGGGTTTCAACCCCCCTTCGCGGCTGTAGCGCATCGGGTAATTATCTTTTAGTTCCAGAATCCGCCTGTGCCATTCCGGACGCTCTGTCTTTTTAACCTGAGTCAGCAGCGCCTGCAATATTTGTTTAACGTCGCCCACGATGGGAAGGTTGACTTTTACGTTTTTTCCTATTTCAGCCGGGTCGATATCAATATGGATTATCCTTGCCCCGGGCGCAAAAGCGGAAATCCTGCCCGTGACGCGATCGTCAAAACGCGCGCCGAGGGCAATCAGCAAATCGCATTCCGTGATTGCCATATTTGCGTAGCGTGTGCCGTGCAGTCCCAGCATACCCAGGTAAAGCGGGTGATCTCCCGGAAAACTGGACAGGCCCATAAAGGTGTTGGTCACAGGCGCGTCAATTGTTTCGGCGAGTTGTTTCAATTCACCGCAGGCGGAAGAGTTAAGAATTCCTCCCCCCGCGTAAATGACAGGCCGCTGGGCCTTGTCGATCAGTCTTGCTGCCTCTTTGATCATATTCGGGTGACCCCGGTAGGTCGGCTTGTAACCGCGCAGTTTAACGTTTTCGGGATACTTGAACTTAATCTTTGAACTTGTCACATCTCCGGGCAGGTCGATCAATACCGGTCCGGGACGGCCGGTTGACGCTATATAAAAAGCTTTCTTGACTGTTTCACCCAGTTGCGCCGGGTCTTTGAGCAAAAAATTATGCTTGGTGATCGGAATTGTTATCCCTGTAGTATCCACTTCCTGAAACGCGTCGGTTCCGACCCGTTCGGTGTTCACCTGGCCGGTGATCACGACCATGGGCACCGAATCCATATAAGCATTGGCTATTCCGGTTACTAAATTTGTTGCCCCGGGTCCGGAAGTGGCCATGCAGACACCAACCCTGCCGGTCGCCCGGGCATAGCCGTCCGCGGCGTGAACCGCGCCCTGCTCGTGCCTCACCAGGACGTGTTTGATCTTTGAATTGTACAGGGCGTCATACACCGGGGCTATGGCTGCCCCCGGGATACCGAAAATAATTTCTATGTTTTCCTTTTCCAGGCAGCGAACCAGGGCCTGGGCGGCGGTAATTTCCAATAAAGGCCTCTCCTTAATCTTTATTCAACATCCTGGTCTAATCCCGAATTTTCCACACTGGTAAACCTGGTGCCCCTTAACATGGCCACTTTCCCCGTCCGGACCATTTCCTTGATCCCGTATGGCCGCAGGGATTCCTCAAATGCTGTTATTTTTCCCTCATCGCCGGTGCATTCCAGGGTAAGCGTTCGGCGTCCGAAATCTATGACGCGTGCGCGGAAGATGTCCGCGATAAGCATTATCTCGCCGCGCTGGCCGGCATCGGCGTTCACTTTGACCATAACCAGTTCCCTGTCAACATATTTTTCAGCGGTGATGTCACCGACTTTGATTACGTCGATAAGTTTATGAAGCTGCTTGGTTACCTGCTCCACAATCCGGTCGTCGCCCTCAACAACTATGGTCATGCGCGAAACAGCCGGATTTTCCGTCTGCCCCACGGCCAGGCTGTCAATGTTAAATCCCCGGCGGCTGAAAAGTCCCGCAACCCTGGCCAGGACACCGGGCTGATTCTCAACCATAACAGAAAGCGTATGTTTCATCTAAAATAATCTCCTCTTATCCCAGCATCTTGTCCAGGGGCTCACCGGGAGGCACCATCGGCATTACATTTTCCTCACGTTCAACCAAAAAGTCCATTACAACCGGTTTTTTTACCGCCAGAGCTTCTAAAAGCGCAGGGGCCACGTCCTTCTGCCTCTCTATCCGCATCCCCACGGCGCCGTACGCCTCGGCAATCTTGGTGAAATCCGGGTTAATCAGCTCTGTTTGTGAATACCTGTGGTTGTAAAAAAGCTCCTGCCACTGCCTGACCATCCCCAGGTAACCGTTGTTTAAAATAGCTATTTTAATAGGAAGATTATTGTTAACCGCCGTGGCCAGTTCCTGTATGTTCATCTGAATGCTTCCATCACCGGCAATGTTAAAGACCAGCTCATCGGGACAGGCAACCTGAACCCCGATGGCTGCAGGAAGCCCGAAGCCCATCGTTCCGAGCCCTCCGGAAGAAATAAAAGAACGCGGCCGGGTATAGTCGTAATAATGAGCGGACCACATCTGGTGCTGCCCCACATCAGTGACTATCCTTGCCCGGTCCTGGCCCGCGCGGTAAATCTCTCTGATTACAAACTGAGGTTTAAGCTTGCCTTCTTCGTTTTCTTCAAAGGTCAGGGGATATTCCTTTTTCCAGTTCTGCACCTGATCCTGCCAGGCGCCGGAAGGCTTTGCCTTTAAACGTTTGATCAGTTCCGCCAGTGAGTTTTTAACATCTCCCACAAGCGGAATGTCAACTTTCACATTTTTCCCGATTTCAGCAGGGTCTATATCAATGTGAATTACCTTGGCTTCCGGGACAAACCGTTCCAGCTTTCCCGTTACCCTGTCGTCAAAACGCACTCCTACGGCAATCAGCAAATCACAGCTGCAGACAGCGTAATTTGCATATTTGCTCCCGTGCATACCCAGCATTCCCAACGCCAGGGGATGCCTTCCCGGAAATCCGGAAAGCCCCATCAAAGTCATCGTCACCGGAGCTATGATCTTTTCAGCAAACTGCTGAAGTTCCATGAAAGCGCCGGAATTAACAACCCCTCCTCCGGCATAGATGACCGGGCGTTTGGAGGCCATGATCACACGGACTGCCTCTTCCAGCCTATTTTTGGAAGGCACGTCCGGCAGGTTATATCCCGGCAGGTTAAGGGGGCTTTCTTCTTCAGGTTCCACGAGAGCGGCGGAAACATCCCGGGGTATATCGATCAGCACCGGCCCGGGCCTGCCTGTTGTGGCAATATGGAACGCCTCTTTGACCACCTTGGTTAGATCCTTTGCGTTTTTAACCAGATAACTGTGTTTCGTTATGGGCAATGTAATCCCTACAATATCCGCTTCCTGGAATGAATCCTTGCCCAACTGGGAAGTGACTACCTGACCTGTCAGGGCTATGATGGGGACAGAATCCATATATGCGTTCGCAATCCCGGTAACCAGATTGGTTGCCCCGGGTCCGGAAGTGGCCAGGCATACACCCGGCCGGCCGCTGGCGCGTGCATACCCGTCGGCTGCGTGTACGGCGCCCTGTTCATGTCTGGTCAGGATGTGCCGGATGTCGGAATCAAAAATGGCGTCGTAGATAGGCAGGACGCTGCCCCCCGGATAACCGAAGATTGTATCTACTCCCTCTTCCCGTAAGCTTTCTAAAAGAATATTGGCTCCGGTTCTCTTCATTTACTAAAAACCTCCAGGTCTTTTGCCTTCACAATTTTGCTTTATTTATTTAACAACGGCGCCCTCCGAAGCCGGGCCGACCAATCGTATGTACCTTGCCAGGTAACCTTTTGTTATCCTTGGCTCAGGCGGGCTCCAGCCTGTAATGCGGTTTTTAATTTCCTCATCGGACAGCAGAACGTTTAATCTGCCCCCCGGAATGTCGATGTCAATTATATCCCCGTCCCTGACTATAGCCAGAGGGCCGCCAAGCGATGCTTCAGGGGCGATGTGGCCGATCGAGGCGCCCCGGGTAGCTCCCGAGAAACGGCCGTCGGTGAGCAGGGCAACGTCCCTGTCCAGGCCCATTCCTGCAATCGTGGCGGTAGGGGTGAGCATCTCGCGCATTCCCGGCCCGCCCCTGGGGCCTTCATACCGGATAATGACCACGTCTCCCTTGCGGATAGTACCGGAGGTAATGCCCTTGAAGGCTTCTTCTTCCGAATCAAAGACCCTCGCCGGGCCCTGGTGTTTGAGCATCTGTTCGTCAACACCGGATTTTTTAACCACTGCGCCCTGCGGCGCCAGGTTCCCTATTAAAACAGCAACTCCTCCGTCGGGGCTGTACGGTTCTTCCACACTGCGGATAACATCCCTGCGGTATACCTGCCTTCCTTTAATCTGCTCTCCCACAGTCCCGGAAACGGTTCTGGCATCAAGGCTCAAAAGGCCTTTTTTAGCCAGTTCGTTCATTACGGCGGGAATGCCGCCCGCCTCGTCAAGGTCCTGCATGAAATGAGGGCCTACCGGGCTTAAACGGCACAGGTTGGGAGTTTTCTTGTTAAGCTCGTTCACTTTGTCAAGGTCAATCTTAATTCCGGCTTCCAGGGCTATAGCCGGAAGGTGCAGGACCGTGTTTGTCGAACAGCCCAGCGCCATGTCAACCGTCAGGCCGTTTTCAAAAGCATGCTCGGTTAAGATCATCGAGGGGCGGATGTCCTCATTAACCAGGTAAACTATCCTTATACCCGTCAGTTTAGCCAGCCTTCTCCTGGCGGATGAAACAGCCGGGACAGTGCCGTTGCCCGGCAGGGCTATGCCAAGCGCCTCCGTAAGGCAATTCATTGAGTTTGCAGTAAACATCCCGGCGCATGATCCGCAGCCGGGACAGGCCGACTCTTCAATCTCGGCAAGCTCATCATCAGTCATTTTCCCCGACCTGACGGCGCCCACGGCTTCAAAAACATTGCTCAGGGAGATATCCCGCCCCTGATAACGTCCGGCCATCATCGGCCCGCCGCTGACAACAATTGACGGAATGTCCAGGCGCGCTGCCGCCATCAGCATCCCGGGGACTATTTTGTCACAGGCAGTAACCATAACCAGTCCGTCAAACTGGTGGGCCTGAGCCATTACTTCAATAGAATCGGCAATCAGCTCGCGGCTGGCCAGGGAATATTTCATTCCGCTGTGGTTCATGGCAATGCCGTCGCATACAGCTATGCAGGGAAATTCAACAGGAGTTCCGCCGGCAAGCCTGATCCCGGCTTTGACGCAGTCCGTAAGATCATTCAGGTGCATATGTCCGGGCACAATCTCGTTAAAGGAATTGACCACACCGATCATCGGGCGGTCGAGTTCCTCGCTGACAAAGCCGAGGGCATTTAAAAGCGAACGGTGCGGCGCTTTCTCAAGGCCGTTTTTAATCATATCACTGCGCATTTTAATTACTCCTCGTATAATAATTTTTGTGAGGTTTAAGTTAGATAATTTCCAGTTACAAAC